>JAYVXI010000051.1:0-7759 GCA_043785305.1 Limnoglobus sp. | reverse complement strand
ACTGGCAACTGCCGGGTCGGGAACGTCGGCTGTTCTTCTGCCAGATTGAAGCCCTCGAAACGCTCATCTACATCGCGGAGGTTGTGACCAAAGAACCGCCGAGCAATATCCGCATCGATACGATCCTGATGGATGCGAGTATCGCGTCTGGCACGACGCTGTTTCGGCAGGCGTGCAAGATGGCGACGGGAACCGGCAAAACGGTTCTGATGGGGATGATTATCGCCTGGCAGACGCTCAACCGACGCCGTTATACGAACGATACGCGCTTCTCCGATGCCTTCCTGCTGGTGGCTCCGAATCTCACGATCCGCGACCGGTTGCGCGTGCTGATGCCCTCGGACCCCGAGAGTTACTACACGAAACTCGATCTGGTTCCGGTCGAACTCCGCGCCGACCTCGGCACGGCGAAGATCGGCCGATCGACTGGCGAATCGGGTTTGCAAAGAATGAACAACGCAGGGGAATTATCGTTTTGAATATGAAACGCACCACTACTACCGTTAAAAGTTGAGATTACAAATAGAGTAAATATGTGATCATCGCCATTCCTACGGCTGACAACAAGACTGCGACTACTAACCCCAGTGACCATCGCGACGGTAGATACTGCTCACCACGATCGATGCGTCGTACGATGGCTCGAAATTCAACCGCAGATAAAACAGTCACGACGACACCGAACAAAACCAACGCAATTCCAAATCGCAGAGACCAGCCGGTATTCGCATGTGGGTGATCCATCGGTAGGACGAACGCGAGTTGGTTGAGGAAAAGCCCGAATTTGGCCACCACGAACCCAAAACCCATCAGTGCCAATCCGGTCCGGACCCAAGCTAGTAATGTGCGCTCAGCGGCAAACCGTATGCGTGGGTCATTCGTAGGCGTTTCATTCACGTTCATCTCCAATTAAGGTACGGGTACCGAACCCGGAGGATTTCCGATGAAAGTGAACAGCCGATATTGGGCGCGATTGAAGTCGACGACCGCGGAGAGGTAGTTCTGCCGGGCTTGATTCAAAGCCTGTATCGATTGTAGAGGGCGTAGCGCGTCGAACAAATTCTTCGCATCGATCACGTTGAGTGTGCCTTCTTTATTGATGCGATACAGTTCCGTTGCTTCCTTCACCGCACGTTCGGCCAAATCGAGCGATTCGTACCTTGCGGCGGCAATCTGTGCCGCTTCGACGATCTCCGCTACGGCCCGCGCTCGGTCTTCCACCAACTGCAAACTGGCTTGGTCCCGCGTCGCCCGCCTCTCGGCGACATCTGCCCGATTCCCGAATCCGAGGTTCTTGACTTCCCAATACAACTGCATGCTCAATGCGTTGCGGGAGCTAAAGTTTTGCAGTTTGTCGTTTACGCCACCGCCGTATCCGCCGGTCTGGTTCGCGATGGTCAATTTCGGCAGGAGCGGCGCGAGTTCTTGCTTGCGAACTCGTGCCCACGCCGCCGCAACGAGTTCCCGATCCGTTGCCAAATCGGGGCGGTTGTCGATTGCCAAGCCGATCAATTGGTCGATCGTTGCGGTCGGATCGATGAGCGACACGGGGACGATTGCGACCTCCGCCGGGACGAGGCGTACGGTTGCCGGGAGCAATAGCAGTTTGCCGAGCCGCGCGCTGAGTGCTCCGACCCGACCTTCTAACTCGATGCGTTCGACGCGGCGGAAAAGGACTTCGGTTTGTGCGCGATTGACATCGCCTGCCGTGCGATCGAGTTTGGCCTCTTTCGCGTTCTGGGCTGCGGTCAGCATCGTTTCTGCGCGGGTGAGAGTGTCGGCATTTATGGCGAGTTGCGCGTGAATTTGAACGAGGTCCAAGTAAGCCGTGACCGCTTCGAGTTCGGAGAATTGGACGACGGCTACGCTATGCAACTGTGCGGCATTGGATAGCCGCTTAGCGATCAATGGGGCATAGATCGCTTCGGCGACGTCGAAGTTCAGTGCGGCACCGCCACCGCCGAAGAGATTGGCCCTTGAGACGCCGAAGACATCGCCTCTTTGGTTCTGAGTTTGGCCGTCGAAGCGGTTGTACGCGAAGCCGACGGATAGGTTCGGCAACCACTGCGCGTTGGCGGCGGCGAGTCGCGCTTGCGCTTCGCGGATGCGAGCTTGGGCAATGCCGATCGCCGGGCTGTTTTGATCCACCATACGAATGACGGTGGGTAGATCGATCGGTAACGTCTCGAGTTGGCCGTAAGCGGGGCGAACGCGACCGATGGGCGAATCTTCGATTTTCTCTCGAGCAGCCGCTTGGCGAATGGCCGTATCGACGACCGGCTTCGGCTCGGATATAGCGGCGATGATGGAAGATTTCGCCGTTTCGCGTTCGACGACGGGAACCGTGTGTGTGGTCGCACACCCGGCAAGAACGAGCGCGGTCGGGCCGATGTTCACGGTCCAAAATCGTCGTCGAAATCTCATCGCGCCTCCTGCCATCGCGGACGAATCACCAATCGCCGATTGCGGTTTTTACACTGGCCGCGTCGCCGACTTCGAGTTGCCTGGCCACCACGACTTCGCTTATTTCCGTCAAATCGGTGAGAAAGTCTCGGCTACTCCCGTCGGCGTTCTTTCGCTTCTCGATCACCGCGAGTCGCACCGTTTTGCCGTCGTTCACCTGCACGCGCACCGGCACCTGCTTCGTCTTGCCATTCTGTACGAGGAGGATGTAACTCGTCCCGCTCCGCGAATACACCGCGATGCTCGGCAGTACGAAGGAATCGCCGAACCCGCCGATGGTCAGCTTGATTGTCGCCGTCATCCCCGGTAACAGTCTCCGCGCTTTCGGGGCATCTACGGGAAATGCCCGAGCGGGCAACAAATCGTGGATGCCTTTCGCTTGACGTTCCGACCCCCCGACTCGGATCGTTTCGGCGAGCCGCCGGTATTCGACTTCGTCGCCGTTGAACAGATCGACTTCGACTTGCATCGTGCGATCCGCATTCTGGACGGTCGGTGCGAAGCGACTGACGATCGCAGAGATCGACACACCGGGCAAATCGTCGACGGTCACAATTGCTTTGGACTTCAAATCGATCAAAGACGCAACCGAGTCTGGGAATTTGGCTACGAGCGTGACGACATCGACTTTCGCAATGGAAAGGAGCGCATCGCTCGTCCCCGTCGTAGCGTTTTGCACGAACGATCCTGGATCGATCGTTCGCCGGACGACCACCCCATCGAATGGGGCAACAATCTTTGCGTAGTCGGCCACCGCTTTCGCCCGATCGAGATCCTTTCGCGCGACTTCGATTTGGGCCTTCTTGAGATCTATATCGGCCGCCGCTGCCTCGATCTTTGACTCCGATTCGACATAATCGGCACGGGCGCGTTCCACGTTCGCTTTGGTGGAAGTCACGACGGCCTCGCTCGAAAGGAAATCGCGTTCTTCTTCTTCGACCAAACTGCCGACGACCGAACCTTTGGCTGCGAGTTCCTGGAACCGCGCGAATTTCCGCTTCTTGAGGTCGCGAGTCGCAGTCGCACCCTCCACTTCCGCTTCGCGTTGCTTGATGGTCGCCGCCGACACGTCTTTAGCCGCCTTCGCGTCCTTCAGCTTGGCGTCGGAAACCCGGAGTTCTTGCTTCCGTTGCAGGATCATCGCTTCGCTGCGGGCGACATCCTGATCCGATTCTGGCACGTCGATAACGACGAGAACTTCGCCTTTCTTCACCTTGTCGCCAATGTCGTGAAGGACCGACTTCACGGTGCCCGACGCCCTCGCCCGCAGATCCGCGCGGTAGTACGGCTCTACCATCGCGATTTGATCGACCGTGATTGCTACCGACGATTCTCGCTTCGGGCGAACGGCTTTCACGGTCGGTATCGCTTCTGCGGATGTACCGATCGCAGCTTTCGCGGAACCCGAAACGAGCGGATTGGGGATCAAACCCGCAACCACGCCGGCGATGGCCACGGTACCGAATATCAAAAGGACAACCACCGGAAGTAGCATTCTCCAGCGATTTTTGCCGCGTGTCGGGGCAACCTGCGGATGCAGATGATCCATATTCGGCTCCATTTAGGGGGCGAGTGTCAGCGGGACGGTGTCTTCGCGATGGTGCGTGTGGTGTTTATCGCGGATCAACAAGGTGAACAAAATCGGCACCACGAACAGCGTGAGGGCCGTACTCGTCAGCAACCCGCCGACCACGGCCCTCGCGAGGGGCGTCAACGATTCGCTACCGCGCCCGAGCCCGAGTGCCATCGGCAGGAGATCGAGGAATGTGGCGAGGAACGTCATGAGGATCGGTCGGAACCTCGTGCTGGCCGCTTCGGCGATCGCTTCGCGGACCGGTTTCCCCTGCTTCCGCAGTTGGTTCGCATAGTCGATCAGCAGCACCCCTTGCGAGACGATGATGCCGACGAGGAAGATCACGCCCATTTCGGACTGCACGTTGAGCGTCGTCTTCGACGCCCAGAGCATCGTGAGAACGCCGATCAGCCCGAGCGGCACGGCCGCCATGATGATCGTCGGCATAACGAAAGAGCGCATGAGCGGCACCATGAGCAAGTAAACTAGCACCGAAGCGAGAGCCAACCCGACGCCGAGGCTTTGGAACGACTCGGTCATGCGAGCGTATTCGCCTTTCATCTCAATCTTCAGCCCCTTCGGCACGACGATCGGCTTCAACTTCTTCTCGATGTCCGACGCGACGCCGCCGATGTCGCGGTTCTCGGTGTTGACCAGGACATCCACGATCCGCTTCAAACCGACGTGGTTGAATTCGACTGGCTGCGTCGATTCGCGTATGGTGACGAGCGAGTTGAGCCGCACCGGCGATTTCTGGTTGGTGCCAGTAGCGAACATGTTCTTCAAGTCGTTGATGCGGAACGATGGGTCGTCCGGGTATTGCACGGCGATGAAATACTGATTGCCGCTCTTCGGATCGATCCAGAAGTTCCGCGTCAAGGCGATGCTCGAGTTCATCGCGGTTACCACCTGCATAACGACGTCTCGCGCCGAAAGGCCGATGGTAGCCGCGGCCTCACGATTGATCTCGATGACCAGATACGGGGCATCGTTCCGCTGGAGTACGCGTACATCGGCCGCACCTGGCACGCCTTTTACCGTGGCACGCACCTGTTGGGCGAGTTCCAATTTCTGTTCTGGCGTACCGCCGGTAATTTGAATATCGATGGGCGACGAGGCACCGAAGTTCAACGCGGCAGATACCATGCCACCCGTGTCGAAGCTAAACTCGAGATCGGCGAAATCCGGGTTGTCCGCAAATGCCTTCCGCAACACGACCGCGTATTCCTGCGCGGACTTGGTTCGCTCCGGCGTGAGTTGGAGCCGGATGACCGTATCTTGTTGCCCGGCATTCTGCGAATAGGCGGCGCTCCAGTCGTTGTTCAAGCCAATCTCGGAAACCACCATTTGCAATTCGTCCGGTGGAACCGTATCGGCGATTGCCTTCTCGACATCGACGATCCGGCGTTCGGTCGCATCGAGCCGCAGATTCGATGGGGCGCGTACTTGAATCGTGATCTGTCCGGCATCGACTGCAGGGAAAAACTCCTGGCCAATGAATTTCAACAGCCCCAGCGAGCCGACGAACAGGAGGGCGATCATCCCGAGGACGAGGAAACGTCGGGCAAGTGCCCAAGCGAGCATTCCCGAATAGAGCCGGGTCAAGCGAGTGAGGAAGTTATCGATCTTCTGATAGCTTCGCCCGAAGAAGCCTGGCGTTTCCGGTTCGCGGTGGTGGTCGCGCCGGTGTTCCCCCTTATGGCCGTGGCCGTGTTGGCCGTGACCCCGCAGCATTTTGGAACAGAGCGATGGTACGAAGGTCCAACTGAGCACGAATGAAAACAGCATTGCGAACCCGACGGCCAACGTGAGCGGCTTGAACAGGAACCCGCCGACCCCTGGCGTGAGGGCCACCGGGCAAAGCACGATGATGAGCGCGAGTGTCGCAACCACTACGGGCATGGTCAGTTCGCTCGTCGCATCGAGGGAGGCTTGGAACGCCGATTTGCCCATCCCCATGTGTCGATGGATATTCTCCAGCACCACGATGACGTTGTCCACCAGCGGCCCGATGGCGAGGAACAACCCGCCGAGCGTCATCACGTTGATGGTGTTACCCGTCGCCTTCAGCCCAATGATGGCCCCGAGAATCGACAGCGGTAGCGCGATTGTGGCGATCACCGTCATTCGCCAGTTGCCCAGAAAGACGAGGATCATAATCGAAACGAGAATCGCACCGATGAAGCCTTCGTGAACGAGGCTTTCGATGGCCTTCCGCACGTATTCCGTCTGGTCGATCACGAATTCGAGCTTAGTCCCATCGGGGAGTTCGCTCTCCATTTCCGGAATCGCACTTTTGACCCCTTCCGCCACGTTGAGGCTACTCGCCCCCTGCTGGCGGTAGATCGGCACGAACACTTGCTGCTTACCGTTCACCCGCACTCGCGACTTCTGGATCACGGCGTCGTCGAGTGTCGTGGAAACATCACGTAACAGAATATGCCGGTCCGGTTCAAACACGATGGGGATGTCGCCGATGTCCTCGACGGTCCGCAGCATCGCGTTCGTGTCGAGCGCGATCTGATTGTCGCCGATGTACGCCGTGCCCGGCGACACCATCAGGTTGCCCTGGTCGAGCGCCTTCACGACATCGACCGGCGATAAGTTACGGGCTTCCAACTTCTGATGATCGAGGTAGACCATGATGCGGCGGTCTTTGCCACCGACGACGACCGGCGCGACGCAGCCGCGTACGCCGCCGAGCCGGTTGCGTACCTCGACGCGGGCCAAGTCTTTGACCGCCTGTTCGGACATGTTCGGATTGCTTACCGTGAGCACCCCGAGCGGGATAGTTCCGGTCGGATCGAACGGCAGTGAGACTGGCGGGAGAGTATTCGTTGGCAGGTACGGCATCGCCGCGCCCGTGAGCGAGTTCGTCTGCGTCAGTGCGGTACTCGGGTCGATGTCGTCTTGGAAGTACAGCTTGACGACGCTCACGCCGGATACCGAGCGAGATTCGACACTAGACACGCCAGGGGCTTGGTTCACCCAACGCTCGACGCGGTCGGTAATCGTCCGCTCCATCGACCGCGCCGGCATCCCGTTGTAAAAGGTCAAAACTTGGACCGCCGGCGACTTGAACTGCGGCAAAATATCGACCGGAATGGAAAGGAGTGCCACGCTACCGAGGATAGCGATAAACAGTGCGAGGACGATGACCCCGTACACGTTTCCGAGTGCAATTCGGATCAAACCCATAATGGTTTCTCTCGCAGGAAGTTCAAATGGTCACACTGAGTCTAACAGCTTCTCCATGAGTTACAAAGCCGTGCTGGTCTGCGGCTTCGCCTTCGATCCGCACGTCTGGGAGGAAGGGCGCGACGTCGAACGGCAAGTCGGGAAGATGAAACTGCTACTGGTACGGATGAACCCGGACCTCAGCATGGGCGACGAGTTGCTCAAGAAAACCGGGCCGGGAACTTGTTTATGGTCTTCGGCGAACCGGACATCGAACTGAATAAAGGCAAGGACAACAAGTACACCGTGACCGTGAAAGGCGTCGATGTGTTCGACCCGACGACCGGCGAGATTCGTTCGAGTGGGCCGGAAGAAATCGCAACGTGGTTCATCGACACCGAATACGACGGCAAGAGTTTCTTCGTGCGGCACGTCTACTTCCTCGGATCGCAAGAACCGTACGAGAAGCTCAAGAAAGCCCTCAAAGCCGAGATCGACGAAGGCGAGTGGGAGAAAATCTACAAGGCGACGAGCGTACCGTTCGCC
>JAYVXI010000050.1:0-52390 GCA_043785305.1 Limnoglobus sp. | reverse complement strand
TGTCGGCACTCCCGGTAAGAGAAGCCGTACATTAAACGGAGGCCTCACCCTCGCGCAACGCGCAAATATCGTGCCGAACGCGATAGGGATTAACCCGGTGGCTCGTTACTCCGCCAACTTCCAACAGACCGCTTTCGTGGCGTCGCGCAGATAGAGATGGCTGCCTAACAGTACGGGGCTGGCCCAGCATTCGTTGCCGCTGAGGACGCTTTCAATCATCCCGTGAAACTGAAAGCGTTCGGGGGTGGCTTCGGCGAGGAACAGGTTGCCAGTTTGCGTCATGCCGATGAGAAATTTATCGGTGAGGATGAGGCTGCCTTTATCGATGCGTTTGCCATCGGGCGTTCGCTGGCCGTTCCAATCGGGTTGCACTTCGCCGGTGCGCAAGTTCAGGCACGTCAGTGTGTCGTTGTCGAAACCGTAGATGTACCCGTCGCGGTGAACGCTCGTCGAATGGTGGTTCTGCATCCCACGACCTTTGCGGAAGTAAACAGGATTCGCAGTGAATCCATCGCCGGATGGCTCAATGTGTAACAGTGTGCAACCTTTGCCGTAGTTCGACGAAATGAAAATCCAGTCGTTCACTACGAGTGGCGTGGCGGCGTTGCCGTTGTTCTGCGTCCGCCAGTCGTGCGACCAAAGTAGCTGGCCATCGTCCGGACGAATCCCGAGCACGGCATCGCCGGTGACGGCAACGATTTGCCGGACGCCCGCGATCGTCGCTTCGACGGGGGAACTGTAACCGTTCGGATTATTGCCCGTTTTCCAGCGGAGTTCGCCACTGATTTTATGAAAGGCTGCGACGGAACCGTCTTTGCCACCGGGTTGAACGATGACGAGATCGCCCGAAATGAGCGGCGAACAGGCGACGCCCCAGCTTGGGATCGGTGCGCGAAATTCCTTGAGCAAGTCGTGTCGCCAGATTTCTTTCGGCGTATCGCCGTTCGCTTCCAGGCAGAGAAACACGCCCGTGGCACCGACGGTATAGATGCGGCCATCGCTCACCGTTGGCGTCGCACGCGGACCGGCGGCATAGCCCATGCGAAGCGGCGAATAATCGACCGCGTAACGATGCTCCCAGATCTTGCGGCCCGATTTCGCATCGAGGCAAACCACGCCTTCGCTGTTGCTCGCGTAGTCTTGCGTATACGCGCGGCCATCGACGATCGCGAACGTCGAATAGCCACCACCGAGCGGCGTCGACCACGCTAACTTCGGTGGATTCGTCGCCCAATCGGTGCGGATCGCCGTCGTGGCGGCACGGCCATCGCGGGTCGGCCCGCGCCACTGCGGCCACGAATCGGAGACACTTGCAACGGGCGCAGACAGGTTCGCCACTTGAAGTTTCGCCGCCTGCGCCGCATCGAACGATTCGCTATCCGCCCAGTTCGGGAAGCGTTTCAGAAGCAAGGAAACGCCCACTCCGACGATGGCAATCAAGAGAACAATCGGCAACCACTTGCGAACGCGCGATTTTGGCACCACGATAGCCTCGGTATTTGTCGTTGTGATGGAGGTGACAATCGATCACCGATAAATTCTAGAACCGAATTTTAACAACAGAGGGCACAGAATACGCTGAGGTACCAAACCTTGTTTCGACAGGACAAACAAGATTAGTAGGATTAGGCTTTATAATAATAAGGAGTTTTTCAATCCTGTTTCATCTTGTACATCATGTCCAAAAACTCTTTTCTCTTTTCTTATCTCCGCGTTCTCTGTGCCATTTGCAGTTAAAATCTTATCTTCGCTTAGTCAAACGGTTGCCATTGCGGTCATAGGTATAGGTGAAGCGATCCGTGCTCGATGAACCCTTCTTCCAGTTCTGATCGATGACCCGACCGAATGAATCCAGCCCAACGTACTGGTCGCCACCCGAACCAGGGCCAGTGCCCATGAACGTCAAGTCAACATCAGGTTGTGGATGGCTTCTTCGCATGACGGTGCCCAAGCCGAGGTAATCGTAATTTTCGAGCGTTCCTGTCGAATCGCTCAGTGAACTCAATCGACTGATATTTCCATTTAAGCCGCTGGTGTAGTTGTATGTTACCACAAATCCGCTCGGATACGTCATGCTCGTCAGCCGCGAGTGATTGGCCTCACTCGCCATTTCTGAATACGCATACTGCACGCTCGGCGTCGTCGACGTCGACGTATTCACCGCGCCGCTGTATGACTGCCACTCGCGTGTCAGTTGGCCTAACCCGGCCTAACCCGTTCAACTGCCGCTGCACCTGCGTGACGATCTTTCCACCGTAGTTGCGCGACATGCGAGTTATTCAGTAGAAATTGAGATCAAAGCACGTTCAGCAGCTTTTCTTAATCTGATGGATTTAGATTTGGATACTATGCAGACTTTGTCTTTCAGCACAACTGCCTTTTTACCAATTTGTGTTATTAGTTCGAGAGCAGAAAACTGCAATGTTTCGCTTCGCGAATAATCCGAATGCAAAAACGTTCCGCACAGATGTATTATCGATGGCGAGTTAAATTTGTTTTCACAGGCAAGATCAACTAATCTACTAAGCAGAATTGTATTCTGGACTTGACTCATCTGCCATTCAACACTGTTCTGAAACGTGAATCCAAAAGCAGGGTATTTTATAATATGTTCTAATGCTGCAACTTTGATTTCAGGCGCACTATGGCGATTATAGTTGTATATTGATACGAATGCCTTAGTGCGATGGAGGCATAGTGTATTCATTTCATTAAGAGCCTCATACGAAACATCATGACTATTGTTCGCGGAAATTATAGCCAGAAAAATGTCTTTGTATTCTGAATGCATTGGATATAGACTAAGTATGTCGATTGCAGCAATAGCATGCGATGGAATGTTCCAGTTCACATTCTTCATTAATAACAGCAGATCAGTACGTTGTATCGAGCCAAGAATTAACTCTTTAGAAGTTTCCGACACAAGATCATCGGAACTTGCAGCAGTATACAGCAGCTGAGTACATTGAACAAAACTAACAATGCCAGTAATACTTAAAGCAGTTAAAGATAATCTCGTGACGCTTTTACTAATATCGCACCATGCGAGAGTAGAAAGCATCAATGACACAATTAAGTGCATAAAGCGTATTGTCATGATAAATCCTCATATAAATTTTGTGACATCTGTGCGATTATTACCGCAGCAATTCCATTTGCCAGTAATAGTTCGTTCTACTTTCTCAGACGCTCTACCGGCCTTAGGAAATGGCGTGTAGCGATTCCTTCGCTGCGATCAGCATTTCCGCAATCTGTGCGTCGGTCATTGCGGCAGAAAGAAACGCGGCCTCGTATTGGCTACAGGGAAGGTAGAACCCACGATCCATCATTTCCCAGAAAAACCGTGCGAATTTCGCTTTATCGCTGAGTACGGCCGTATCGAAGTCGGTGACATCGCGATCCGTGAAGAACAGCGTCCACATGCTGCCGACGCGGTTGATGCGGTGCGGGATCCCGCACTCGGTGGCGGCGTGGTTCAACCCGGTTTCGATGCGTTGGCCGAGTTGATCGAGGCGTGCGTACGGTGGGTTTTGCTTCAATTCCCTCAGCGTCGCGATACCGGCCGCCATCGCGATGGGGTTGCCGCTGAGCGTGCCGGCTTGGAACACGGGACCGGCGGGCATGATGAATTTCATGATGTCCGCACGACCGCCATACGCTCCGACGGGGTAACCGCCGCCGATAATTTTGCCGAGCGCCGTCACGTCGGGTTCGTCGCCGAGGAGCACTTGCGCGCCGCCGTAAGAGAGCCGGAAACCGGTCATGACTTCGTCGTAAATCAGTGCGGTGCCGTGATGGTGCGTTAAGCGGCGCAGTTCGCGGCGAAACTCGACCGACGGAGGGACCAACCCCATGTTGCCGACGACAGGTTCGAGCATCACACCGGCAATTTGATCGCCCTTCGCCGCGAAAAGTTCGGCGAGTTGCTGCGTGTCGTTGTAGCGCAGCACGATCGTATCTTGCGTGCAACCTTTGGGGATACCCGGACTATTCGGCACGCCGAGGGTGAGCGCACTCGAACCGGCCGAGACGAGCAAGGCATCGACGTGGCCGTGATAGCACCCGGCGAACTTGACGATGAGATCGCGGCCCTTCCAACCGCGTGCGAGGCGAATCGCGCTCATCGCGGCTTCGGTGCCACTCGAAACGAACCGCACCATCTCGACTGAAGGGATCGCTTCGCAAACCATCTCGGCAAGTTCGGTTTCGCGTTCGCACGGCGCGCCGTAACTCGAACCATCGTGGATCGCGGCGATGACGGCTTCGACGACCGCCGGGTGCGAATGGCCGAGAATCATCGGCCCCCACGAACCGATAAAGTCCAAGTAGCGGTTGCCATCGACATCGTAGAGATATGGCCCCTCGGCCCGCGCGATAAAGATCGGACTTCCACCCACACCGCCGAACGCCCGTGCGGGGCTGTTGACTCCACCCGGAATTCGAGTTTGCGCTTTCGCAAAAGCCGCCGCACTATTCGGGCGGAGTTTGCCACTCGGCAGAGACATATCATTCGCTCCCAGGTGAGTTTCAAATGCGGATCGTCAACCGGACTTGGATTTATCCATTTCGATGAGCAACAACTTCACCGCATCGATTTCCTTCTTGATCTGATCGTCGGTTTCGTCGTCGTAAAGCTCGATGAGATCGCGGCAGCGGTTGCGGCAATCGCGTTTCTCGGCACGCGCTTCCGAGTCGCCGACGACGCGCTGCCATTCGATTTTTAGTCCGGCTAACTGATCGGCGAAAATCTTTTTCCGCGTTACGACAGCTTCTTCGGTCGCGATGTCTTTCAGGCCATCGCGTTCGCGCACGGCCAGCATGTACCAGATGTGGTGCTCGGATTTATCCTTCGTCAGGTCCGCGAGCATCCCCCACGTTTTGCGCACCTTCGCTTTATCGACGATACGCGGTGGCAGTTTGCGGTCCGATTCTTGCGATCCGGGTGGCGGTGGCAACCCACCGGCTGCACCGAGGCGGATGGCGCGTTTGACGATCCATTCCGGTGCGAGCGGGTCGTACTTCCAAGCGGTTTCGTTGATCTCGCTGCGAATCAATTCTTCCTTTAGAACGCTCGCTTGACGATCGACGTCTTTGATCGCACTCGCGCGATGTTCGGCCAGCCACGCCCAACCCTCGGTGTACTTGTCTTTCGCATCCGGCGCACGGCTTTTCACCTTGCCCCAAAGTGCCGATGCGGTCGTGAGTTCGCCCTTCTGTTCGGCTTCCATCGCAGACCACGCGGCCTTGAATGCCTCGCCGTCTTCGTCGTCCATCGCGGTGGTAATTTTCGCTTTGCGGAAGCGCAGTTCGAGCACCGCTTGGAGCTTTTCCCCGAGCGCCTTGCGGTACAGTTCCTTCACTTTGCCGGTATCTTCGTCGTTTTGGCTGCCGTAACTATCGAGGTATTTCTTGGCCATACTGATGCGGTCGTCGGGCGTACCCGCATTTTCCACTCGCTTGAAAACATCGGCTTGGCTCGGTGGTTTCAGCACGTAGTACGCGCCGCCGACCACCGCGAATAAACCCAACGCCAGCGGCAACGCACGCACCCACGTTCGTTGCATCATCGGCTTCGACTTTTTCTTTTTGACCTTCTTGCCGGACTTTGCCGCCTTCATCGAACGCGCTGCCGCCAGGTCGTCGGCATCGAGTGCGCCACCGTTGATTGGCCGATCCATTCGCCGTGCGTTCGCGACTTCTTCGCCCGCACTTTGCAAGTTTTGCACTTTCTCTTCGATATCCTCCAGCATCTTGCGAACGGTGTCGGCATCCATCGGCCGTTTGTCTTTGTCCTTCTCGATGAGGAACATAATCATGTTGTCCAACCAAACGGGCACGTCGGCTATGAACCGACTCGGCCGCGGTGGAATTTCGTGGACGTGCTTCAAAAACATGTCGATCGTCGTATCGGACACGAACGGCTTCTTGCCCGTGATGAGTTCGTACATCACGATCCCAAGCGAGTACAGATCGGATTTGTTCGTCAGATTTTTATCGCCCTTACACTGCTCCGGCGACATATACGCTGCCGTGCCGATCGTGCTATTCGCTCCTGTGAGTGCCGTCACGTCGGTGTCTTTCGCGATGCCGAAATCGGTGAGTTTCAAGATGCCATCGGGCGTAATCATCAAGTTCGACGGCTTCAAATCGCGGTGGATAATGCCTTTTTCGTGTGCATATTGGAGCGCCTCACAAAGTTGTTTCGCATAGCCAACGGCTTCTTCCCAACCGAGGCGACCGCGACGCGTGAGGATGCGGTCGAGCGGTTCGCCATCGACGAATTCCATCGCAATGAACGGCGTGTTCTTGTACTTTCCCGTTGCAAATAAACGAACGATATGCGGGTGCCGAAGTTGCTTCAAAATGTTTGCTTCCCGCTCGAAGCGAGCCATCGCGCCTTCGTTGCCGAGCAACCCGAGCGCGATGATCTTGATCGCAACCGTTCGCTCCTTGCCATCCTTGTCGTAGCGGGCGCGGTAAACGGTACCCATGGCACCGCTACCGAGTTCTTTTTCGACGTTAAACGGACCAATTTTTTGGCCGACGAACATGGCATTCCCCTAACCCAGGCGGCAACGACGCTATTGTAAGACTTCGCACGCAAAACGCATGTCTGTTTTGTTAGGATCGCAGGATGTCACGCGCGCGTAACATCCGCCAGTCGGGGTTCGCCCCATAGAAAGCAATCGACTAGTATGGTACTAGAGGCTACGCGGACATTTCGCGCGCTTCTACGGGAGTCGATCTCATGCCCACCGCCGTTTCGCCGAAAATCTCACTAGCATCAAAACAAGACACCGAGATCGATCGGCAGCTTGCCGTTGCGACGCGGCGCATTCGCACGCACGATCTGTTTTGTGGCATCCTCACCGTGGCGGCGATCGCGCTCGGATATTTCGCCGTGGTGATCGCGTTCGATCGCTGGCTCGATCTCCCTTCGTGGGTTCGCCAAATCGGCATCATCGGGCTAATCGGCAGTTTGGCGGCTGCGAGTTATTACCTCGTCATCCGCCCCTGGCGTCGTGCGGTCAATCCACTTTATGCTGCCAAACAAGTCGAAGACACCGTTGCCGACGCGAAAAACAGCATCGTGAACTGGGTGGACTTGCAAGACAAAGATCTCTCCGAAGGCGTGCGTGCCGTTGTGACCGCGAAGGCCGCCAAGCAGATGAAGGAAGCCGACCTCGATCGCGCGGGCGAATCGAAGCGGTTGCTCTGGCTCGGCGGCGCGGTCGGCACGTTGGTCGTCGTGCTGGCGATCTGGTTTTTGATCTTCAAGCCGAGCGTGTTCCTGTCGCTGTTCCATCGCGCATGGAATCCGTTTGCATCTGCATCGACAATCGCAACTCGCACGCAGATTCGCCTCGTCGAACCCAAGGACGGCGATTTGACGATCACCGCCGGGCAACCGTTGATGATCAGCGTCGCGATCGAAGGGCGAATCCCAAACGCGGACAGCCCCGACCGACTGCGCGTTCAACTTCGGCACAATCCCGCCGATCCGAATTACGAGGAAATCGCACTCGAACAAACGACGAGCAACCGCGACTGGACCGTGCGAATTCCCGAGTATCTCGTGCAAAACGGCTTCTGGTATCGCGTCGCCGGTGGCGATGCGGTCACGAACGAATATCGCGTCACCGTACGGCCCAAGCCGATGTTCACCGAGTTCGATGTGAAGTACGAATACCCCGCATACTTGCGGATGAAATCGGATACGAGCAAAGATCCGCACATCGAAGCGTATCGCGGCACGATCGTCACGATCACCGCGAAAGCAAACCGCGAGTTGAAAGACGGTCGTGCCATTTTGATGGGCATCGCGCAACCGATCAACGGTGAAATTTTAGGCGAGAGTCGCGACACACTTCGCGTGAAAATGACACTCGACAAGGAGGGCAGTTACCGGTTGCTGTTTCATTCCACGACCGACGAAGCGAACAACGACGCGCCGCCGTACGCCATCCGCGTGCAGGTCGATCAACCGCCCACCGCGATCATTACCGACCCGAAAGAGGAAGAAATTACGCTGCCCACCAACGGCCTCCTCAAGGTCGATGGCCTGCTCGGCGACGACTTCGGGATCGACAAAGCCACGCTGCGGCTCCGGATCGCAGATGCCCCAGAGAAACCGAGTTATCTACTGGCTGCGAAGCCATTTCTGAAAGGGAAGTCGTTCCAGCGCGAAGCCGACGGCACCTTCCCGAGAGAAGTGATTTACAAAGATTCCTTCGCGCTGACCGACGCGAAAGACGATTCCGGCAAGGCCGTCACGTTGAACGAAGGCATGGTCGTCGAATACTGGCTCGAAGTGAGCGACAACTGCACCGTGCCGAAGGCGAACGTCGGCAAGTCGCTCGTGAAGAAAGTGAAACTGATGGCGGCGAAGAAAGAGCCGATGCAGAAAGACGAACTCAAACAGCAAGCCGAGAATCGCCAAAAAGACGAAGCCAACCAACAAAAGCAAGAGCAACAAAAACGCGACGCGGAAAAGCGACCCGAGAACAAGAACGAAAAGAAAGAAAAGAAGGAAGAACAGCAGAAGGATCCGGACAACAAGCAGGAAAAGAAAGAAGATGGCGAACCCGGTGAGAAGGGCGAAGGCCAGCCAGACCCCAACCAAAAGGGCGAGCCGAAACCGGGCGAAAAAGCAGAAAAAGGCGATGCGAATCCGATGAAGGGCGAAAGCGCGAAAGGCGCGCCGATGCCACCGATGAAAGCGGACGACAAGACCCCGCCGATGCCGATGGACAAGGGCGCTGCCAAGCCGGAGGGTGCGCCGTCGGGCGATCAACCGATGACCGACACGCCCGAGCAAAAGGGTACAAAGGATAAGACTGCGCCGAAGCCCAAAAAAGGCGAAGAAGACCTTCAACGCGAGGCCGACCGCATTCAGAAAGAGATCGACGAGCAAGCCAAAAAGCCCGGCGACGCGAAGCCGAACGATCAACCAGAAGCCGATTCAAAGACTCCCGCCGCCGAGAAGAAACCGAAGCCCAAGCCCGAAGACGGTGTTGCAGGTGAGGACAAAAAGGGCGAGAAGGAACCGATGGCGGGTGCTGAGAAAGGCGCGGGTGCGCCGCAGAAACCGCAGCCGACATCGGAGCCGAAGCCGATGGCGGGAGAGAAGCCCGAGGCCAGTCCGCAGGAAAAGGAACCGCCACTGGGCGGGAATGCGGGCAGCGAGAAGCCGACGCCGAAACCCGAGCCGATGAAGCCAGAAGCAGGCGAGAAACCCGAAGTGAAACCGGAAGATAAGCCCGGCGAACCGAAGGGCGCGGACGGCAAACCGCAACCCGATGCGAAGCCCGGCGAGCCGATGCCCGAGCAAAAAAACACAACCAAGCCAGCCGAGGCCAAGAAGGACGGCCAGACCAAACCCGCCGAGGGTAAGAAGTCCGAAGAGCCTTCGCAACAAGGTACGGATGAGTCGAAGGACGAGAAAGCCGGTACCGGTCGCGAACAGAAACCGACGCCACCCGCGAACGCCAAAAAGGCATCGAAGCCCGATCCGGACGCCAAGGCCGACAGCAAGCCGATGGGCGAACCGACAGCGGGCGATGGCGACCCGATGAACAATGCGGCCAAACCCAAGGAGAAGGGTAAAGCCGAACCGGACCGAAGCGCCGCAAAGAAAACGCCCGCATCGGACCAGAAGCCAGACAACGCCAAATCCGAAGAGCAACGCAAAGCGGATGCGAAGGAGATTCAAGACGCCGCGAAAGACTTGGCGGGCAACGACGAGAAAAAGAAGCAAGCCGCACGCAATAAACTCGACGAGAAGGTCGGCAAAACGGCTCGCGAGCAAGCGGAGAAGGATCTGAAATTCGGCGATGTGGACAAGCAGAAAGCCGCAGAAGAGAAGCTGCAAAAAGAAGCCGAGAAAGCCGCAAAGAACGCGGAGAAGCCAGACAACGCCAAGTCCGAAGAGCAACGTAAAGCGGACGCGAAGGAGATTCAGGACGCGGTAAAGGACTTGGCCGGTAACGACGAGAAAAAGAAACAAGCCGCGCGCGACAAACTCGACGAGAAGGTCGGTAAACCGGCGCGTGAGCAAGCGGAGAAGGATCTGAAATCGGGCGATGCGGTGAAGCAGAAAGCCGCACAAGAGAAGCTTCAAAAAGAAGCCGAGAAAGCCGAGAAGGCCAAGCAAAACAAGGACAACCAAAATGGCCAACCCGCTGACAAGCCGATGTCACCACAAGAAGCCGAAGAGCTTGCGAAGGATGCCGAGGATTTGAAATCGCCGGACGAGGAGAAACGCAAACAGGTGGAAAAGAAGCTCGACGAGAAGATCGGCAAAGACGCCCGCGAACAGCTGCAAAAACAGAACGAGGAAGGCAAACCGCAAACGCCCGAGCAAGCCAAAAAACAACTGGAAGAGATGGCCAAAAAGCAGCAGAACCCCCCGCAACAAAAGCCGGGTTCGCCACAAAATGACCCGCAACGCGACCCGCGCCGCGATGGCAATATCGCAGGCACGACGGATAACCTCTCGAAGCCACTCGAAGAGAATCCGGAGTTCAAAAAGAAGTCCGCCCAGCTGCAATTGGAGACGCTTAAAAAGAACAAACTCAATGCGGAGATGAAGAAGAAACTCGGCTACACCGAGGAAGAGTATCAGCGATTCCTCGAAGGCTACGAGAAGATGCTGCAAGACCGCGAAGCCCAGGCTACGAACGATGCGCCAACGGTGGCGGGGAAAGCCAACCCCGTTGCGAAACAGCGCGTCGATGGCACGACCAAAGTCGAGACTCGCAAAGACGCCTCGAGCGCGAACCCGAACTCCGCCGGCTCCGCGTTCGCACCCTCCGCGTACACCGAAGCGCAAAAGAAGTTCGCCGAAGCCGCCGCCAAGAACAAACGCGACGAGGACAAGTAGGCTGGTAAGAATGACGTTGTATTTGAAGCACCTTTAACCGAGTGTCATCACGTCAAGAAGCTCAGTTCTTCTCCGGCTAAACCGGCGAACTCGAGTTCCTGCAGAAACTCCACCGCCGATGGGTAGCGGTGGTCGGGCAGCTTGGCGAGTAGTCGCGAGAGAATGCGATCGAGTGCGGGTGGGATTCGCTTGTTGACGATGCTGGCCGTCACGTACGTTCCCTTTTCTTTCGCTTTAATCAGCGTCAACATGTCCGTGGCCGGGAACGGCGTGATTCCCGTTAGGCAGTGGTAGAGCAAACAACCGAGCGCGTACAAATCGCAACGCGGATCGACGTGTTTTGCGTCGCGGACTTGTTCGGGTGCCGCATAGAGCGGCGTGCCGATACCGATGCCGGTTCGCGTCAGTCCGACGTCCGCATCGTCGTCGGATTTCGCCAAGCCGAGGTCGGCGAGTTTGACGATCCCGGCTTTGGAAATTAGCAAGTTGTCCGGCTTAACATCGCGATGGATCAACCCCGATTCGTGTGCATATTGCAGTGCCATGCCACACGATTTCGCAATGAGTGCGGCATCCGGAACGGTGAACCGACCGAGCTTGCCGAGCCACGTGCCAACTGTGCCACCTTCGAGGAGTTCCATCGCGAGAAAGATGAAACCGTGTGCCTCGCCAGCCGCGATCAGCCTCACGATATTCGTGTGATCGAGCTTCCCCATGATCCGAACTTCGCGGTGGAATCGCTCGACGAAACTCGCTTTCGCGCCGAGTTCCTTCGACATCACTTTCAGGGCAACGATGCGGTTGCGGCTAATTTGAATCGCTTTGAACACCGTTCCCATGCCACCTTCGCCGAGCTTGCCAATGAGGCGAAAATCGCCGAGCGTGCTAACGAGGACTTTCGTTGGGGGCTTGTGTTGCGGTGCGGGCGCGACACCGTCTGGGATGTATTCCTGCGTCTGGTTCAACGCATCGGACGGTGCGATCCAATCTTGCGTTTGATCCAGACGCTTCGGCTCGGGGGGCGACATGGGCGTGTCTCTTCGAGTGAACGGTTTTCGCCATCATAACGAATCGGTAAGACTCACGCACTCACTTCTTCGAGGAGAATTCGAGACCGTTCGACCCGAGGAACGAAGTCTCGGGCAAGACTTTCATACCGTCGGCTGTCTTGGCGAGAAAGCGCGGCAGTGCGGAGTTTTCGGCCCACGGAATCGCGTTTTGCCACATCAATTTGCCCAGGTGATGCGTGATGTCCGTTTCGCCATTCGGCATAGAAATATGCATGCGACCGGACGCCGATAGATACCGATCCGTCGCGGATTCCCAGATTTTCTCTTTGCCGACGAACACCTGCGACGTGGCGGTTAGCTCATAGATTTTGACGTTTTCGACGTTCTCTCCCCGATCGAAGCCAAAACCGAAGCCGGACCCGCGACTAAACTGAATTATTTTGCCCGTGTCGCGCTCGCCGACGATCAACCCCACGGTGAGGTCGGCGTTCACTTCGGTGGCGGCCACCAGTCCGCGTGCTGTCCAGTTCTTGCGCAGGTTCGACGTAATCATCGGCTTAAACTCGGCAGCCATACTTCCCGTGATTTTGTATTTCATCGCAACTTTGCTGCCAACTTTGATCAGGGCACCGGGACCATCGACGATCTCGTCGATTTGTTTGATCGTCGCTTCGTCTGGGAATTTCGATGCAACTAAGACGCCATTCGCCTCGGCGGTATCGGTCGCGTACCAGACGCGATCGTCGGGTTTATACCAGGCAAGATAGCTTTGCGGACCGTTGAATCGCCATACGTAGGCCGAGTGTTTGAAATCGTAAATCCAGTTGAAGTTCACCATCACGTGGTTGTTACCGAGGTAATGCATGTTCGGCTGGCCGACAAAACTCGACGGAAATAAGTGTTCCTTAACGAGGTTTCCCGTTTTCAGATCCCATCGGACCAGCATCGCGCCTTTCGTCGGATGTTGGAAACTGGACAGTAATTCTTCGCCATCGGGGCGGAACGAGACGAATTTCGCGAAGTTGCCGTTTTGGGGAATGAACGACGGCTTGAGATCTCCAATGACATTCCCGGTTTGCGTATCGATCAATCGAACGATCCCGTTCTGCACGCCACCGAGATACTTCCCACCGGGCGAGAGACTCGCTGCCGTCAAGCCTGGTACTTCCGCCACATAGATCGGCGTCATCTTGGGCACCGACCAAAGTATCAGCTTTCCTTTCGGGTTTACGGTGAGTAACTGCGTCGGGGAAATAAACTCCGACAATACGACTTTTTTGGCTTCTTCGTTCGCTTCATTACCGAACGGCCGTAGCCCAATCGGTTCGCCCTTTATGGGGAAAAAGTCTGTGCGCGTCATTATTCCGCGGTGCCAAGCCGTGAATGCGGACCCGTCGGGCGAAAGGCCCGTGATCATGTGACCGGCGGGAAGGTCGAACGAGCGCGTCGTTCGGCCCGTGCTCAAATCGACTTGGCGGACCTTTCCGGGCTTGCTGCCATCGACTGCGAATTCGAGCAGCGCGGACGCTTTCGGCCCCGAAGAAATGAGCATCGAACGCAAGCCGACCGTGCTGAAATCGAAAGCGATCGGACGATCCGGAACGACCGTCATCGGGGCCGGATCGGGCTTCGCGGAGTACGCGCCAGCAACCAGCGGAACCTCGACGACTTTCGCCAATGAGAGATCGAATTTCGCGAGTGGGGGAAGCAAAGCATCGGCGGCCACGCCACCCGTTTTCACCGCTTCTTTTGCCGTGTTGATTTGCTCCGATGAAACGCCTTTCGTACCGAGAAATCGATTGTTCCGTTCGCCATCGAGAACGACGACCGCTCGATTTGTGATCGCGATCCGTTGCGTACGTTGACCGGGTGGCAGAACGAAAATCTCTTTACCGTTCTCGATGTCGACGATCGCACTGCCGCCGAAAAACAGCGACGACGAATCGGCGGCCCAGGTTAGTTTCGGATTGTAAAAGTAATCGGCGGCGCGTCCCAACGACCCTTCAAAAGTCACTTTGCCCGTAGTCAGATCGCGAATTTGCAGCTTGTTATCACGGTGCGCTTCTGCGAGCACTGCGAGTTTCAATCCGTCGGGTGAAACGGCCATACAATCGAGGCTAAAAAATACGTCATCGAGCTTCATGGTGGAAAAATCGGTAACGAGTTTGTCGGTTTCAATGTCGAAGACCGAAATCCGCATGTCATCGCGGGCGAACAAGTATTTGCCACCGGGCGAGGTTACGGATCGCCCCGCACCCCTATGCGAGTCTTTGAGATTTCGCTTCATGATCAATTTGCCGGTATCGGTATCGTAAACTTCGACACCGTCGCTTTTGATCGCCGCCAACCGCGTGTCCGAGGCGAATTGCATCGACTCCGGCTTGCTCGAGCACTCGATTTCTTTGAGGACTTTGCCCGTCGTCGGCTCGATGATCGCGACACTACTCGTTTTCAGTGATGCCGCAAATCGCTTGCCCGAACGACTGAGAGCGAACGGTGCAACACCGGTAATGTTGCCTTCCGTTTTGCCAATGACCGTACCTTTTTGTAGATCGACGAACATGCGAAATATGTCTTGGCCAAAATTGACATTGAGAGAGGCGAAGGGGCCACCGTGATCGGCGAACGTCACTACCGGGTCGAAGAAACACTTCGGTATTTCGACTTTGAGTTTGTACTCCGCCGGCCAGACGATTTTGTCTTTCGGCGGGTCGGCGAGGTTGACCCAATCCGCCGCCGTCGCGGACATGGTCGAAAGTACTAACATCATCAACGTGGGTAACAGGCGCATGACACTCGCTCGGTGGAACGATGGAGAGCAAATCGAAGCCGGTCGATTCGACACACGCAGTGTATCTTGCGTACGTTTCGAGTCCAACTGCCGAATCGAAACAAAACGCGAATCGACTCGATGGATCGCTTGCCGTGCCGATTTCTGAGTCGCGTCTATAATTGAGTGATTGATGACGCGACGACCCACACCCGAGCAACGATCCGCATGGCCACGCCGATGACTTTGACTTTCGGTTCCGAGAATTGGCTCCTCACGGTCCCTCCCGAACGACTCGTGGAACCCGTTCGTGCTCACGTCGTTCCGTCGACCGTGGGGCCACGTGAGATGGTGCGTGCCGCACTGGAGAAGCCGTACGGCTTCGAATCTCTGCGTCGGGCACTCACACCCGGCGATCACGTCTGCATCGTCATCGATGAAAAACTACCGCACCTCGGCGAGATGGTCGCCGCGATTATCGAACATCTGCTGACAGCCGAAATCCGTTGCGAAGACGTCACGCTGCTGACCACGGCACCGATGGCGGGGTCGAACTGGATCGACGATTTGCCCGACGAGTTCTCCGATGTGAAAACGGAAATTCACGACCCGACCGACCGCAAGAAACTCGCGTATCTGGCAACCGTCGCCGCCGAGAAGCGCATCTATTTGAACAAAACGCTCGTCGAATCCGATTTCGCCGTCATACTCTCCGGGCGCGATTACGACCCGGTGTTCGGGTACATCGGTGCCGAGACGACGATCTTCCCGACGCTCTCCGACGATGAGAATCTCGCTTCATTTCGGGACGCATTCGATGCCACGGCACCCGGCGAAGTGGTATGGCCGACACGGGCACAGTCGGTGGAAGTCGCATATTTATTGGGCACGCCATTCTTCGTACAGGCGATCGAAGGGCAACGCGGCACCATCTGCGAAGTCGTAGCGGGGCTGCGCGATAGCAGTGCGGAGGGCATCCGTCGGCTCGATGCGCATCGGCGTGCAAAAGTCGATGAACTTCCGCAAACGGTGATCGCAACGATCGCGGAATCGGCCGCGCGCGTGACCTTCGCCGATGTCGCGGCGGCGGCAGCGTGTGCAGCACGGGTCGTCGAACCCGAGGGGCGAATCATCGTGCTGACGCCGACACTGCCACTCAACGGCGAAGGCGTGTCGATCTTGCGGGCGGCGGGCGATCCGACGTCTGCCGAACGGCGGATCAAGAAACGTTTCCCGGACGACCACGCGGCCGCGCTGCTGTGGGCCTTTGCGGCGAAGCGGGGGCGGATTTACGTCTCTGGCTGCCCCGATGCCGACGCCGTCGATGAACTGTTCGCGACTTCGATTACGTCTGCCAACGAGTTGCAAAAACTCGCCGATGCCGCCGAGCGGTTGCTGATATTGCCCGACGCACACAAAAGCATGGTCGACCTGATATGAACCCCACACCCACGTTGCCGGGCTACCGCGAATCGTACGAATCGGCGGCGATCTTCGATCGCTCCGCCGTTGCAAAACTCGAAATCTCCGGTCCCGATGCACCGAAGTTTCTCACGAACCTGTGTACGAACGAACTGCAACATTTGCCACTCGGCGGCGGCTGCGAAGTGTACTTCCTCGATCACCGTGCGAAGACACTGTTTCAAACGTGGGCATACCACGTGATGCTGTCCGGGAATCGCCACGCGATCTGGCTTGAAACCGTGCTCGGTTACGGCACGAAATTGTTGAAGCACCTGGATAAATACCTGATTTCCGAAGCCGTCGAACTCCGCGATATGACGGAGGCGTTCGGCCAAATGCACCTCGCCGGACCGCACGCGAAAGCGGTGATCGAAGCCGCAATTGGCGAGCCGATCCCGGACCTCGGCGAGTTCATGCATATGGATCGCACGTTCGGCGCGGGCAGTGTGTGTAACATTCGCCGCCGCGATCTTCTGGGTGTGATCGGTTACGACATCGTTTGTTTGAAAGAGAAATTCCGTGGCGTGTGGCAAATGCTCGTCGCCGCGGGTGCGACCATCGGCGATGACGCGACGTACGAAACGCGGCGCGTCGAAGCCGGTACGCCGGTGTACGGCACGGACATCGACGAGAACCGCTTCGTGATGGAAATCGCGAATGTGCAACGCGCGATTTGTTACACGAAGGGCTGCTTCATCGGCCAGGAGCCGATCATCATGTCGCGCGACCGTGCGGGCTTCGTGAGCCGGGCATTTTTGGGGATGAAAATTCTCGAAGGCGGCACGTTGCCCAGCGGCACGAAGTTGTTCCGCGATGGGCAGGAAGTGGGCTTGGTAACATCATCGGTGTTTTCGCCAAAGCACGATGCGTCGATCGCGATTGGCTATATCCGTAGGCCACATCACGACGCGGGCTTGAAGTTTGAAGCCGACACGCCCGATGGGAAACGGGCGGTTGAACTCATTGGCGCGATGCCGCAGTAAGTTTCACGCCTTCGGCACGTCGTCCGGTTTGTGGAAATCTAACTCGGGGTTGTACTCGTACCCCGTGGCCGCATCGGGGTTTGGCTGGAGCGGCAACCGCACACTTCGCTCGCGTTGTAGCCGAACGGAGCGTGCCTGATACCAGCGGGCGATGTTGAACACGAACAAGAACAGTCCGACCCAGAAGCCCATATTCCCGTTGCGGCCGAATAGCCGGTCGAGTGCTTCTTGCGATAGTAAAAAGTCGCGGAAGAATATCAGCACGGCAATCGTGAGCCACATCGCCGCCGCTATCAGTTGCCAATTTTGTAACATCGCTCGCACCTCGGAATCGGATCGTCGCAACGTAGCGAGTGCGACAACGCACTATAATATCGCAAAATCGCTACCAGGTTGAACCCGCGATCGCGAACGGTGTCTCATTTGCCATGTCAACACTCGTACAAATTGACGGCTCGCAAGGCGAAGGGGGCGGGCAAATTCTGCGCTCGGCACTGGCGTTGTCGATCCTCACCGGGCGGCCTTTCAAACTGATCCAGATCCGGGCGAACCGCTCGAAGCCCGGCCTCGCGCCGCAACATCTCGCATCGGTACGCGCAGCGGGCAATATCTGTGGCGGCAAACTCACCGGGGCCAGTATTGGCTCGAGCGTGCTCTTATTTGAACCCGGCGAACTGAAATCGGGCACTTATACCATCGACATCGGCACCGCAGGCGCAACCGGCCTGGTGTTACACACGATCTATTTACCACTTGCGTTAAAGGGCGAAACGGCCAGCCACATCACCATTCGCGGTGGCACGCACGTGTCGCACAGCCCTTGCTTCCACTTTCTGGAACAGACGTGGGCAACTCACCTGAACCGCATCGGCTTCGATTTGAAATTGACGATGGTGCGACCCGGTTTCTATCCGCGTGGCGGTGGCGAAATCCAGATCGCAATCGCACGAACGCCGACTCTGCGCGGGTACCACGCCACGACGCCCACGGTACTCACGAAAGCCTCGGCGTTCGCGGCGGTGTGCAGTCTCCCGGAGAAAATCGCGAAGGAAATGTCGCGCCGCATCGACCACAAAATGAACGCTGCCGGCATCCGATGCGAATCCACAAAGGAGACGTGGGACGAACAAAACCGCGCCGCGCCGGCGGCGTTGTGCGGGGTGTCGTTCCCGGATCTGCCCGTGTCGCCGTTCTTTCTCGGCCTCGGCGAACGCGGCAAACCCGCCGCCGCCGTGGCCGACGAAGCGACCGAGCAAGCCATCGCGTTCCGCGACAGCGGTTGTCCGATCGACGCCTTCTCGGCGGATCAGATCGTGTTGCCACTAGCTTTCGCCGAGGGCGCGTCGGAGTTCCGTGTCTCGGAAATTACGCAACATTTGCTGACGAATATCGAGACAATCCGCACGTTCGTCGAACGCGAGATTACCTGCGAAGGGAAAATCGGCTCGCCCGGCACCGTTCGTATCGCCGAAAGACAACTATAATCTCCGTATGCCACAAGACATCCGATTGCGGGTCGCGCAGATCATTCCTTCCACTGAAGCGGAGGGGCCGGGGAAGCGGTTCGCCATCTGGTTCCAAGGCTGCCCGTTACGCTGTCCGGGCTGTTGCAATCCGGAGTTTCTGTCCTTTCGTGGCGGCGATGACAAATCGCTAAGTGACATTGTTGAAGCCATGACATCACAAGACGGCATCGAAGGCATCACGCTTCTCGGTGGCGAGCCGTTTGCCCACGCCGAAGCGGCAGCGGCACTCGCGCGATCGGCGAAGCAACACGGGCTGAGCGTGATGGTATTTAGTGGGTATCTCCTCGAAGACTTGCGACTGAAACCCGACGCAACTGCGGTACTTCTCGCGCAGATCGACATCCTCGTCGATGGGCCATTCGAGTGTGATTTGCCCGACTTGAAACGTCGTTGGATCGGCTCGACGAACCAGCGAATTCACTTCCTGACGGATCGCTACCGTGCCGACGACCCGTGCTGGAATCGCTCGAATACGCTGGAAATCCGCATCGATTCGGAGAGTATCCGGATCAACGGCTTTCCGGCGTTGCAGGCCATCGGATTATGGAAAGGCTGGAAGCGACCGACGCCCGAGGAAGGACCAAAGCGATGATGGCCACGCGCGAAGTGACTCGCTTCGAGTTCGACTTATTGCGGATCTTGCGGGCACTCCTCGGGGTGATTCCGATCGATCAAGTGCAGACGCTCATCCTAAATCAGCGTACGCCACCGACCTGCTTGAATCCGAACGCGATTGCGTTGGTGAAAGACACGCTCAGCAAGGGGCTGATCCTGCACCTCGTGCGCGCAGGTGGCTGGCGCGAGGAATCCTTTTTACACAACGATCAGCCGACGAATGGCCGCGTCTGGAACCGTGTGCCACTGGCCGAACGCACCCTGACATTTAGCCGAAAACCGCTCGATTTCTTGCTGTGGTTGACCGCCGAACACCCAACGCAAACGAAGGTCGAATGGCATCGCGCATCGACCGAATCGACGGCGGGCGACGATCTCTTTTTCCACATCGCGTACGATGCGCTACGCGACGAACCGGAGTATTTCAACGCCCTTCACTCGAAGTCGCCGTTCCTGAATAATCCGTTTTCGTGGCTGATGAACGCGAGCGATTTCGCCACTGTCGACGACCCCGAGCCACCGTCGTTCGCCTCGCTGATGACCGGAACGCGGGCGATGATGCTCGAATGCCTACAAGCCCCGCTGACGAAACGCTGGCTGCGAAGCGAGACAGCGAAAAGCGAGATCGCCGACTGGAACATCATGCGTCGGCGTGGCATCGCCGAAACAGCTATCCTCACGCAGTTTCTGAAGGCTGCCGAGTCCGCGAACCGCCTCGACCTTGCGATCTTCCCGCTGCGGGTGCTATCGAAATTGTTTGTGGGGCGGACGTTGGAACCGTCGTTCTGGATCGGTGGGCTGAAAGCCGAAGCACCGATGCGACTGGCGGAACGGATCGCGATTCAGCGTTCGGCATTGTCGCTCGTTCAACAGGCGGACACCTTCGCACGTTGGCACCAACAGGCACGAGCCGTCGGTTACTTCGACGAAGGCTATGCGGCGAGCCAACTTTGGAAGGAAGCCTACGACGCTCTGGACGGCGGGGCTACAATAACACACGCTCGCCAAACGTTGGCCGCACTCGATCCGTTGCGGGTCTCTGCGGGCGGCGGCGAGACTTTCCCATGAGCTACCTGGAGCGAGCATGAGCCGCGCTTACCGCATCCGCGTCAAAGAATCCGTTGCCCGTGACATCCGCGCGGGCGATGAGATTTGCACGCAACTCGAACTCCTCGGCATCCTTTCGCCGGAAGCGATGGGCCAACTGTTGCGCGCCGAATTGGGCCAACGCGGATTCAAAGAATCCGACGACGGCAAACTCGTTCGACAACAGGGCGACCTGACGGTGACCGTCGATCCGTGCAACGGCGAAGTATCTGTGAAAACCGACGCCGAAAAAAGCATCATCGTCGAAGGCGAACGCGAAGCAACCGCGTGGGACGATGTCGGGCCGTTGCGAAAAACGGTCGAAGACCATGCCCGCGAACTGCTCGCGAAAGAGCTGGAAAAGAAGATCGAAAAAGAGAACGATAAGCTGCAAGAGAAAGCCACGGCCTCACTCGAAAAGCACCTGAACGATTTGCAGCCGGAACTTGCGCAGATCGTCAATAAAGTGACACGGGAAGCGCTGAAGCAAAAAGCCGCCACACTCGGCACGATCACCGAGATTGCCGAGGATGAAAAATCGGGTTCGATGACGATCAAAATTGAAGTATAAGTATCGCGTACAGAAATACGAGCCGCCGCGAATGAGCCTGACGATTTCCGAGAAAGAACTCCCGACCAGCCTGACCGTCGAGCAAGCGGTGGAGGCGGCGTATACCCACGAACTTGCCGAAGTGGCGAGTTACATCGTTCGCGGTTTGCCGTGCCTGATCGAGTGCGACAAGGAGTTGTCGCCGTACCTTTTCGTAAACTTGCGGAACCGGCTGAAAGATCGCAATTTGCGTTGCGTGTACCTCGATGGCCGTGAGGCTGCTACCGGTGGCGCGCCGCCGATGGGACTCATCGGCACGATGATTGGCCAACTGCGCGAAGCCGTTCGCGGTGCAGTCGAAAAGCGCGTTGTCGTGCTGCCGCACCTGGATTTACTAACGACGAGCCAAGGCGGCTTAACCAGCGAAGCTCGCGAAGTGATCCCGTTGCTATACGAGAACCCCGAACTCGTTTGGCTCGGTTTCAAAGACCCATCGTTCCCGTTACCGAAGGTCATCGAGAACCTGTTCCCGCATCGCACGAGCATCCTCGGCATCGGTCGGTTGCGCTTGCAGCACCTCGTCACGCAGAAGGAATCGCGCAAGTTCGGGACGACGTTCAACCCGTGGCAACTTTACAAATATGTGTCCGGTGCGAATGCGGTCCGGTTGCGGAAACTGCTGACGACGCTCGAAGGCGAAGACTATCCCACAAACCCGAAGGAAGCCCAACGGCACCTGCGGTTAGGCACGCTCAACGGGGCGATGGAGATACCGAACATCGACCTCGACAGCGAGATCGGCGGTTACACGAAGGTCAAGAAACGCCTTCGCCAGGAAGTCCTCGATGTACTGCAAAAACGCGACACCGCATCGACGCCCGAAGATGTCGCACGGCTCGAAGAACTGATCCCGCGCGGCATGATCTTTTGGGGGCCACCCGGCACCGGCAAGACATTTTTCGCGAAGGCAATTGCCACCGCGATCGGCGCGGCGATCCAGATCGTTTCCGGCCCCGAACTCAAATCGAAGTGGGTCGGCGAGAGCGAAGAGAACCTGCGGCAGATCTTCCACAAAGCGAGGCAGTCCGCCCCGTCGATTATCGTTTTCGACGAACTCGATTCGTTCGCCACCGCACGCGGAACCTACAGCGGTAGCGGTGTCGAACACTCGATGGTCAATCAATTGCTCACCGAAATGGACGGCTTTCGCAAGGAAGAACTCGTCTTTGTGGTCGGCACGACGAACTTCGTCGAAGCGATCGACCCTGCCCTGCTCCGCCCCGGGCGCTTCGAGTTTCACTTGCACATTCCGTATCCGGAACCCGATGATCGCCGCGATATTTTGCAGATTTACAACAAGAAAATGCGACTGGAGATGACCGACGACGCGATGGAGTACGCGGTCAAACGCACGGGCGATTTCGTCATCGGCGCGGCAGGTGGCACGCGATACAGCGGCGACCACTTGAACGCGCTTTGTCGCTCCGTGGCGCGCATTCGACTTCGCGAAAACGAAGCCGGCGAGACGACGATTCCGCTCGTCGAACGCGCCATGACCGAATGGATCGAACGACCCAAACTGACGAAAGCGGAGGAAAACGTACTCGCCACGCACGAAGCCGGCCACGCCGTTGTGGCGTTGTTTTGCGATCACGCGCCGCCGGTGGAACGCATCACCATCGCCTCCGAAATGAACTGGGCGTTCGGCTACGTTCGTTATGCGGACCCGGCGCACAAGTACATTCAAACGGTGAACATGTACCTCGACCTCATCTGCGTCGCACTCGGTGCGCGGGAGGCCGAACGGCTGTTGCTCAACGATCTTTCACTCGGTGCAACCGGCGATTTGAACTCGGCTACAAGCATCGCACGCGAACTCGTCGAGTCGCACGGCCTCGCGGGGGGCAAGCTCGGGCAGGTGCAGTTTCTGGACATGCAGACCGGCCGACGCCGACAAGACCTCGCCGCTGAAACACTCGCGGCAATCGATTCCCGCATCGCGGAGATCCTCGAAGAACAACGGGTACGAGCCGAGACCATCGTCCGTGAACAGAAGACGTTAATCGAAATGTTGCGCGATATGCTCATCGAAAAAAAAACCATCGACAGCAAAACGCTCGGCCAGTTAATTCCGCGAACCCCTGGTGTCGCGTTACTGCGGGAGAGCGTATGGCACAACTGACCATCGTGTTGCGGCGCGATCCGCAATCGGGCAAACAGAACATCATCGTCAAGCTCGATTCGGACGCCGACTCGTTGCCGATCGAGCACGAGCAGCTTCACCGCACACTCGTCGAAAAGCTCGTTGGCAAAGGCATTCCGGCCGAAGATCTGGGCGAAATCGTCATCGAACGCGAACCGGTTTCGCAACCATCATCCAAGGTGGCCGAGCCGACCGAACCGGAACGAACGAAGTCCGCACAAGGGCGATGATCGCATATGATCCTTCAGTTTCCCAACGTCGAAACGCTACGGCTGGCGATGACCTCGGGCATCATTTCCCCAGACAATCTCCTGGCACCGACCGCCTATCATGTGGCTGCTGATGGGCAGTATTATCTGAATTATAGCGGGAAACTGCTGAAGAAACTGCGCGACGATCTCAGCCGGTTGAACGTCCTCGCATCGAAACAACACCCGACTGACAGTGCGATGACACCCGCCGCCAACTGGCTTGCGGTCCTTCCACTGTCGCGGAACGTTAGCCCGTTACAACTCGCGGCCCAGACGCCGGTGTTGTTCCAGATGCCATCGGCGACGTTGCCGATAATCGCGGCAGAGATGTTACGCCTCGGCAACGACCGTCAAAGTTTTCGCTGGATCGACGACGCCGAAAAGTCCGCATTACTCCGCGTCGTCGGGCCGCCATACTACACGCTGTTGCGCGCGATTGATGCGGACAAATCCACGCCGATTCGGGCGTACGTCGAGCAGGCCCCGCGCATCTGGGTCGAACTCGGATACCATCATCCGCTCGTCAATTCGATCCGCGTCGCCGACGATCAGACGCTGTTGATTTGCGCGCCACAGAGCTGGTTAGTCCTTGCAAACGAGCCTTTCCAGGATGTTTACGAGTTCTCGCAATTCACACTGCCGCACGCGCCGGAAGACTTTCAAGATGAGCGCAGCACCACGGAAATCACGGTGCCGCTTCGGCTTGTTCCCGGCGATGCGGCCGACATAGCGGACTTTTGGGTGATCGCGCACGATGGCGTTCGCCAACTCGATTCTTTCGTTCGCGGGGCCGACGAACGGTTACTCGAACAGCTACTGTTCGCGGTGGCAACTGGGCCGGATGATCGCGAAATTGTCGTTCTGAAAACGCGACCGTCGCGGAAGTCGCCGCCGATTTTAACGCTGAACGACACAATCGCGTACAAACCCTATTCGAGGCTGCCGAACTTATACCACCCCGTCGGGTTGCGGTTACACCCGACGATTCGCCGCGATGTGGTGGCGAAACTCTTGGCCAAAGATCGCGAGAAAATCGTCTGGCTCAGCCCAAGCGACAACGGCACCTTTACGCCGGAATCGCTACCGGAGCAGGCGTTTCGGTCACTTCACGAATGGGTCGAGTACATCATCGACCGGGACCGTACGCCGCTCGCCGAGTGGATCGATGCCAGCGTGTTCGAGTTCGATTCGTTCGCGTGCAGTGAGGCCACGACCGCGAAGAAAGGCCCACCGGACAAGCTGGGCCGCGACAAGAAACCGGATGTCGCCTCGAGTGATCTTGTGACGACACGCGGTACTCGAACGAAAACGAAGGCGAACGAACTACCGTTCGTGGAACCATCACAAGTCGAAGTCGCGATCGCCAAACCCCCGAGCGAATGGAAACTCCGTTGCGACGAGTTGGAGTATGCGTTCCTCGAAAATGATGGACGACTCGACGACCCCGTGCGACTCGCGTTGTGGCCCCAATTGGCCGAGGCGAATGCGGGCATCGGCGAGGGGCGACGCAGCGAAGTCGCGATCTGCTGGTTGAACGCGATGTGGAACGAAACCGCACCTCCGACCGTGTGGCTGACGCAATGGGTGGCATCGGAAAGCCTGGAATACAAGCAGAAAAACTTGGAGAAGCTCCTCGATGCTTGTCTGCAAAACGAGCAGTCGACACCTTCGGACATGCGGCAATTTGCCGCGATCACGATGAGAGTGGCTGCCGATGTACCAATCGCTGAGTGGTTCAAAACTCGTCTCGGTGCGGTTCAGCAATACCTCATACGCTTTGAAGATCGCCTACCGATTCGTGCCGTCTGGCTGACGGCACTTCGGCTCGCGCGAATCTCCGGTTCGGATGTGCTCGGCTTGGCTCGCGTGCGAGATCGACTACTGACGCGACTGCTCGATCGTGGCCTCAGCCCGGAGCAAGATCTGCCGTCGTTCCTTCGCTACGCGGGGCTACACGATGCCGAGCGAATGCGGGTCGTGCGCGAAAAGGCTCAGGAAGTGTTCACCGCCGCCCGTTTGTGGGCGAATCGTAGCCTTTCACGCGGTTCGCTCAATACCGAGGCTCACCCGACGCTCGCTTACATCGACCTCGTATTCAGTTTCGCGTTCGCAAAACTCGGCGACGCGATCGCTTCGCGGCGGTTGATGGAATCCGCGAAAGCCGTGCTCGTTCGCGAGAATCCGACCGATGCGAAAATGATTTGCAGTACCATTTTGTTTAATGCCTATGCGTATCGCATCGAACGAGTGATTGCGGGGAAACCGCACACCGGGATGCTACCGGAACCGCTTCGCGATGAGATCGAACGCTTGATCGCGAAAAAAATGGACGGTGAAACGAAGTCGTCCGTCGATCCGCGCAGCATGGCCCACTATGCCATTTCGCGGATGCGCGAGCAATCGAAAATCCTTGAGCCACAAGAGAAACTCAGCGCTCACAGCGAGTTTCTGAAGCACGGCGACGAACTGAAACTCGCACTCGCCGAACTGCCGAAAATCACCGACCCCACCGCAATGACGAAGCGCATTCGTCAACTGTATCTCGAAGGCATCACAGGCAAAGCTACCGACGAATCGCGGTTCCTCGTCTTGCACGATGCACTCCCGCTCGCCGCGCGCGTCGGCCAAGATTTCACCGTCGAACTACTACTCGAAGTTCCGCGTGCGATGAAATATTCACCGCCCGTCGGTACGCTCTTCTCTGCCGATTTTCTAAAAAAACAGGGTCAATTGCTCGAACGGGCCATGTTCTACGCCGCGCACTTCGACCGCACGGAACTCATCCACACGCTCGCCGATCACTTCGTACTCTATTTGCGAAAGCTCGACGACGAACCGCGATACGAACTCGTCAACATCGTCGTCAGCCAGTGCCTACGGAGTTTGAAAAAGGTCGGATTACGCGACGACATCGACCGATTGCTCCGCCGAATTCAAGAAGAAGTTTTGCGCGGGAAAACGCTTCCGCAACTCAAGGCGCTCTACGCGGGCAAGCCGAACATCTGGATCGATGCGCTGCAAACGCTGTTAAATTTAGCGGCAGGCTGGCTGAGTTTCGGCATCGCTCAGGAAGCCGATGCCATCCTGGAAGCGGGGCGGTTGGAGATTTTGAATTCGTCGTCGGAGATCAAGCCGCTCGATTTTTCCAAGCTATGCGAAACCTACATCGGAGTGCTCGGGCAGTGCCCCGCCAATGTCGGCATGGCCAAGATGGTCGACTTCTTCCAAACGATCAATCCGTCAAGAACGACGAATACGTTCACAAGTTGTTCGATTTATTCGCGACTCCACCTCAGTATGGTCGAAGCCGTTGTGACGGCGATTGTCAGCGAGGATTCCGCACTCGGGCAGGCGGGCAAACGCTGGCTCGATGAAGACGAACATCTGGTTCGGCAGCGCATTCATAACGACGTACGAAATTTTGTCGCCAAGAGCGGACTATAACCACTATGCCAACAATTGACGATCTCTCACTTGCCGAGTTGCAGCAAGAGGCCGACGCGATTCGCAAGCGAATCAATCGCTTCCGCCAATCGCTCGGTCGATTCTTCGTCGATAAGCAAGACATCATCGACTTGATGGTGGTGGCCGCCATCGCGCAGGAACCGCTGCTGATCGTCGGCCCGCCGGGCACGGCGAAGTCGGACCTCGTGCTGAAGTTCAAGGACGCGCTCGGCCTCGGCGAAGGCGATTATTTCGAGTACATGCTGACGCGGTTCACCGAACCATCGGAGATCATTGGCGCGATCGACATCAAGGAATTGCGCGACGGGCGCTACATCCGTCGCAAGGCGGGCAAGCTGCCGACGGCGCGGCTCGTGTTCCTCGATGAAATTTTCAAGTCGAACTCGGCGATCCTCAACATCTTGCTGACGATCATCAACGAGAAGAAATTCTACCAGGATGGCGCTCCAGAGCCGGTGCCGTTGAAAATCTTGTTTGCCGCCACGAACGAAGTACCCGAGCAAGGCGAACTGGCCGCACTGAAAGACCGTTTCGTACTAAAAATCCAGAGCCAATCGGTGCAAGAAAAGCACTTCCAGGAACTGATCGATTCGGGACTAGCATCGGAAGCCTACAAGGGACTGAATCAGAAGCCGTGGGTCGAAGGGCACTGCAACCTCGACGATTTGCTGAAGGCGAATCGCTATCTGACGCTGTTGTTCGCTCGCAAACAATCGAACGCGCGTGGGGAAGATCAAAACGATCGCGATGTCTTTTTCCCGACGGAAGTGTTCCAACTTTTCCAGCGTCTGGTAAAGACGCTCACCCGCGAAGATCAAATTTTCATTAGCGATCGAAAGCTCGTCAAGCTCTACAAATTGTTCCGTGTACGGGCTTGGTTACTCTCGGGTGGCACCGTGAGCAAAGACGACCTGAAACTGCTCGCATACCTCGGCGAGAGCCATCAGGAAATCGATCACCTTCGTGTGAAAGTCCCGCAACTTTTAGGTAACGATTGATTTCCGTCTCACCAACTGATCGGCACCAACTTCGGGCGTGGCACGACGATACCTTGTACGCCGCCGTGGCGCTTCCAAAGTTCGGCTCCACGGTAGCGCAGGAAGTCGAAGACTTCGGGCTGCGGGTGGCCGAGTAGATAGTGCCGTGCGAGGTCGAGCATCTGGCGATCGTAATCGCGGGCCGAGTGCGAGTGCATCGCATAACGGCCGGGGTGTCGCCGCAGGTCGCCGTTGAATTGCGGGCTAATGTGGTAGAGTTCGTGGAAAATCGTCGTCATCTTTTCTTCGTACGTCTGGTCGAGGAAGCGCGGCAAACAGAACGTGACCAAGTACAGTATCTCGCGACCATCGATGTAATATCGCTGCACGCCGAACAAGATTCCACGCAGTCGCCGCGTGAGTGCGCCATCGCGAAACCGCATCGGCGTGACCCGCGCTTGCAATCCGAACCGGCTACGGTTACGGCTCGGTGTGAAGCTGAAAAGCATTCGCGTGGTATCGATGTGACTGAAGGTTGGGCAGCGAAACGCGATGTCGCTACAGATTGCCCGGAGCGCCCGCGAGAAGTCGAACGCAGTATCGTCGTAGGCTTTCGATTCGTAAATTGGCCGCAAAGGTAGTGGCGTTTTGTGCGAATCCCAACGGTGCTCGATCGCCCAATTCGCGGGGCGTCGCAGTCGTGTGGGTGTTGGCTCCGTCATCGCACCCAGCATCCGTAGTACTCCGTTCCAGACAGGTGAGTAGCGAAATCGTAGGGCGAATGCGGTAAGTATTCAAGCGATTTCCGCCGTTGACGTGCGGATTCCATTTCGGCTAACGTGCATCATTCAGGAGGCTACGATGTTACTTTCACTGACGTCACTCGCGAAGCGGTTACTGAAACGTCTGCCGTTCGCGCGCCGCATCGTGCGGAAATTGCGTGCGGTACCGAGTATTGCCGTCACCGATCCGACGTTCCAATTGCGTAAGAAATCGAAGCTAGAACGGATCCGTCCGCTGCTCCGGCACGACTCGCCCTGCCAGCAGACGAGCCAGTTTTACGACTACCTGAGCGCGGACTTGCGCAAGCAGTTCCACATCACACACACCGATAATGTGAGCGCGAACAACTACGACGAAACCGCCTCAGCACTGATTGCACAGCACCCCGATGGCTGGATTCTCGATTGCGGCGCGGGTCTGCGACCGACGTATTTCGATAACATCGTGAACTTCGAGATTTGCTCGTATCCGACGACCGATGTGCGTGGCGTCGGCGAACGGCTCCCCTTCTGCGACGATGTTTTCGATGTCGTGTTTTCGTTTGCCGTGCTCGAACACGTTCGCGATCCGTTCGCCTGTGCGCGGGAAATTTCGCGAGTGCTGAAACCGGGCGGGCGGTTGTATTGCGTGGTGCCATTCCTTCAGCCATTGCACGGCTACCCGAGCCATTATTTCAACATGACGCACGAAGGTTTGCGTAGCCTATTTGAAGCCGAGTTGACGATCGAAAAGCAAGAGGTGATCGCGAGTGGGTTACCGATTTGGACGTTGACGTGGTTCCTGAATCGCTGGGCCGCGCAGTTACCTGCGGCAGCTCGGAAAGAGTTTCTGGAGCAGAAAATCGGCGACTTACTCGCCGATTCCCGCACCTACTTCGATCGCTCGTTTGTCCGCGAACTTCCCGAAGCCGCCCGGTTTGAACTGGCCTCGACGACGGCGTTACAGGCACGTAAACCGGATCAGGTTTCGTAGATGATGCGGCCATGTTTGGTAGCCCGGCTGATGCGATCGCTTGCATACAGCCCAGCGAGAACGAACTCGACGCATGAGGCCCGCATCGCTTCGCTTTCGCCCGCGTTCACCTCGAACGCCTTGTCCCACGCCTTCGGCACCCGTTTCAATCGCTTGGCGTAATCCGATGACGGTAGCATGTCACCGACTTCAATTTTAACACCTTTGCTGAAGACTTCGGCGATTTCATCGACGCCGTGCTTGTCCAGGTACTCTTCAAAAACAATCCGCACCGCGTCGGCGATGATCGATTCGAGAACTTGCTTTTCGGACATCTGGTTCGAACCCATCATGTCGAGTTCCAACTTCCCGAGCGATGATGACGGCAGGTGGCCGAGGTCGCTGATTCGCGGCACGGCTGGCTTCTCGCCGAGCCGCACGCCACGACAGCGTGCCGAGGCAACCATCGTGCGGTAGTTCGCCAAACTGAAACGGGCACTGACTCCGCTCGCCTGATCGACGTACTTCGACTTACGTGCCGAGATGCTGACTTGCTCGATAATTTCCTTCATGAAGAACGGCACGGCCACGGGAAATTCGCCGCCCAGATCGATACCCGATTCCTTCTCGGTGATGTCGATACCGAGGCTACGGTCGAGCGGATAGTGCGTCTGGATCAGTGATCCGATTCGGTCCTTGAGTTGCGGAATCACCTTGCCCGAACGGTTGTACGTCGTCGGGTTGGCCGAAAACAAAATCAGCACGTCGAGGTCGAATTGAATGGGGTAGCCGCGAATCTGGACGTCGCGTTCTTCGAGGATATTGAACAAGCCGACTTGAATGAGGTCGTCGAGTTCGGGGACTTCATTCATAGCGAAGATGCCGCGATGCATCCGTGGAATCAGGCCGAAGTGAAGTGCTTCTTCCGCAGACATACTCGCACCCGCTGCGAGCTTGGCGGGGTCGATTTCGCCGATGATGTCCGCGAACTTCGTACCTGGTGCCAGCCGTTCGGCGTAGCGTTCGGACTTCGGCCACCAGGCGATTTTCACTTGGTCTTCGGGCGTGTTCTTTAGGTGTTCCCGGCCCGCTTTCGTGATCGGGTGGTACGGGTCTTCGTGGACCGGCGAGCCGGGCATATCGAGGTATGGCAGTTCGTCGTCGAGGAACTGCACGAGCGATCGCATCAGGCGGCTCTTAGCTTGTCCCTTTTCGCCGAGGAACAGCATGTCGTGTCCCGCAAGGATCGCGATGTGAATCTCCGGGATCACGGTGTTCTCGTAACCGACGATGCCCGGAAACAGGTCACCGCCACGCTTCATCGCGGACAGGAAATTCGCTTTCAGTTCTTCCTTGACAGACTTCGACTGCCAGCCCGATTCTCGCAGAAGCTTTAACGTATTGGGACGGTTCGTGCTCAACGGTTTCTCCTCGGTGTGACGACAATACACAATTGTAGGCAACGCGGTTGTCATGGTGTCGAGGGAGTCACCGACAATCTTGTAAATCGGCGATGCGACCGCGCACTGGCAGGTGGGTTGCAATCGGATATTCTAAAGTTGTATCGATGTTTTTCATCAATCGCCCAAGGAGTGGTTGCGATGCGCGCGTTACTCATCACATTCGGTCTGGTGTTTGCGACTGTCGTGGGTCGTGCGGACCCGATTGAAAACCCGGAGTTCAAGCAGTGGGCTGCGTTCAAGCCCGGAACTTCAATCGTCATGTCGATGACGAGCGAGTTCAACGGAATGAAATCCGCATCCAAAATCGGCACGAAGTTGCTCGAAGTCGGTGCCGATAAACTCGTTCTCGAAGTCGAAACGGCGACCGTCGTGAACGGTATGGAGTTCAAAGGACCGCCGACCAAGCGCGACGTGACAAAGACGATCGACGTTCCGAAGGTGGAAGGCGTACCGGCCACGCCGAAGCCAGCCGTGAAGCCCGAAGGGACCACAGAAGAAGGCACCGAAACGGTAAAAATCGGCGATGTCGAAGTCAAAACGAAATGGGTGAAATACAAATCGAAGACGGCAGCGGGTGAAGTCGAAGGGCAGACGTGGATGAGCGACGAAATTCCTGGCGGTATGTTCAAGTCCGAAACGAAAACCGCAACGATCACGAGCAAGATGGTGATCGTCGAATTCAAGAAGCCATAACAGTGGTCGGTCGTAAAAAACGCGAACGCGGCAGTTTCGGAAACTGCCGCGTTCGCGTTTTGACTGACTCAGATTGCCAGTTTACCTGTGCTGTCGCCGAAGCGTTTCACGGGTGCGCCCATTCGGTCGAAGATTGCCAGATACAGGTTCATCAGCGGCGTTTCTTTCGCGAACTTGAGGTGCTGGCCGCCAGTGATGGTGCCGCCGCCCTTCCCGACCAACAGGATTGGGAGTTCATCGTGGTTGTGGCGGTTGCCGTCGCCGAGGCCGCTGCCGTAGACCATCATCGTGTTATCGAGCAGCGTTGTGCCGTTCGCTTCCTTGACGCCCTTCATTTTGCCGATCAGGTACGCGAGCATTTCGACGTGCAAGGTGTTGATCTTCTGGATTTTCGCGAGCTTTTCAGGCTGGCTGCCGTGGTGCGAAAGGTCGTGGTGACCATCGGGTACGCCAATCGTCTTATACGGCCGATTGCTGCCGTCGTTCGCGAAAGGCAGTGTGATTACGCGGGTCAGATCGGTCTGGAACGCAAGCACCATCAAGTCGCACATGAGTTGTGCGTGGTCTTTAAACTCGCCGGGGACGCCCGTTGGCGGCGTCATGTTCGGCTTCGCAACCGGCGTGCGATTCGCGTTCGCTTTCCGCACCTTGGCGATGCGGTCTTCGACTTCACGCACCGCCGTCAGGTACTCGTCGAGTTTGCGTTGATCGCCCTGCCCGAGCGACTTCGTCAGCGACTTCGCATCGTCCATCACGAAGTCGAGAACGCTCTTGCTGTAAAGCTCTTTCTTCGCTCGCGTGGCCGCCAGTTCCTTCGGATCGTTGCCACCGAACAGCCGATCGAAGACTTGTTTCGGGTCGATTTCCTTGGCGTTCGGCGTCGATTCGGAACGCCACGATAAGTTTGCGGAGTATGCGCAACTGTAACCGGAATCGCAGTTGCCGGCTTGGCCACCGCGTTCGATGCCGAGTTCGATCGACGGGAATCGCGTCTGATCGCCGATCGTATTGGCGATGTGCTGATCGGCAGACATCCCCGCGCGAATATCGGCACCGTGCGTCTTACGCGGTTGGCAACCGGTGAGGAAGCTGGACATGGCACGGGCGTGGTCGCCGGGGCCATCGCCGTTCGCACGGCCTTTATCCAGTGTCATATTCGAGAGAACATTGACGTACTCTTTGAACGGTTCGAGCGAGGTGAGTGTCTCCGGCAACTTGCCGAGTTTCCCGGCTTCGCCCGGCGTCCAACCCGGCATGTTCACACCATTGGGCACGTAAACGAATGCCGCGCGACAGGGTGGAGCAATCGCCGTGGGCGCGGGTGCCGCCGACGCCAGCGATTCCAGCCACGGCAGCGCGATCGCCGTGCCGAGGCCGCGTAGGATCGTCCGGCGCGTTACACCATTTTGCATCATGTTATTCACTTCGTTTGCCCCGTCGTTTCTGGAAGGCATCGGTTTCCAATATCGCGAGTACGAGTTGGGAGAACTGGTCGTTCCCCTTCGTCAGCTTTTTCGACAGTTCGTTGACCGCACACTTATCCTGGTATTCTAACCCACGGCCGAGGGCGTATGTCAAAAGTTTCTCGGATAGGCAGTTGCGGAACGCTTCCGATTTACCGAGCAAGATCTTGCGGAGTTCGCTCGGCCCGCTGAACTTCGCTCCACCGGGCAGTACGCCGGAGGGATCGATTTTCTGTTTATTGTCGAGTTCGCGCCAACTACCGATGGCGTCGAAGTTCTCGAGGCCAAATCCGAGCGGGTCCATTTTTGTGTGACACGTCGCACAGGCGGGGTTCGAGCGATGCGATTCCATCTGTTGGCGAAGTGTGCCCTTGAGTTCGCCGACGGGGGGCAGTTCGGGGATGTCCGGCGCGGGTGGCGGCGGGGGCGTACCGAGGATGTTGTCGAGAATCCACTTGCCGCGCTTCACCGGCGAGGTTCGCGTCGGGTTCGATGTGACGAGCAAGATGCTCGCCTGCGTGATGACGCCACCGCGTTTGTTATCGGTCAGTTTCACTTTCTGAAACTCCGCACCGAGAACGTTCGGCAGCGAATAGTGTTTCGCCAATCGCTCGTTCGCGAAGGTGTAATCGGAGTCGAGGAACTCGAGCACGCTACGGTCTTCGCGGACGATGTAATCGAAGTAAAGCTCGGTCTCTTTAATGATCGCGTTTCGCAGCGGTTCGTCCCATGTTGGGAACAGGCCCGTGTCCGGAGACAGTGTGCGAATGTTCCGCAGCATCAGCCATTGGCCCGCGAAGTTATCGACGAGGGCTTTACTCTTCGGATCTTTGAGCATTCGTTTCACTTGGACTTCAAGCACGCCCGGGTTGCGTAATTCGCCGGCGTCCGCAAGCTGAATCAGCGTGTCGTCGGGCATCGTCGACCAGAGGAAATACGAGAGCCGCGTGGCAAACTCGTGGTCGCTGATCGTACGCACTTCCTCGGGCGATTTCGGGTCGGCTTCGACGCGAAACAGGAAGTTCGGCGAAACGAGAATCGCCTTGAGTGGAAGCCGGATTGCCTTCTCGAACGGGTCGCCCTGCCCCTCCGCAATGTCGTAGAGTTTGAGCAAACGTTGAACTTCGTCAGCCGTCACGGGGCGACGATAGGCGCGCGTTGCGAACTTCGTCAGAACCGCTTTCGCAGCTAATTTGTTATCGGCTTCGGTCTTCGGGATCGTGTGCAAAATCCGCTTCGTCGATTCGGGGAGCGGCTTGCTCCCACCGCCGATTGGACCTTCGATTTCGATCGCTTCGAGGTGAAAAACTCGCGACTTTTTATCGGCTGTAGGGTTCGTGAATGCTACCGCAACGCGACGCTCGCCGGTACTCACCTTCAGCTTCACTTCGTACGGCTTGGCTTTGGTTTTTTCGGTGGCATCGACGGTGAACGACTTCGCTTCTTTACCATCGAGCCGGATGGCAATTTTCGGTGCTTCGTCACCGCTCGGCTCGCCCCACGCTTTGACTCGCAAGTAGTATTCGCCGTCGGCCGGAAAGTTGAATTTCTCGAGGAATGCAGAGCCTTCTTCGGCTAAGACGATCCGCACGATCTCGTTTCCCTTAGGTGATTTCTCACGCAGCTTGGCCGAACGTGGCGTGACGAGGATCGTTTGCGGGCGGAACGACTGATTCGACGAATGCACGCCATCGAGCGACACAATCGCAGTGTCCAAAACCTTCTCGGCGGCGGTGAGGTACTTTTCGAGTAACACCGGCTGCATCGAAAGTACGTCGCCGATGTTATCGAAACCGTAACCGACATCCTCGGAGGGGAAGTCGTCAGCGGGGCTGAAATCGACGCCGCACAAGTCGCGGATCGTGTTGTTATACTCGGCCCGATTGAGTCGGCGTAACGTCACGCGGCCTGGATCTTTGGGCGATGTGCAATCGACCTTGATCATCGTGTTTTCGACCCAACCGAGGAACGCTTCCTTCTCGTCTTTGCTCGGTTGTGGCTTCTTCTTCGGCGGCATTTCGCCAGAAGTGACGACGTTGACGATCATCTCCCAAGTCATGCGATCTTTTTTCGCATGACTTTCGTTGAGGTACGCATCGAGCGTAACGCTGCCCGCTTGTTTCGTGCTGTTGTGGCAACCGTTGCAATACGTTGTGAGGAAAGGCTTAATCTTGGTGTCGAACGTAGTATCGACCGGCTTGGCAGCCAACGCGACGGGCTTAGAATCTGGCGAGCGTTGAGGCAGTTGAGATGGCAAACTCGGACGATTCACTGCGCCGACAGTCGCACCGCAGGCGAACGCAGCCAGCATTACGGCACCGACACCGCAGATCGCGTGGCGTCGTGTCATTCGGTCTCCCGTCGAATCATTCGGAAGCATCACTCGTGCGAACCGCACGGTCGCGGTGTTAGGCAGGCGGGCAACCACTCATAGCCCATTAATATGTGTAGCTCAGAATTCGTGCGGTTTCAACACGAATTGTGTCGCCTCATCGGATTTTCATCTGTCGAACTGCGGGGCTCAGCGCGGTTTGCGTTCGATTTTGTCTTTGCCGATCCACGGTCGCAGCACCTCCGGTACGAGCACCGAGCCGTCTTCTTGCTGGTAATTCTCGAGGATCGCGATGATCGCGCGCGTGCAGGCGACGGCGGTGCCGTTGAGCGTGTAGACGAACTTCGTGCCCTTTTGGCCGCTCGGTCGGTAGCGAATGTTGAGGCGTCGCGATTGGTAATCGGTGCAGTTCGATGTGCTCGTGACTTCGCCGTATTCGCCGTCTTTGCCGCGGCCCGGCATCCAGGCTTCGAGATCGTACTTGCGGTAAGCGGGGCCGCCGAGGTCGCCGGTGCAGGTGTCGATCACATGGAACGGCAGGCCCAGCCCCTCGAAGATTTCTTCTTCGATTTTGCGAATATCCTGATGAATCGCCTCGCTCTGTTCGGGCGTGCAATACACGAACATCTCGACCTTCGTGAACTGGTGTACGCGATAAATCCCGCGCGTGTCTCGCCCGGCGGCACCGGCTTCGGTGCGGAAGCAGTGCGACAAGCCGACGTACTTCATCGGCAGTTTCGCCTCGTCCAAAATTTCATCGCGATGCATCCCGCCGAGCGTAATCTCTGCGGTCGCGATCAAGCACAAATCGGTGTCGGCGATCGTGTAAATTTGCCGCGTCTCGGCGTTGTCGCGCGGCGAGAATCCGATGCCCTCAAGGACATCGACCTTGGCCAAGTCCGGCGTGATAATCGGCGTGAAACCCTTTGCCACCAGCTTCTGAATCGCATATTGCACGAGCGCCAGTTCGAGTAGCACTGCCTCGTTCTTCAGGAAGTAGAACTTGCTACCCGTCACTTTCACCCCGGCCTCGAAGTCGGCGAGGTCGAGCGATTCGACGAGGTCGACGTGGTCCTTCGCCTTGAACGGGAGCTTCGTCGGTTCCTTGTGTCGATACACGACCACGTTCGCCGCCGCATCGTGCCCCACCGGCGCGTCGGGGTGCGTCATGTTCGGGATCGGTAGCAACGAAATTCGCAACTGATCTTCGGCCAGTTTCATTTTGCCATCGAGGACCGCAACCTGTTCCTTGAGCTTCGTGCTTTCGTCCTTGAGTGCCGCACGCTCTTCGGGTTTCGCGCTCTGGAACTTCTTGCTGATCTCGTTCTGTTTCGCCTTCGTTTCGTCCGACAGTTTCTGAAGCCGCTTTCGTTCGTTGTCGAGCGTAACGACCGCATCGACATCGGCCTTGACATTGCGATTCGCACAGTTCGCCTTCACGGCGTCGAGGTTGTCGCGGATAAAGTTTGCGTCGAGCATAGTTGTGCTTGTTTCAACTGGTTAAAAATTTCAGAGGACCGATTTTACGACAATCATCGAGATTGTCGTAGTTTCGGTCCGGGTAACGAGTTTTGTATGGATCGAACGGCTCGCTGATGATGTGGAGTAGCGTTCAGAACGCGGACAGAATCAACCCGCTCCATTTGTTTGGCAACTCCGACTCACTTTCACGTCGCTTATCACTCCCGCTTCGCGGCGTCCAGTTCGACGATTCGCATATTGCGGAACAGCAGATCGGTGGTGGGGTCGTGGCCCTGTATGCTGAGGTGCCCTTTGCCGAGTTTCATCCCTTTGCGGGCGTTCTCGTCGGGTTTGCGGTCGTCCGTCCAACTGACCACGGGGTAGCCATTCACCCAGGTTGCGAACTGTGCGCCGTGTGCGAGTAGGCTCATGGCGAACCATTCATTGTCGTTGGAGACGACCTTTCGTGCCGCGATGCGGCGATAGATTGCACCGGTGCCGAAGTCGAGCGGTTTGGTGCGGTCGTTGCCGACGATGGCGTTCTGAATTTGCATCTCGTAGCCGCTCTGATACTGTTCGGGCAAACAGCGAAAGAAGATGCCACTGTTCAGCGCGACACCGTTGGTTTTGCACTCGATTTGCAGAAGGAAGTTATCGAAGGTCTTTTCGGTTTGCAGGTCGCCGGGGCCGCTCACCGCGTGGAGTTCGCCGTCTTTCGTCACGTCGAACTTCGTGGCGACTCGCTTCGGATCGCCCGCGAAAACCTTCCAGCCGCTGAGGTCTTTGCCATTGAACAATTTCACCTCGGCCGTGGGTCGGAACTTGATCGGCTTCACCTGCCCGCCGTTCTCGCCCGCGGTCAGGTCGAAGCTCCACGTGCCCACCGCATGATCGCCCGCTTCGGATCGGCTCGATTGCGAATTCACGCCAACGGTTTCACTAAAGATGGACGTATCGACCTTGTTTCCAGTCTGGAATCGCTTGATGGTGACTTTCCTCCAGCCTACCGATGACACTTTGTTAGATGCACCTTGTGCCGAAGGGCTGGCCGAACGCACGCCGACCTCGCAATCTGCGGCCTCGAAGATCATCTCACCCACGGGCAACGCGACTTTGTATGCGATCGATTCCCCTTTCGGGATCTGCATCACGCCGTCTTTCACTTCGGCTTTGCCAGTCCAGCCGAACGTCGTTTCGCCATCGAACAACAGCAGCCAGCCATCGGCGATTTCCTTCTCCGAAAGCAGCGCCGGTTTGGCTTTTTCATCGGCACGCACACCGTTGGTCGCGAGTAGAAGTCCGATGCCAAGAAGGAGCGAGGAGAGTCGCATAGTTGCACCTTTATCGTGGGGATTTTAGTACACTGTTCGCCAAGTCGAGTTTGCCTTCTGAAAAGAACGCGAACCCAGAAGCCGGGTAGCCGCATGACTCGACATATACCAAAACATCGTTTGTCTCTTCAAATGGTCGCATTTCGTCCCGGAGGTAGGCCCGTCGGTTGCGATAATCATCTTCGTGGTGCTCTTCCCAGTGGAGGACGTACATTTCGTTGTAAGGGTATACCGAAAGAACATTGACGAGGCTTCCTGCCTGGCAAACGCAATGTACTGATTTGCCAGAGCGAAGCTGTTGTACAAATTCGTTGCTGGTCATTGCCGTGAGTCTCTGTGTGAGACAATTTTGACTTCGACAGAATTACGCGATCGCTTGTTCGATCCAGCCGCCGCCGAGGACGCGGGTGCCGTCGTAAAACGTGACGGCCTGGCCGGGCGTGACGGCCGACTGCGGTTCGCCGAATTCGACCGTCGCGCCACCATCGGGGGTGGCACGAATGTGCGCCGGGCCGCCGGGGTGACGGTAACGAATCTTGGCCACACACGCCAGCGATCCCTTCGGCGGGTCGATCAACCAGTTGATCCGCGAGGCGACTAGGCCGCTCGAAATCAGTTCGGATTCGTCGCCGACGATCACGGTGTTCGTGCTCGGAAGAATCTCCAGCACGAAGCGTTTCTTGCCACCGCCGCCGACGCCGAGGCCCTTTCGCTGGCCGATGGTGAAGCGGTCGATGCCATCGTGTTCGCCCAGAATCGTTCCGTCTTTCTCGGCAATCGTTCCCACTGCCATCGCTTCGGGACGACGTTTGCGAACGACATCGACGTGGTTGCCGGTCGGCACGAAACAGATTTCCACGCTGTCCGGTTTGACGGCCACACTCGCCAAGCCCGCCTCGGCCGCAATCTCGCGAATCGCCGGTTTGAGGTAACCGCCCACGGGGAAGATCAGGTGGTTCAGCACCTCGCGTTTGATGCCGTGCAGCACGTAGCTTTGATCCTTGTCCGGATCGACGCCCTTGTGCAGTTGGTTCTGGCCGTCGGCATCTTTGAGCACTTGCGCGTAGTGCCCCGTCGCAATGAAGTCCGCGCCGATTTGCTTGCCAAACTGCCACAATTGCCCGAATTTTAGCCAATTATTGCAGACGACACACGGGTTCGGCGTGCGGCCCTTCAGGTATTCGTCGGCGAAGTAGTCGATGATTTTGTCGAACTCGCGCGCAAAATCGAGTGCGTAAAACGGGATGTCCAATCGGTCTGCCACGCGCCGCGCATCGCCCGCATCGATGGCCGAACAGCAACCCTTTTTGTTCTCGCGGCGTTCGTCGGGTTCGTCGGTGTGGCTGCCGGTGCGCATGAACAAGCCAACGACATCGTAGCCTTGCCGCTTCAAAAGCACAGCCGATGCCGAACTGTCCACGCCGCCGCTCATCGCCAACACAACCCGCGCCATGACTGAATGCCTCCGGTTTCGATTCTCTCAGTATACGGCCACCGTGTCGCTCTCTCAGCCCATCCTCGAAAACCACTCGTGACGAGTCTTCCCTCGCTTGCGCGTCGGGCTAACAATTCGGAATTGTTAGTTCCAAATTGTTAGCCCGACGCGCAAGCGAGGGAGTCGTGGCGAGTCTTCGAGACGCGACGCGATTGGCACATTGCCAATGGGTGCGACCCCTCCCATGGTACCACCATGGGCTACGTGAGCGGTCCCTTCAGGACCGAAGAACAGAACCTCGACACTGAAGGTGTCGCTCTCTCAGCCCATGGTGGAACCATGGGACGGGGGCAATCACCCCAAAAACCAGTCGTGGCGAGTCTTCGAGACGCGACGCGATCGGCACATTGCCATACAGCGTTCACTCGACCGCGATCGTATAGACATCGGTGCCGCCGGAGCGGTTCGACACGAACGCGAGGCTCTTGCCGTCGGGCGACCAGGTGGGGGACGTGTCTTGACCCGGATGCGAGGTGAGGTTCTTCGGTGCAGTGCCGTCGGCGTTCATCAGCCAAATATCGAAATTACCCGAACGGTTGGACACGTACGCGATGCGCTTGCCATCGGGCGACCAAACGGGCCACGAGTCCAGGAAATCGCCGTCGGTGATGCGCACAACTTTCGTGCCATCCGCGAGCATCGTGAACAACTTCTGCCGGCCCGTTCGCCCGCTGCTGAAGGCAATTTGCTTACCATCGGGCGACCACGCCGGGTGCAAATCGAAGGCAATTTCGCTCGTCAACCGCTTCTGGTTCTTGCCCTCGGCATCGACGGTGTACAGTTCGGCGTTGCCGTCGCGGGTACTCACCCAGAGCATCGTTTTGCCATCGGGCGACCAACGCGGCGACTCCTCGAATGCCTTGTGCGGAATGAAGACTTTGTCGTCGCCACCATCGGCGGCACACGTGTTAATTTGAAATTTGCCATCCTGACCCTGAAGCGTGTCGTAGACGTACGCGATGCGTTTACCGTCGGGCGACCAACTCGCGTCGAAGTATGGCATCGTGTGGCCGGGAATCAACTCTTTGAGTTCTTTGCCGGAACTCGCCATCGTCCAGACGGTCATTTTCCCGACGTGAATCCGCGTGAGTAACAGCTTCGTGCCATCGGGGGAATATTGCAAATGCTGCTTGTAGCCACCATCGGTCGTCAAACGCACCGGCTCTGCGGCACTCGCTTGCAAGGTTAACGCGATGACAATGAACGTAGCAAGTGTCGATCGCATGGTCGTGTGCATCCATTTTAGTTGCGGTGTCCGCCATCCGGCGTTTCCGCTACAACGCCCACTGTTGGGCACTTTACCCAACTTATCCTGAGTTCATCATCCAAGAGGTTGCGCCGTGGACAAGATTATTCAAATGATCATGAGTCTGTTCGGTTCGAGTATCAAGAAAAAAATCACCGATGCCATCATGAACGTAATGTTAAAAGGCAAATCGGGCGATGCGGGTGCGAGTGGTGGCAGCCCGTTGGATATTCTACTCGGACAGTTCAAGGGTAAGGGCATGGCCGACACCTTCGGTTCGTGGGTCGGCACCGGCGAAAACAAGCCAATCAGCCCCGATCAAGTCAAGGAAGTCGTCGGCACGGACAAGATGAACGAGATGGCCAAACAATCGGGGTTGTCGCTCCCCGAACTCGCAAAATCGCTCTCGAAATACCTGCCAATCGTCGTCGACAAAATGACGCCCAACGGCAAAATGCCTGGCCAGTAAGCCCCTTCCCATGGTTGTACTATGGGCTACGTGAGCGACCCCCTTCAGGACCGAAAAACTGAACCCCGGCCGGGTCGCTTTGTCATCCCATAGTGGAACCATGGCGTGCGAAATGTCGTGTCTCGCAGACTCGACTCGACCCTCAGCGTTGCCTGTGAAATCACGAGAGATGTGAGTGTGCGATAACAATTCGGCATCGTTTCAGAGTCAAGATCCATTTTGTTCTGGCGTTACCCGTAGGTTCTGCTACTCTTTGCTTGTTCGCAACCTCCGCTGCCTTTCTCAATCGAGGCACACACATGTTGACTGTCCGAACCGGTACGCCCGGCGTGAATTGCCACGGCACGAGTCGCCGTACCGCCATCAAGGCGGGTTTGTTCGGTGCCACGGGTCTCTCGTTGGCATCGCTGCTGAAAATGCAAGCCACCGCAGCGAGTCCGACTACCAAAGAGAAGTCGGTGATTCTGCTCTGGCTCGATGGCGGGCCGAGCCAACTCGAAATGTACGACCCGAAGCCCGATGCCGCCGTCGAATATCGCGGCCCGTTCGGTGTCGCGAAAACCAAACTCCCCGGCGTTCTCGTCAGCGAGATCATGCCGCATACCGCCCGGCACGCGGACAAAATCGCACTCGTGAGATCGCTGCATCACGGCACGGGCGATCACTTCGCCGCCGCACACTGGATGCTCACCGGCAAGTTCGGCTCGACGACCGTTCGCCAGGCGCAGATGTCGCCATCGGTCGGTTCGTACATCGCGAAAATCAAAGGCCCCGCATCGCCGGGGATGCCCGCATACGTCGGCCTGCCCGCCGCCGAAAGCGTCTACCTTTACCCTGGCTACATGGGCGCAGCATACCTCGGCGGACAGTACAACCCGTTCAACGTCAACAAAGAAGTCGCGTACCTTGCAGCGAACGATACGCGCCAAGTCCGCTCGCCGAAATGGCTCGGCGCGCTCAGCAATTCCAGCGGCCACACGCTCGATGCGAAATCGAATCTCCTGAAAAAGTTCGACAGCATTCGCCGCGATGTCGACACTTCGGGCACCGTCGAATCGATGGATGTCTACCAACAACAAGCGATCGATCTCGTCATGGGCAGCAAGGCCCGCGAGGCGTTCGATTTGGACAAAGAAGACCCGCGATCATCGGACCGCTACGGCCAAGGCCCGTGGGGGCGATACACCCTGATGGCCCGGCGACTCGTCGAAGCCGGCGTGCGGTTCGTGACCGTGGATATGCCGCACTGGGACGATCACTCGAATATCAAAGAAGGCCACGGGCGGAAAGTGCCCGTCGTCGATCGTGCGGTCGGCGCGTTACTCGACGACCTCAGCGAACGCGGAATGCTCGACGATGTCATCGTGCTGGTGATGGGTGAATTTGGTCGCACGCCGAAGATCAACACCGGTCAGCCCGGCATCCCGATTCCGGGTCGCGACCACTGGGGCGCAGCAATCTCCGCGATGATCGCAGGGGGCGGCCTAAAGGGCGGGCAAGTAATCGGTAAAACCTCGAAAAACGCGGAATACCCCGTCGATCGCGCACTGAAACCAGCCGACTTACTGGCAACGATCTACCACCAACTCGGTATCGATCCCGGAACGATGTTCAAAGACCACACCGGCCGCCCGATCCCGATGCTCGACGAAGGCCAACCGATCCGGGAGTTGATTTAGGATTATAGGCTCACCAATACGTGTGAGCCGTTGGTTTCATCACCAACTCCGGAATCGAAACGTGTGGCGGCAACGTCGTCACGAACAGAATCGCGGCGGCCACGTCTTCGGGTTTCAGAATTAACGCGCGGGCTTCGTCCGAAACGGGCTTCGGGCGAAACGCCAAGATCGGCGTGTCGATCTCGCCCGGATAGATATTGCTGACGCGAATGCCGCTCTCGCGTTCCTCGTTCGATAGACACATCCCCAACCCGCCCATGCCGAATTTCGATGCGACGTATGCCGCCCCACCGAGTGGATTTGCACGCTTGCCCGCCACCGAAACGAGGTTGATAATCACGCCATCCTTGCGCTCGGTCATCTGCGGCAAAACCGCGTGAATGCAGTAAAACGCGCCGTCGAGATTCGCACGAATCAGCGCGTCCCAGCTTTCCGGCGTCAGTTCGCGAATCGCTCGCTGCTTCAGATTCGACCCGGCATTATTGACGAGAATATCGACTTTGCCGAACTTCGCCGTTGCCGCAGCGACCAGCTTCTGGCACTGTTTCGCATCGGCGACATCGCACGCCACCGCAAACAGTTTCGGCGAGGAACCGAGTTCGACGCACGCCGCATCGAGCTTCGCCTTATCGCGGCCCGAAATGACGACAGAAGCCCCTTCCGCAAGGAACGCCTCCGCAACCGCCTTTCCCACGCCAGAACCCCCGCCCGTAATCACCGCGACTTTGCCCGTCAGCTTGCTCATGTTTCACTCCGTGTGTTGCGAACCATCGAAAGGGCACGTTACGGGATTGGCTGGAAACCGCCAGAGATGCTTACACCGGTGCGTTAGATTCGTCGAGAATCGGAGCGGCAGGAACTTGTTTCTCGAGTTCGCGGCAAAGTTTATCGAACGATGGCGAGTTCGTACGGCACTCGTTCAGATCCATTCTGCTGATGAACTCCCTCGCGTCGATTACTTTTTTATACTTCCTCGTTTTATTCACGGAGCGAAGTTGTTCGTCTAACCAAGCCGCCCCACTTCGTTGTTCGAATTGATCGCGCACCGGCAAGGGGTTGGGTAAATTGTTGATTCCGCCGAGTGTCGAGGCACCTGCTACGATCCAGTTTTCCAGCATCCGTTTCGGCATTACGCAGGAAACGGAAACATCAGAAGGTGCGATTTCACGAGCCGATTTGAACAGTTGTGGGGCAAGGGTAGCAGGGCAATCGCTTTCGGCATCGAGCAATACGAGCAGTAACTTCCTGGCATCCGGATCGCGTTTGGCTATCGCGTACAGCTTTTGTAGAGATTGTTCGATTGTCTTGCTCAGATCGCTTGGCGAATGGATCAATTTGTCGCGACGTCCGCAGAACGGTTCGAGTACTTGTAGTCGTTCGGTTTGCCCAAGCAATTCGGCCCAGGTTCGTTGTAACAATCGCTCCAGACAGCCTTGCTCGGTTTGGCCTTCGACGATGCTGGCAATGTAGAGCGTCATTCCGTTGTGCTCCGCCCGTTCAACGATAACTTCCGTTGTCTTTCGAGATCTGCATAATCTGGTTCGAGCTGATTCTCTCGCTCCAAACCTCCGAGTGTGTTGAGCTTTTTCTTGACGATTTCCACACTCGCTTCATCGACAGGTGCGATGACGGTCTGCCCATCGATCATTTGAACGACGCGGACATTCGTGGGCTGGATCGTGGGATTGTCTAGCATCTCGGCACTGTGTGTCGTGAGTAGAATCTGCGTGTGCAAGGTCGCTTCATCGAGCGCATCGACGAGCGCGTGCATGGCCGCAGGGTGTAGCGAAGTTTCGGGTTCTTCGATAGCGACAAACCCTGTAGCGGGTGAGAGTTCAAACTGTGAAGCGGCAACTAACGCGGCCAGCACTCGCAATGTACCATCGGACATACTGAAGGAATCGAATTGCAATCCGGATTTCTGAACGATTTGCCTCATTTGAAATCGCACGGTTTCATAGTTGCCATACGTTTGTGCCTTGCAAAATTCGATGTCAGGGACTATCGCATTCAGATACCGATTGACTCGAGAAATGGTTTCAGGTGAAATTCTTTCCAACTCACGGATCATACCAGCAAGATTCGAACCATTCCGCTCAAGCAAAGACGCGCTCGTAATTGACTGGATCTTGCGCATTTCAGCCGGAGAAAAGTTGTAATATCCAGAAAAGCGTATGCTATCAGCGATGTTTACAAATGGTGGTACTCCCGTAGTCGCCAGCCAAACAAAGTCTTGTCTTGTAGGGACATGAATATTAGACAGATTAAAATTTTCTATATCCCAATCGTATTTTATAGCATGCCTCTGTTGATCAAAATTGCCAATTCGAGAAAATCGAACATCGGTTTGCCCTTGATTTCCTGGACTAAGATAAGTCTCCTTCGCAATGTATGGAACGCCGAAAGGCCCTTGCTTTATCGTAATTGAATAGTGTGCGGTTTTTTGAGATACGTAAACATTCCCAGGCGAATTGTAATCGGCATTAATTTCGATTGTGATTTCTTCTAGCGAACAATCACGTGCATGTATCGATTTCCAGCCGTCACGACTACGAACTGCCTCGAATAAGTTCGTTTCAAAGATGTCTTTCAGAAACCCCAGTGCGTCCAGAAAGTTGCTCTTGCCGGAGCCGTTGCGTCCCACCAGAAGTGTGAGTGGTTCGAGCGTTACGTCGCAGAACGCGATGCTTTTGTAGCCGCGAATCTGCACTCGGCGCAGAAACGGTGGCTTCGAACTCGGAAGTGTCGATTCCGCAATTGCTTCCTTCGCATCGGTTTCGATCATGGCACAATCTCGATGGTGTTAGACGAATCCACATTGTATCCGGCACGCGATTGGTGATGTCGTATAATGCCCGCAACCGCTTCGTTTTGCGAGGCGGCGAAACTTATGACCAAGCTGGAGTTTTCCGATGACGAACCCCGAATTGCGACGCCAAACTGAAGACCTTGCGAGCCGTTTGGCCCAACTCCGGGGGTCACTTTGACATCCCGGGAAAACGGAAATCTCGCGAGACGCACGAAGAAAAGATGGGCACCGCGAACTTCTGGGACCACCCGGAATCGGCGCAGAAGACGATCCAGCAAGTAAAAACGCTGAACGTGCTTTTGAAGCCATACGAGGAACTGACGAAGTCGTCGGACGACCTGCAAGCGATGCTCGAACTCGCGATGGAAGACGATTCGTTCGAGGCCGAACTCGAGAGCGAACTCTCCGCCACGTTGGTCAAAATGGAAGCGTTCGAGCTGCAAGCGATGATGAGCGGCAAGCAGGACGGTTGCAATGCCATCGTGTCGATCAAGCCCGGTGCGGGCGGGACCGAGGCATGCGATTGGGCGGAAATCCTGTACCGGATGTTCGTCCGGTGGGCACAGCGTCACGACTTCGTCGTCGAAGAAACGGACCGCGAATCGAACCTCGAAGCGGGCGTTCAGAGCGTCACGTTCCGCGTCGTTGGCGATTACGCGTACGGCTACATGCAGAGCGAAATGGGCGTCCACCGGTTGGTGCGAATCAGCCCGTTCGGCGACGGCGGCACCCGTCAGACATCGTTCGCGGCGGTCGATGTCGTCCCCGAACTCGACGATACGATCATTATCGAAGTCAACGAAAAAGAGCTGGAAATGCAGACATTCTGTTCGGGTGGCCCCGGTGGGCAGCACCAGAACAAGACGCAGTCGGGCGTTCGGTTGATTCACAAATCGGGCGTTCGAGGCGAGAGCCGTACCGAACGCAGCCAGCCGAAGAACTACGCGAATGCACTTGCACTTTTGAAGTCGCGCCTCTACGCAATCGAAGAGCAAAAGCGGCTCGGCGACATTGCGAATCGCTACGACTCCAAGGGCGAAATTGCCTTCGGTAGCCAAATCCGCAGCTACGTCATGCAGCCGTACACGTTGGTGCGCGACGAACGCGATGGCATCGAGATGAAAGACCCCGGCGTCGATCGCGTTCTCGATGGCGACCTCGATGCGTTCATGCAAGCGTACCTACGCTACAAGGCGGCGAAGACGCACAAACGCCAAAAAGTGAGTGCGTAAGCGATGACTGCGACCGTCGAGATCGCCGACTTGGCGGCGACCGAGGCGTTCGGTCGCTGGCTGGCGGTGAGACTGTTTCCCGGCGCGGTCGTGGCGCTGATTGGCCCACTCGGCGCGGGGAAGACGCACCTCACCCGTGCCGTGGCGGAGGGGTTGAACGTGCGTAACCCAGCGGCGATCAGCAGCCCGACGTTCGTGCTGATTCACGAGTACGTTGCGGACTTGCCGATCTATCACTTCGATGCGTATCGCCTGGTTAGTTCTCGCGATTTCACCGAACTCGGCGTCGAGGAATACTTTCGTGGCGACGGTGTTTGTCTCGTCGAATGGGCGGACCGCGTGCCCGATGCGATGCCGACCGAGTTGCTGACGATTACGATCGAACGAATCGACGAACAGCGTCGCCGTTTTCACATTACCGCCAAGGGTTTGCGTTACGAAGCAATGCTGTGCGGTTCCGATAGTCCGTCGCACGACCCATACAATAGTCCGTTCGCGCCGCAACTTGCTTGAATCCGCTTTTCCGCATCGCTAACCTACAACGTTAGCGATACTCCCCGATCCTCCCACCCCGTTAGGGCTATGGCACTCACATTGGAGCAATATGCGGTTAGCTACTTGCCCGCGCGTGGGCTACCATGGCCCGCAGCCCCGCTGGTGAAGTCGGCCAAGGCCAAACCGTTTCTTCACCGGTTGCCCGTAAAGGCGGTAATGTGGAACGTCTATGGGACGTTGCTCGCGATTCCGCAAGGCGAGATCCTGTTCGAGCACGAGCATAGTTTCGTGACGGACAATGCGTTCGAGAAGACGATCCAAGAGTTCAACATGTGGAACTCGATGAGCCGCAAACCCGGCGCACCGGCGGCGTATATGCGCGAGATGTTCACGAAAGCGCTGACGAACTTGCGAATGATGGGCAGCGGTGGCGAGAAGTTTCCGGAAGTGCAATCGGAGCGAATCTGGGAAGACATCGTCAAGAAACTGATGCAGAAGGAGTACGTCTTCGATGCGAATGCGTACGGGGCGATCGGCGAGTTCGTGAAGAAGATCGCGTACTTCTATCATGCGAGTATCCAGGGCGTCGGGGCGTACCCCGGAGCGGCGGAAGCGGTGCAAATGCTCGCCGATGCGGGCGTGCCGAGTGGGTTGCTGGCCGATGGCCAGTGCTTCACACCCGCACAGATTCACAAAGCATTCCGCGAACAAGACCCGAATTTCGATGTGAATGTGGCGTTTCCCGTTGCGTTGCGGGTACTCTCCACCGATAAAAAAGCAAAGAAGCCATCGGAGACAATCTTCAAGGCGGCACTGGCAGTGTGTGCGTCGCGCGGCTGGAAACCAGCAGAGGTTTTGCACGTCGGGTCGAATGTCGTTCGCGATATTGCCCCCGCGAAGAAGCACGGCTTTCTGACCGCACTTTTCGCGGGCGATAAGCAATCTCTGGTGGCGACATCGGAGCATCTGAAGGAGCCGCAGTTCCGCCCCGATGTCCTCGTGACGGAACTGCCGCAGGTTTTGGAACTCATCGGGTACGGTAAGGAGTAGCGTTATGCCCGCCGAACAGGCTGCAACGGTCGATTTGTCTGCGCTCGATTTTACGCGAACCATCGTGACCATCGCCAAGATCGAAGCCGCCAACCCGCATCGCCACGAGATGAAATTGCTATCGGGTGTCGCGCACATCGATACCGAAGCGCGCATCATCGTCGGGTACGTCGATACCACGACGAACGACTTCTGGGTGCGCGGGCACTTCCCGAAATACCCCGTGATGCCGGGCGTGCTGATGTGCGAAGCGGCCGCCCAACTCGCGAACTATTACACCGCACACGTACACCCGAGTACGGATCGGCTCATCGGCCTCGGCGGCATCGAGGAAGCCCGCTTCCGCGAAATGATCCGCCCCGGCGAGCGACTCATCCTGGTCGGTCATGGCTTGCGAGTCGGGTTGAAAGCGACGAAGTTTGCCGTGCGTGGCCACGTTCATCGCAATGGCGAATTTGTCAATGTCTTCGAAGCCACGATCATCGGCGTTTCGCTCGGTAAGTGGGAGGATCTCCTACGTGCGTAAGCCTCGGCGACTTGCGCCCGAGGCGCTGCAACCGTTCGTCTGGGAGTTACCCGAGCGATTGCGCGGTCGTTGGGGCGATCGCACGAAAGCCGACACGACCGAAGGCGAGCCGGAAGCTCCCGCCGCCAAAATCGACTGGCCGACGCTCTACGGCAACGATCATCCCGTCGAGATCGAAGTCGGTTTCGGCAAAGGTTTGTTCCTCGTCAACGAAGGCGTGGCGAACCCCGACCGCAACTATTTCGGCATCGAGATCATTCGCAAATATCAACTGTATGCTGCAACGCGGGTGGCGAACCGCGGGTTGCCGAACGTCAAAACGTGCTGTGCCGACGCCAAAATTGTCATGCGCGAGTTCGTCGTTCCTGGCACCGTTTCGATCGTTCACGTGTTCTTCCCCGACCCGTGGTGGAAGAACAAGCACAAGAAGCGATTGCTGTTCACGCCCGAGTTCGCGACGCTGACGAACGATGTGTTAAAGAGGGGCGGCCAACTGCACTTCGTGACCGATGTGCAAGACTATTTCGAGATGGTCACCGAGACGCTACGCCACTGCCCCGGCTTCGAGGAACTACCCCAGCCGCCAGAGCCAGCCCCCGTCCACGACATGGATTACCTGACGAACTTCGAGCGAAAGTTCCGCAAAGAAGGCCGCCCCATCTACCGTTCGCGGTACGTCAAAGTCGTACCGACGATTCCCGTCCGGAATTAGCCGCACTTGATGTGGTAAAGCCACGTTGCAAATGGTTGACGCGCACGCGCTCCGCTACGAAGACTGCGCGTCGCGGCTAATTCTTAACACCAACGCATTTCGCCCGTTCGCGTTTCAACTGCAACGCACAAATTTACCGAAGATTTTTTGAAGTGTTGCCGACTCTCGTGGAACTATCTGGTCAGAGCGAATGGCTCGGGAGACCTGCGATGAAATTACCGGCTCGCATCGACTGGCTCGGTTTTGCACGCCGTCTGGCCCCGCAAGCGACGGAAGCGGATGCGGAGTTGCTGGGTCGCTTCGTGGAATCGCGCGATGAAGCGGCGTTTGCGGCGCTCGTGCATCGGCATGGGCCGATGGTGTATGCGGTCTGTTGTCGTCGCCTCGGCAAGGTTCCCGATGCGGACGATGCGTTTCAAGCGGCGTTTCTGGTGCTGGCTCGCGATGCGGCGAAGATTGCGAATCGCGAATCGTACCGGGCTGGCTGTACCGCGTGGCGTACCTGATCGCACTGAAAGCGAGCGGTCGAAAGGCGGCTCGCTCGATGGGATCGTTGCCGATGGAAGACGTGCCGATGAACGACCCACCCGACGCGAACGCGATTTTGCACGAGCAACACGCGATTATCGACGACGAACTGGCGAGCTTGCCAGAGAAGTATCGCACGGTGCTGGTGCTCTGCTTAATCGAAGGGAAGACCAACACGGAGGCCGCCGCCGCGTTGAAAATCCCTGTAGGAACAGTCGATTCGCGATTGAGCACAGCACGAAAGCAGTTGCAGGCCAAGCTGGTGCGGCGGGGCCTCGGGGTCGCCACGGCCGCATCACTCGAACGACTTTTTGAAGCGTCGCTGAGCGCCACGACCCCGATGATTCCCACGCTGATCGCGAACACGGTTCGCGACATCCTGCTCACACTGTCCGATTCCGCGGCCGGGGCACTTTCGCCCACGGTCACCTCGTTAGCGCATGGAGTTTCGATCATGAGCCTGACCAAATTGAAGTTACTCGCGATCTTCGGCATCGGCCTAGGGTTGCTCGGCACCACGGGTACGGGCATCTACTTCGCCACGGCCGAAGAGAAACCCGCCGCGAAAGTCGCCGCCGAAACGCCCAAACCTGTCGCCGCCAAACCGCCGAGTGCCGGCAGGGCGCTGAACGGTGCCCTGACCGGACGCACGACGGCGACGATGATCGCCCTCGACGCCGATGCGGGCTTGGAGAACGCATTTCTCGAAATGAGCGTTGCGGAGTTGCTCGCAATTTTAAGCGAGCGGACCGAGACGACGATTCGCCTCGACGTCGGGTACTTTCGGCAACGCGCGATTGAAAAGCCGTACGAACGCAAAATCTCGCTCGCGGTCGTGAGAGGCCTGTCCGTCCGCGACATTCTCCAAGAGGTCGCGTCGGTGTTTCACTTTCACGCTCAAGGTGACGACGGAGTTCCCCACGGGAAGATTGGGATTCGCGTGAAGGGCAACCAAATCATTCTCGGGCGGGGAGCGACGTCGATCACGTCACCGGGGCGTGCCGTTACGGTCCCGAACGAGCCACCCACACCGTCGCTGCCGGAGAATGAAATTGCCGAGATCCTGAACGGCCCGATCGTGGGCATCGCGGCGGAGAATTTACCACTCTGGGAGTTCGTCAATCAACTCCGCGACCAGACTGGCGCGAACATCGTCGTCGATGCGCGACTCAAGGAAAAAATGCAACAACCCGTTTCGCTGACGCTGAACGATACGCATCTGATGACGGCACTCAAGGTGGCTGGCGATGCGTACGAAATCGCCCCCGCGGTTGTCGGGAACGTCTACTACCTGACGACGAAAGAAAATGCCGAGAAGCTGCTCAAAGAAACCTATCGCGACATTTACGGCATGAACACGCCAGTCGTTCCCGCGCCGCCAGGGAAATGACATAGCGATGTCATGCCAGAATTCCGCGAACGACTTGGCCGTGGACGTTCGTGAGACGGCGTCGGATGCCGTTGTGGTAGAAGGTTAGTTTTTCGTGATCGAGGCCGAGTAAGTGCAACATCGTGGCGTGGAAATCGTGCCACGCCACGGGGTGTTCGGCCGCCTTCCAGCCGATCTCGTCGGTCGCACCGAAGACGGTTCCCGGCTTCAATCCTGCGCCGGCGAGCCACACGGAGAAGCCATATTTGTTGTGGTCGCGGCCCGGCCCCACGATCTCCGGCCCCGATTGTGCGAACGGCGTGCGGCCAAACTCGGTCGTGAACAGCACGAGCGTATCCTTCAGCATGTCGCGCTGTTTCAAGTCGCGCAGCAAGCCCGCCACGGGCTGATCGATCTTGCCAGCTTCGATGGTGTGGTTGTCTTTGACGTTCTCGTGCGCGTCCCAACTGAGACGCGGGTTGCCCGCAATCGGCCCACCGGAAAACAGTTGCACGAACCGC
>JAYVXI010000049.1:0-22918 GCA_043785305.1 Limnoglobus sp. | reverse complement strand
GAAGTTCCTTCTTCCAGAGGGTTGTGTGATAACTCCCTATGGTGGAAGGACTTCCGCTTTATTACAAGCCCAACTCCTTAACTTGATGCTAATGGGGTACCGTGTCGTAATACCCATCGGCCCTGAAGGGGCCGTTCAACGTGGGTGGGTCTGAACGGCTCCTTTCAGGGCCGAATCATGGGTGATGTCACGATCCCAAGGCGTTGCCTTGGGCTGACAGAACCGCCCATTCAGGGCGGAAGAACAGATGATTGCCAAACCAACCGCAAAGACACTCCTCTTCCTCGACTCCCCCGATGGCGAACGGGCTCGTGCCGCATCTGCCGCGTTCCTGGCGGTTGCGACCAAGATGCGGTTGCCTTGGCTGGCGGTTGCGCGAACGACTGCGGACATCGCCGATGCCGATTGGGCGATGGCCACGCGAATGGTTTGCGTGACGGATGCGTGCAAACCGTGGGTGGCGGAGCATTGCCCGGAGCGCCTGGAAACGATCGAGTGGTGGCCTGTGAGCGCGGTGATTGCCGACGAGATCGGCGGGTTGATCGCGCGGCTGCTCGGCGGCGGCACTCGCCCCGTGCCACCGCCGGTTGCGTTGCCAATGCCGAAGCCCGCGAAGAAGATCACCGTGAAACTCGGCCGCGAAACCGCAGGACGCAGAGGCAAGGGGGTCAGCGTAATTTGGGAGATACCGCTCGACGAAAAAGGCCTGCAAGACCTCGCAACGATTCTGAAGCAGCGCTGTGGCACGGGCGGCACGGTCAAAGACGAGCGAATTGAAATTCAGGGCGATCATCGCGACAAATTGAAACTGGAACTCGAAAAACTGGGGTACTTGGTGAAGCGTGTGGGGGGATAATCATCGCACGGTTTGTACAGATTTCGTCAAGTCGCACTTTTTGCAAATACCAGTCAAAACTGCACGATGGTTGTTTCGCACGATACAGATCGTTTTCATCTGGTTTTCCAGTCGTTTCTGCATTCCTTTGCGATCTGGGCACGACTGGCACGACAGGTGCATTAGGAATGATCGTCTCCCACACACTCGCAAGGAAGCCAATAACATGTGCCAAATCCCCCAATACGCCCGCAACATGAAGACCACCACCGCCACCAACAAGCCAACCCGCTCGGTCGAAGAGATGTTGCAAGAGATCGCCTTCGTGCTCAGCTACACCCGCAAAGTGAAGGCAAGCATCCTTCGCGACCTCGCCCAAACCACCGCAGCTACGGCAACGGTCGACGCCGTCGAACCGCAAGTCGTGTTCTCGGCGTAATCGAAGAGTAGCGACGGCCGAACCGCAATGCGTTAGAATACGCATACCGGCCGAACGACTCTCAGGTATGGCGACTCATGGATAGCCTCGAACCCGCGCTCAAACCACGCCGTTGGCGTGTCCTCGCTACCGCAGTTTGCCTGCTCGGCAGCCTCGCTCTGGGTTACGCATTCTGGCCACCCTCGCCACCCGCACCCCAAGCCACCACACCGACACGTGTGGCGCACATCGACGACAACGACATCGCCGATCCCGCGATCGTGAACCCCGGATACATCGGCCCGCAGGCGTGTGCCGAGTGCCACGCGAAACGGGTAGCCGACCTTCAGACGACGCAACATTTCCGTGCCTGCCGCGAACCGCGAGCGGACGAAATGCCCGTCGGTTTTCAGCCGGGTAAGGGGAGCATTCCCACCCGCACCCCCGGCTTTCGCTACGAGATGCTCAAACGCGGTGACGACTTCATTCACGCATCGGTCACGACTACGCCGAAAGGCGAACAACGGACTGAAGCCAAGATCGGCTGGGTCTACGGCTCCGCACCGGCGGACGAGGTGTACCACCTCTGGCGTGGGGACAGACTCTACGAAGCCAAAGTCGCCTGGCTCCACCCGTTCAACGAATGGGGCTACACCACCTTCAGCCCGCACGCGCCCGGCGATCACTCCCGCGACACGACGACGCGCTGCGTCGAGTGCCACAACACGTGGCTCGCGCACGTTCCGGGAACTACGAACCAGTATCTCGAACCGAATCGCATCCTCGGCGTCACGTGCGAATCGTGCCACGGGCCAGGCCGCGAACATGCCACATACCACAAGGCGCACCCCGACGAAAAAGCGAGCCACGGCATCGCGCACCCCGGCAAGATGGAACGCGAACGCCACATCGAAGTCTGTACGCAGTGCCACAGTAACGCCAGCAAACCGCGCGGCCCCGCTTTCAGTTACCGCCCCGGCGAACCGCTCGAAGCCGCACTCCGGACGGCGTCCAGTAAGAACCCGGAAGAAGACCACGTCGCGAATCAGGTCAAGTATTTACGGCAAAGCAAGTGCTTTACGAACAGCGATTCGATGACTTGCACGACGTGCCACAACCCGCACAAACCGACCGACCACAGTGCCCTCGAACAGTCGTGCGCGAAGTGCCATCAGCCGGAAAACTGCAAGGATCGTCCGAACCAACCGCTCGCGGTGCAGAACCAATGCACGGCGTGCCACATGCCGCCGCGCGTCTGGATGAACGTGCATTTTCACACGCAAGACGACGAATACAAACCGCCCGTGAAGCGCCACGAACACCGCATCGCGGTTCACCCGGAAGCAAAAGACGCGGTGATGTGGAAATACTATCGCTCGCAAACCGACCTTGCCAGCAAGGCCCACGTCGAGCGACTGACGAAGAATTTAGCCGATTACTGGCTCGGTGAAGCCGACCGCCGCGGCCGCGATTTCCGGTACTTAGCGGAAGTCGGCGCGCTTCGCGAAATCTATCAATACGACCCGACGCCCGCACTCCGCGAAAAGATCCGCGTGGCGGCGGCCCGACAAGCGAAGCTCGATGCCGATTGGTCCGATGCGCTCCAACTCATCGAAGACCGCAAGACGCCGGAAGCGATTTCCTTGCTCGATTCGATACTGAAAATCAAGCCGAATCATGCCCAGGCGAACGGGAAGCTCGGGCGGCTGCGCGCCGAAATCGGTCAGCCAGTCGCGGCCGAGAAGCACCTGCGAGCCGTGGCCGAAAACGACCCGAACGACGCCTACGGCTTGAACCTGTTGGGCTGGATTGCCTACCTCGATAATCGCCACGACGACGCGATCCGACTGTACCGGCAGGCGTTGCCGATCGAGCCATACAGCAGCGAAATCCGGACGCGGATCGGGTTGGCGAACTTGAAACTCGAGAACTGGGCGGGGGCAGCCGAGACGTTCCGCGCGGCGATTGCCATCGACCCGAAAAACGTGAGTGCGATTCAAGGACTCGCACACAGTTTGCGAATGCAGAGACAACCCGCCGAAGCAGTGCGGTATGCCCGTCGCGCCGCCCAACTGACAGAGCACCGTCACCTCGATATTCTCATCACGCTCGCCGGCGCATACGGCGACGCGGGCCGTTTCGACGACGCACTGACAGCCGCAAACGAGGCACTCGCCATCGCCAAAACGAGCAACCCGCAGATGGAGCTAACCATCCGCACGACGATCGAAAACTACAAACGCGGCACGAATTAATGTCCGCCCGTGCGGCGGGCACGCACACTGTGCGGGAACATCGTTTCCTGTTGCCATTTCCCGTAGACATCGAACGGAATTTCGCGGGAATTGCCAACCACTTCGAGGCCATCCATCGTGCGGGCTTCGGCGGCGAGTGCGGGCGACACCCAGAGTTCCGCGACTTCCAGCGTGTTCGGGATCATCGCGAATTTCAGCTTCTCCGGGATCGGCTGCCAGCACGTCTCGACGCACATCTCGATGCACTCGCGATCCGTATTGAACGCGATCGGCAGCTTCGATCGCCACAGGAATCGCGCCGTCAGGTTGTTCATGTTGAACGGCACTTTCCAGATCGAATCGAGTGCGCGATTCGTGGTCAAGTCGCTGATGCCGATGCCCGTGCCGTTGCCGTGGCTCTCGGGGGAAATGTCGACGCAGCCGATGCGAACGATCCGCGGCTTAGCGGCTTCGAGTTCCATCTCTGGCGAGGCTTCGATGAGCAACCGCCCGACGACGTTCGGGTCCATACCCGCACCGGAATAGTTCTTGCCACACTCGCCGACGATGAGCACATCGAGTGCCGCGAACGGCAACCGCCCCATTAACTTTCGTGCGTCTTCGAGCAATATCGGCTCGCGATTCAGCAGATCGTCGCGATCGACGACTTCGAGTTTTGCGGTTTCTTCGTTGGCATTTTCGAGAATCGCGAGGCCGCCGAGGAACGGCGACTTGTCGATGATGACCTTCACCGATTCGATCATCATGTCGCGCAGGCCGCGATAGCCCCAGCGGTGATGCTGGTCCGCCCCAAGCCGTTTCCCGAGGCCGATGACTGCCATTTTGACGACGCCACTCTCGATCGTGCCGCGAAAGTCGGTGTGTGGTTTCACGCGCGAAACCGTGACCACGCCGTCGGCTTCGAGGGCGTTTTTATCCCACCACACCGGCTCGTCCCAGGAGTTCGTGCCGATGGTGACCGCGTCCATATCGGTGCGAATTTCGACGCCGAGATGCGCTTCGTCGATCTGGTAACTCGCAAGCAGACCCCGTTGGCCTTCGGGTGTCGCGCCGCCGTGCGAACCCATCGCCGCCACCACGAACGGCTTCACGCCAAGCTCTTTCAGGGCATCGATGGTAGCCTTGGCGATCGTCAGATAGTTCTTGATGCCGCGGCTACCGCAACCGACTGCAATCCGCATTCCCGGCTTCAGGCGTTTCGCGAGCGACGATTCGAGCCATGCCCGCCGCGTCTCGGCCGCTACATCGGCGACCGTCAGTTGCGGGGCAGTTTGGCGGACGAGTTGCACGGTAGGCAGCTTCACGGAAAGTCTCGGTTACAGTTACGGGCAATGTAGAGCTATAATAGCAAGGCTCGCCTTTTGTTCTTCCTATCAGCAATTGCCGTTGGTATAAACGGAGTTCCCACGCGGAGAGCCGAACATGGCGGTTGAGTCACCCAGTACGATTCCGATGACGGTCGAGCAACAATACGCGCAGGCGGCGAGCGCGTATTGTGCGTCGCTTCCGTTGGAGCACTTCATGGAATCGACGGGCCAGAGCACGCAACGCAAAATCACGCTCGAGAGTTTTGACTTGATCTGCGCGGTGCGACCCGACGTGCATATTTTCAGCGAATTGCTCGTGCAATACGGCCCGGTGACCGCAATCATGCGGGTCGTCCCGGACAACATGGTGCTGATCCACGATGGCGAGATCGAAGCCCACGGCAGCTACGACATTTCGCTGCAAGCGGCGCATCCGTTTTTCGTCCTCGAATACGTCTCGCCCTCGAACGCACGCAAAGATTACATCGACAACATGCACCGGTACGAACGCGATCTCCGCGTGCCGTACTACATGACGTTCGAGCCGGAAATCCAACTCCTGAAGCTATTCCATCTGGAAGCGGGCAAGAAGGGCAAAGGCGAACGCTACATCTGCGTGAATCCGAACGCCGCGGGACGATTTGAAGTTCCGGAGTTGGAACTCGAGTTCGCGATCCTCGACGACTGGGTTCGCTTCTGGTTCCGAGGCGAACTGCAACCGCTACCCGCCGAACTGATGAAGCGACTCGCAACCTCAGAACGTCGTCGGGAGCAAGCCGATCAACGTGCTGATGACGAACAGCGTCGTCGTGCGCAGGCCGAGCAACGCGCCGATGACGAACAGCGTCGTCGGACGCAGGCCGATCAACGTGCCGATGACGAACAGCGTCGTCGGGAGTCGATGGCAATCGAGTTGGCGCAACTCAAGGCGGAGAACGAGCGATTGCGCAAACACTCGGCGAACGGCAAGTAATTCGGGTGTCGTTTCACTCGGCCCATGCGTTCAAAAACTCTTTACCGAAGCGTTCGCTGAAGGTGGTCGCGCCGGGTTTCATCAGGTGGTGGCCATCGGCAAACGCATCTTCGGGCAACCAGTCGGAGGCATCGAAAACGGGCGTGCCGTACTCGCGGGTGAGACCTTGCAGATACGCCGAGATCGTGGCGTTCGCTTGCGGTGTGTACCACGCTCGGAACGCAGGGGACTCCGGCATTCGGTAGAAGGCGAGCCGGATGTTTTCGCGTTGGCATAGCTGAATCACATCGCGAATCGCACGGTCCGGCAGCGGCGAAATGTGGTAATTTTGCAAGATCCATTCGTACTGCTGCCGCGCGTGTGCCCGTCCGCGTTCGCGCGTCTCCGCCGGGATCGACTCGAAGGGGTATGGCAACCAGCCGTTGCGGTCGAGCATTCGCCACTGGAAATCGACGCGATTCTGCCACGGGAGAAACCCCGGCAACAAATGACTCAGCAACAGAAACCGGTACGTGTACCACGGCAACACGCGGTACGTCGCCCAACGCCGGTAGAGTGACGATGGGTTGTCAGTGTACGTTTCCAAGTTGCGTATGTCGGCCAAACCGAGGCGGCTCGCCCCGTCGTGCGTGAACTGTTCGACCGTGCCATCCTGGGTCAGCGATGTCGGCATAATCTCCATGAGTATCGCGTCCGGCTTCACGCCCGCAGCCAGCATTCTCTTCACGTTCAACAGCACTTGCACCGGCCCGCTGCCGGCCTGCGCGAGATTGTACATCGCCACCGAATCGCTCATTACGCTTGGGCGGAAGCCCATTTGCGTGCGGGAACTGCCCACGGCGACGATCAGTTTGCGTTCGCCGCGCGTGCGATCGAGTTCGCGTAGTGCCGCGATTCGCCAGCCATATTCGGGGTCGCGCCAGTGCGTTTTGACCGTCTCCAACGCCACGATCATTCCGACGTGCAACAACAGCACGCAGGCCAGCGCGACGCCGACGGCACGGCGGGCCCGTTGGGTTCGCGAGGGTGCGGTGGTTGCGATTCGCGAGCGGAACCGGATCGGTAACGAGAGCCGAATCACGGGTGGCCTCGCGTGAAATTCGGGTGCGTGGCCGCGATGACGGGGCCGAGCTTTTCGGAGAAGATCGCCGCGCCGTTTTGCGTCATGTGGAAGCCGTCGGCGATCTGCGGATCGGGCACCCAGTCGCGGGCATCGATCAGCGGCACGCCGTATTCGGCACGAATTTTCGCGAGGTACTCTTCGCCGATCCGCTTTGCCGCCGGGGTGTACCAACTGCGAAATTCGGTCGATTCGGGCAGCCAGAGTAGCGACACGGGAATGCCGCGCGACTGGCACGTTTCGATCAGTTCGCGCGTGGCCCGGTCGGCAATCGGGCTGATGCAGAAATCGCGGAACAGCGGCTCGTAATAGCCCGTCGACAGCTTGAGTCGCAGTGTCCGTTCGGCTTCCGGCGGGTCTTCGTCGTAGCCCGGCAGCCAGCCCCAACCATCGAGTTTATGCCACCCGCCATCGAGACGCCGATCGTACGTCAACCAGCCCGGCACGATCTGACTGACGAGCCGCAGCCGATGCTCGTACCACGGCTTGCGGCGGATCTGCCGCATCGTCGCTTCGGTCGATTCGTGCGCACCAAAATAGTCGCGAACGAACGGGATGTCTTGCTTCAACAACCGGTGTTTATCGATCCGCAATTCTTCGAGGTACTGGCCGTCTTCGCGCATGAACGCGGGCCAGTATTCCAGCACGACCGCATCGGGCCGAACGCCATCGTGCAACCAGCGCCGGAGCGCCATCACCTGCATGACCGGCCCACTACCGACGATCGCACCGTTGAACAACAGTGGCCGATCTGGCACCGCGTTCGGGATGTCCGGCCGCAGCCCCATCGCGGTTCGCGAACTGCCGAGGCACAGCACCATCGGACGGTCGGGGTTCTCCGCCGCCCGCGCCTTCCAGTGCGAAAGCCGTCGCCCGTATTCGGGATCGCGTATCTGCGCGAAAATCGAATCCATGCTGTAGGACAAGCCGAAATTCGACGCGAGCAGCACGAATGCGAACGCGAGTACCGTCGTACGGGCGGACTTGCGGTGCGACTTTGTGTTGGTGCGAGTCGGCACATCGACGACGACAATCGCCAGTGATTTGACGAGCCGCACGAGCAGGGGTGTTGCCGTCGTCGGGTTCATCGCGTGCCCTCGTTCGCTTGCCACGTTCGTTGAAATTCCGCCGCAAACCAATCGGTAAAGATCGTGCCACCGGCGGGCGTCGGGTGGTGGCCGTCAGCGAGTTCGCCATCGGGGATCGCATCGCGCGCATTCAGAATCGCGACGGAAAATTCGCGGCGAAGTTCGTCGATGTACGCGGTAATTTGTTTCGCGCCGTTGGGGCCGTACTGCCGCTGAAACGCGGGCGATTCGGGCGTGACGAGCAACGCAGCACGTTGCCCGGCGGCTTTGCAAATCGCGAGCGAATCGCGAAGTGCCGCCGCGCCGGGGCCGCCGACGCGGTACCCCGTGAAGACGTTGCGATACTGTGCGAGCGTGCGTTGGAACGCAATCGGCCGCTCGTGAAGTGGCAGTTCGATACCCGGCACGAAGCCGAAGTCGTCGTGTTGCGCACCGAGCGTCAGGCCGAACGGGCACGGCAGCCAAACGGTCGCATAGCGGTTGAGTGCGGGCATCCGGTAAGCGTGCGTGGCCGTCAGGTACACCTTCGCGTCGAACGACGGCGGATACTCCGGCGCGAAGCCGTAACCGGCGAGTTGTTCGCACTCGCCGGGTCGCAGCCGGTATCCGTGTAGCCAACGGCGTTCGAGCAAAAATTCGCCGTCGCCGACACCGATGAGCGCGGGGTGAAGTTCGAGTACGATGCAATCGGCACGCACGCCCGCATCGATTAATCGCTTCAGATACAGCGAATTCGTCAGCGGTCCGGCACCCGACGTCCCGAAGTTGTACGCGATCGCGGGGCGGCCATACGCGCTTGATAGCGTCTCCGACAAGCGTTTCGCATCGAACGAAAGATGCAGCCGCGAACTGCCGATTGCGAGGATTCGCAACGTCGTTTTGTCATCGTTCCAGAACGCCGTGTGCTTCTGGAGTCGCTCGAATTTTTCGTGAAACAACGGGTCGCGCAGTGGCAGCCATTCGCGTTGCACGACGGTGGCGAACGCGAGTTGCACGACGAGGAACGCGAACACCGCGAACGCAATCGCACGCCGTGCGCGAGACACGTGCGGCACCACCACGACTCGCGGCGCTCGCAACTGCCAAGGCGTTGTCAGTCGTTGCAAGATGGCGTTCAACGCGCTACTCGTTTCGCGTTTCGGTTGTGCCACGGGATCAACACATCGCGGGCCAATCGCTCGGAGAATCGCTCGGCACCCGGCCGTAACAGATGGTGCCCATCGGTGAATTGCTCGTCCGGTACCCAATCGCTCGCCAGTATCATTTCGCAGCCCAGTTCGGCATACAGTGCCGTCAGCCGACGATTCACTTCGGGCGAGTACCACGAGCGAAACTCGACGCTTTCAGGCATCTGCAACAGCTTCACGGCGATGCCGCGTTCATCGCAAACGCGCAGCAATTCGCGAAGTGCCGCCACCGCGTGGCCGTTCGGTTGCAGATTGTGCAACACCGCGAAATACTCGTTCTTCGCATGGATCGCCCCGATGGCGCGCTCTTCGGGCGTGCTGACGTCGCGGAGTGGCGTACCCCACCCGCAACGGTCGGTACCACGGCTCCAGTCGTAGCGGCATTGCCACGGGATCCAGCTTTGCACGACGCGGCCGAGTAGCTGAAATCGCAGCGTATACCACGGGTTGAACGTCGCCCCACGCCAGCGCGTCGTCACTTCGGTTTCGTCGAATCCGTACTGCACCACCAGCGGAATTTCGCGGTGCGTCAGCCGTTCGCCGAACACCCAGTAGCGCTCGAGCGGTCCCGTGTTCGCGTTCGCTAACATGCTCGGCAGGATCTCGAGTATCAGCAGATCGGGCGTCGCGCCGTCCTCGATCAGGCGCTTCAAATAAATCAGGTGCGTGATCGGCCCGGATGCGGGAATGCCGTAGTTGAACGCCGCAATCGGGCGGCCCGTTTCGCGCAGCACCGTGTCTTCGATCTGAATCCCATGGAAGCCGAAACCGGTGCGCGAGGTGCCGAGCATGACGACGAGCGGAGCCGTGCCGAGCTTCGGCTGCAACTTCACGAGCTTGTCGCCGTAGAACGGATCGCGAATTCGCGGGTACGCTTCGGAGGCGATGCCGAGACCGAGGCTGAGCAGCAGGAAACAGGCGAAGCCCGCAATCACCGCCCGCTTCGCCGTGCGCCGCCGCGATGCGACCGACACCGGCTTGACAGTGTTCGCTTTATGCCAACGAACGAAGGCGAACGGTCGCGAGAACAAGCGCATCGCGACTCCGATCAGAACGTAAAGTAGATAAACGACTTACCGGAATCGGGTGCCAACACCATCGCGGTAATCAGGCAGACGGCATACCCCGCACCCAGCACCGACGCCGGCGCACGCTCCCAAATTTTCTGCCAATATCCGCGTGCCACTAGCAGATGGCACATCAGCACGAACACCACCGTGTACCACAAACTGCGATTGTGCAACGGCAGCGTCATCCCTTCGTAAAGGCCGAACATCCGTTCGAGCATCACGATCGCTTTGCCCCATTCCGGACGGAAGAACACCCAGCACAACGAGACGCAGATGTACGTGACGAACACGCGCGACGCGGTGCCAACCCACGTGTTCAGGTACGCTTCCACGACCGGCTTCGTCTCGCACCACGCGCGGAACTGCCGGTGCGCGATCAGCATCGTGCCGTGGAGTAAACCCCAGACGATGTACGTCCAGTTCGCCCCGTGCCAGAGGCCGCCGAGCACCATCGTGATGAGCAAGTTGCGGTTCGTCGCCCACCCGCTACCGCGGCTGCCACCGAGCGGGATGAACACGTAATCGCGGAGCCACGTCGATAAACTGATGTGCCAACGCCGCCAGAATTCGGAGACGTTCGCGGACAGGTACGGCATGTTGAAGTTCCGCGCGAGCTTGTACCCGAACATGTGCGCCGTGCCGATCGCCATGTCCGAATAGCCGGAGAAATCGCAATAAATGCGGAGCGCGTACGCCATGAGTGCGAGCCAGAGTGCGCCGGTGCTGTACAGTTCCGGGTTCAGAAATGGCCCCGGTTGCCCTGCCGTGCCATCGGTGAACACGGCCATGCGGTCGGCGATCGCGAGCTTCTTGAACGCGCCGAGCAGGAACAGTTGCAGCCCGATTTGCACGCGCAGCCAGTTCCAGCGTTTCCGGCGGTGCGCCTGTTTCAGGAAGTCGCCCGCCCGCACGATCGGCCCCGCCACGAGGTGCGGAAAGAACAAGATAAACAACAGAAAATGCGGCAAACTGCGTTCGGCACGGATCTTTCGCTTGTACACATCGACGGCGTAACTGATCGCCTCGAAGGTGTAAAACGAGATGCCGAACGGCACGAGAATATCCATCGGGTTCAGCTTTGAATAATTCGCATCGAGGCCGAAGCGACCGAGCGATTCGTGCAGTTCATTCAGGAAGAACCCGCGATACTTGAAGTAGCAGAGCACGCTGAGATTCATGCACACGCTGGCCCAAACAATCGCTTTGCGCAACCGTGGCCGCTGACTCGAATCCATCCAGCGCGCGAACAGGAAGTCGGCGAGTGTGGTAACCGTAACGAGTAGCGCGAGGCTCGCATTCCACGCCGCGTAAAAGTGGAAACTGGCGATGACCAGCAGCCAGACGCGCGCCGTGTTGAACCGCCGTGGCGTGAACCAATACGCGATCGCCACGACGAGAAAGAACAGCAAGAACCCTTGCGTATGAAAGAACGGCTCGGGGAGTTGTTCGTGCAGCCAACGGAAGTACGGCCACTCGCTGGCCCAGCGAGCCGTCTCGATCCGGTCCGGCGACCGGCGGAGTTCTTCTACCGTCTGGCCGATGGCAACCGTATTTGTGAACAGCATCGCGACATCCCCGTCTGACGGCGCAAAGTCGCACCGAACGGCAGATGCTAACGGATTCGCGAAACGCCAGTCAACCCCGAGCGAAAAAGGGACGGATATGGCCCACCGGCCTCGGCACAGCGTAAGCGATGCCGTTTGAAACATTCAAGGACGGCTAACGCAACCGTTGCGCGCCGACGGTGATGAAGAGCACCAGTCACAAGAGCGGGTTACGCCTCACCGCCGGAAGAAGTTTCTGGGGCCCCGCCGCGCGGGGAGGCCGCCGCCCCACATTGATAGGAACTTTCCTATCTTGTACCCAGCGTATCGCGCGTTGCATGACTGGGTAATGGCGATCGAGTCCTTTCGACTCAACCCGTTGGTTCGACTGAGCTGGGGGACACAGCCAGAAGCACGATTCGCGGCCGCTTGCCTTACGTGGAGCACGCGAGCCGCGTGCAGAGCAGTCAGACCACACGCGAGCCGCGTGCGCTACTTATCAGGTGAGTTCACGCCAACCCGATTCGGTCGCGTGCGGCTCGGTTTCTTTTCGCCGGGTGAAAAAGTGTCCGTGGGTGCGCCATCCTGATTGCCAACTCACACTTGACGCGCGAAAGACTCTCGCGTATCCTTCACCTAAAGTTTTAGTTTTACGGTGCCAACTGGCATCTGAGGCGACACCTGTGGACGATCTGCCAACACCGACGGCCCGCGAATTGGAAATCTTGAAGGTGCTCTGGGAGCACGGGCCGAAGAGCGTCAGCGAGGTGCATCGCCTCATTAAAACGGGCGACGGCAAGAACCCGCATACGAACACCGTGCAAACGCTGATGCGCCTCATGGAAGCCAAAGGGCTGGCGAAACACACGCTCGATGGGCGCACCTTCGTTTACGCTCCGCTGTTCAGCCGCGAACAATCGGCCACGCGGTTCCTCGACCGCGTGTTCGATGGGGCGGCATCGCAGTTGGTCATGACGCTTCTGAAAGCCGAGCGGATCCCGCCCGAGGAACTCGAACAGATGCGAAAACTGATCGCCGGCGCGAAGAAAAAAGCGAGCGATTAAACCCGGTTCCGATGTGAGGTCGTTATGGGTTCCCACTGTCAACAGATCGGCGGCTGGCTACTTCAGATCGCAGTCATCGGCACCGTCGTGCTGGGTGCGGTCGCGCTCGGTTTGCGCGGAATGCGCTCGCCGCGGCATCGGCATCGACTGGCGGCAAGCGGCATGATGGCCGTCGTCCTCGCCGTACCGCTTTCGCTACTGCCGTCGTGGTGGAACGTCGAAGCCCCGCACTGGTCGTCGGCACTGGCCGCGCCGGAAATTCCGGAGGCAATTGAAGTGCGTGCGGAACCGGAGCGGTGGATCCGTGCGGACGCGCCGGAAACTGTGGCGGCGGTCGTGGAAATCGCGCCGCTGCCAGACCGAAACGTTCGCATCGTGCCATTGCTGATTCTGCTATATGCGACGTGCGTATCGCTCGCGCTCTTGCGGTTGCTCGTGGGGTACGTCGGACTGATGCGATTGCGGCGACGGAGCAAACCGTTGCCGTGCGAATGGGCCGTCGTTGCGAACGCGCTGATCGACGAACGGCACATTGCAGTTGGCCTATCGGGTGCCATCGCATCGCCGGTTTGTTTCGGGCTGTTTCGGCAAACGATTCTGCTTCCCGAAAGCACGATCGAGCGGACGACGGCGAACGAGCTGCGCTGGATTCTCGCTCACGAACTCGACCACTTGCGGCGTGGCGATCCGTGGACGGGGCTATGGGTGGGGCTGGCGCGGGCGGTGTACTTCCCCGTGCCGTGGTTTTGGTCGGTTCGCCGCGAGTTGAACTTGTCGCAGGAATTCCTCGCGGATGCGGCCGCCGCGAGGAGTGCCGGTGAAGCCGTCGGTTATGCCGCATTTCTCGTTCGATTGTCGACTCTGCCCGAAACACCATCGTCCATCCGGTGCGTACCGAATGCGGTCGGCGTTCGAGCGAGTCCATCCGATTTATTGAGGAGAGTTACCATGCTCGTCGATTCCAAACCGCAACCGGAAGGTCGCCTCGCTCGCCTGTGGTCGGCGCTCGCGTCTGCCAGCCTCATCGCGATCGCCATCGCGCTGTCGGGTGTCGGCATCGCTGCCGACGACAAGCCGAAGGCGAAACCCGACGCATTGCAGAACGATGCTGGGAAAACCGGGAAGTACTACCTCGTGACCGATTCTGCTGGCAAAGGCGAACAGGTGACGGCCTTCCCCGCAACGGGCAATGAGCTGGTTTTGGACGTGGTTCCCAAAGCGGAAGGTACTGCGAAGCGCACGATCTGGATCGCACGCACTCTCGCCGGTCAGCGAGAGCAGATTCTGCCCGTCGACTGGAAAGCCATCGTGCAACATGGGCAGACGGCAACGAACTATCAGATCCTGCCCGGCGATCGCGTCTACGTGAAGCAAGTCGAGAAGCCCGCCGAAGCGAAGAAGGGCGCAGCGAAAGAGGAACCGTTGAAAGTTGCTCAGTATTTCGTGGAAATCGAGAATGCATTCGACACAAAAGCACTTCAGAAATCGATCGAGACGTTGCGAGCGGCGCTCGAAGAAGTGAAGGATCAACCGGAAGCACGCGCCGCACTGGAAAAGGCGATTGCCGCGCTTCACAAGCGAATCGAAGCGGCCACGAAAAACCAGAGGCCGACGAAATTGTTCTCGATCGTCCGCCGCGAAGTACACACTTCACCCGAGTCGGGTCGCCTCGGTATCGAGATCGAAGTCCTCGGTGAGGCACTGATCGAACAACTCGACTTGCCGAAGGGGCAGGGGATTCTCGTTACGGCGGTGCTCAAGGATTCGCTGGCAAACCAGGTCGGTTTGAAACCGAACGACGTGATCGTCGAACTCGGCGGCAAGCTCGTTCCGAACGATGCGGAGTCACTGCCGAAGATCATCGCCGCGATGAAGGCCGACGTACCATTCGACATCGTCGTCGTCCGCAAAGGCAAGAAAGAAACGATCAAAGGCGTGAAGTTCTCGGCTGCGAAGGGTAAAGCGAACTCGTCCTCGTCGATGTCGGTATCGGTTACCAACGACGATTTCACTATCGACTCGACGAAAGACAACGTCAAAATCCACATCGCCGGAAAGCTCGTCGAAGGCAAGGCGATTCCCGCGCAGATCACCGTCGTGAACGGGAAATTCAAGCACGACGTGAATACGTTCGACGACGTCCCCGCCGCACACAAGGATGCGGTGCAGTTGTTGTTGAAGACCGTGGAGAAGGCGAAGTAATCGGGTTTCCTCGTTCCGCCGGGACAAGCCCGGCGGCTCGTCGGTTGTCGGATTCTTTCACGTGCCGTTCGTACAATTCGCTTCATGCACCCTCGGAATGCTTCGCTCGATCTCCTCCGGGCACTCGCCATACTCATGGTGTTGGCCACGCACATCGCAAACTCGTTTGCGCGAGGTACGCCGCTTGCGAATTGGCTCAGCGTCGGTGGGCGGGGCGTCGATTTGTTCTTCGTGCTCAGCGGCTGGCTGCTCGGCTCGCAACTCTTTCGCGAAGTCCACACGACCGGCACCGTCGATGTGCGACGCTTCTGGATCCGCCGCTGGCTACGCACGCTTCCCGCATATTATGCGGTGTTGTTCGCGACGTTTGCGCAACTCATCGTGCAAGGACACGCGAATCTCATCGACTGGCGTTACCTCGTCTTTTTGCAAAATTACCTGCCCGAGATGCCGTACCTCGGCGTGACGTGGTCGCTGTGCGTCGAGGAACATTTTTACCTCGCAATCGCTCCCGCAATCCTGTTCGCGTACCGCTATCGCTGGGCGTTCGCGCTCGTGGCACTCGCGGTTGTGGCGTTGATCGTCGCGCACATTCTCGGGTACTACACGCATCGCGCGGACTATCACATGCGCGAAACGCACGTCGTGTTCGTGCAGTGCCTCACGGGCGTGATGCTCGCGGGAATCGCGGAGTTTCGCCCACGAACCTGGCACGGTTTGCGAAAAGTATCGGGCATCTGGGCATTGCTTTCGCTGCTGCTGATTCTGGTCGCTTCGTGGAATCGCACTTATGGCAACTGGATATTACCCGACTGGGGCACCGGCGGTTGGGCGATGATTTTCGCGGGGTGGATCGTGCTTGCGAACTCGACCGCATTTTGGCGAACGACGGTGAAATCGCGTGCGATCTCGTTCGTTGCGATGCGCGCGTATTCGATCTATCTCGTTCACACCGAAGCGATTCGCGCCGCCGAAAAATTGCACGTGCTACCTACGGAATTGCAAGCGATACTCGCCGTCGCGTTGGCGTTCGCCGGAGCAGAGATTCTCTATCGCGCGGTCGAACGCCCGTGCTACCAGTTGCGGGATCGCTGGGCGAAACCGCATCATTCCTCGGCTTCGTCGTCCTCGGGTTCTTCGCTCGTTCGTTGACCGAACATGTTCGCGATCGCGATCAAGATGTGCGGGTTCGGTATCGCGGACACATCCTTGGCGAACCACGGTAACCAGCCGCCGTGCCGCTTCACCGCAAACGCTTTTTGCGAAATCGTGATCTCTTTAATCTCCGCCCACGGCAACAACCGCTTGCCGTTGAACAACCCCGCCGGAGTCGCGAGGAGTTCGCCGAACGGCACGGCTCGCCCCGATGCCAACTCGGAAAGCACCTTCGGCCAGAGGATTGCGAACGTTTCGCGTTGGATGCGTTCGGCCAGTTCCGGGTAGTCCGCGAGTGCCGAGCTGATCCGCGTGGGGGTATCCTCCTCCGACGAGATTTCGATCCAGGTCGTCCAGACCATCACGTTCGGCGCAGCAATCGGCAACCAACAGACAGCGACCGCGCCATCGGCATCGCGCTCGATTATCGGCACCGTCCCCGAAACGCGGATTTTGACGACATCGATACTTTTCCAGGTGATCGATTCGACTTCGCCATCTTGCAATCGCAGAAGTCCCGTCGGGTAAATCAGTACGCGCAAACGACGGCTGCGGAACATCGCCCGCAGCAACCCGACGCCGAGGATCGGCGGCAAAATCAGCAGTTCGAACTGCACGTGACCGAAGCGACCGGGGCCATGCACCCACCAAAAGTAGTTCGCAACCAGGCCGTAGATCATTAGGCCGATGCCCGCTATCAGCTTGACGCGCAACCGACTCCGACTGACGCGAAACAACGCATCGGGTTCGCCGAGGGCGCGCGTCGCCACCGCGATGTCGGCATCGTTTTCCCACTCGTTCGTGTTGTCGGCCACTTCGCTCGGCTCCATACCAATTCACTCATAGTCGGGATGGGAAATCCAGTCGGTCAGATTGTCGCCTCCGGTGGGAAAGGTTCGTCCGTCGCTTGTGAGAGAGGATGGATTGCCGCGGTAAGCCCACGTCTCAGGTCGTCCAGATCCGTGTGGTATCGCCGATGGACGGCCCAACGATCTCGAAAGAGGAATGCCTTGAATTCGATGAACGGATGCACGCAGCAGTCCGCGATCGGTGCGGCTTTCATTACCTTTTCAAGTTCCATCATGCAGGCCAGCCTTCGTGGAAGGTCGAAGAAACGATAGCAATCATGTCGCCCTTTTTGATCGATTCGCGCCTCGTATTTTTCAAATTCGATTCCCGTTCGCCACCAATTGACTTGCGTACGATTTTCGGGCAAACGATCGTAGCGGCGGATCTCTTCATCGACCGTTGCGAAGAAGTGCGGGTCGGTGATTGCCAGGTCCAGATCCGAACCCGGCCCGAACCGTTTCCAGACCTTTCGCTTCTTTCGATTTGGCGAAATACTGAACCCGATTTTCGTGCTTCCGCGAAACAGAAAGTGATGGGGATGGATGCCCGTCCTTTGCGACAAGTAATCGATAAATTTCGCGTATTGGCTGTATGTTGGAAAACCAACCGGCGTACCGGGGAGGATCACGTGATTGATTAGCCCGTCGGGATCCTCGAAAGCACGTTGTTGGATTTCGCGGGGCGAAATGAGGATGTGGCCGTGTTCGTTAAACTTCATGTTCGACCGGAGCCTCGGCAGGGCTGACGCAGACCAAGGGTTGGTTGAAGTCGCCGTTCCCATCTCGCATCGGGTCGTTGATCTGCAACCGGACTCGGTGATGACACATTGGACAATGGAAGACCTCGCCAACAACGGAAGTATAATTCAATCGCGCGACTTCATTGTGGCAATACGGGCAGGGATCGATGTCGCGGAACTGACATTTCGGACAGACCGTAACCAGTTCGGGTGGGATATTCCCGCAGTTCACGCATTCCGTGCCATTACCCTCTTGAATCACATCCACCGTTGCCCGGTCGATGTAACCGAACTCCCGCATGACTCTCTGGACTTCCGGCAAGTGATCTGTGGCAAACTCGAAGTATGCATTCCGTTCTGCATCCCGGTGCGTGCTGTGACTCGAACTATCGGGATCGATCTCGACCGCCGAATGTGCCCAGAGATCTCGACGCAGCCGGGAGGCCCAACGAAGATCTTCACTGGGATCTTCCGGATTGTGGCGGGCGGTAACTCGGATGCGCTGCATTACGACGACTCCTTCTGCGTTTCGTTTTCTCTACCCCGATTATACCGGCACAGATCGTGCCCGGACAATATCGCCCTCGTACGCGGATATACTAACACCCCTACCGCTCCGTCGAGTGACGTTGCGGTGGTTTTTCCCCCTCCATCCGTTTGGTGCGACCGATGTTACTCGTGATGCAAACGAACGCGACTGATGCCCAAATCGACCGGGCCGTCGAAGCGATTCGCAACCAAGGCCTGACCCCGCACCCATTGCCCGGTGCCACCCGCACCGCCATCGGCATGACCGGCAACACCGCCGCCGTCGATAAAGCCTTATTTGAAGCGATCACCGGAGTCGAAGAGTGCATTCGCGTCACCAAGCCGTATAAGCTCGCCAGCCGCGAAATGCACCGTGAAGATACCGTCATACACACGCCGCAAACGGAAATCGGGCCGACGCAGTTCACGATCGTCGGCGGGCCGTGCTCGGTGGAAAGCGAGAAATTGATCTTCGAGACCGCCGAGTTTCTGCTTTCGCACGGCGTGAAATTGCTGCGTGCCGGGGCGTTCAAACCGCGAACCAGCCCGTACGCCTATCAGGGAATGGGCATCGAAGGATTGGAAATCCTGAAGAAGGTGCGCGACAAAACCGGCATCGGCATCGTCACCGAACTCATGGATACGGAACACGCCGACGCCGTCGAAGAGGCATCGGACATCATCCAGATCGGCACGCGGAACATGCAGAATTTCAGCTTGCTGAAGCGCGTGAGCAAGTGCCGGAAACCGGTGCTCTTGAAGCGCGGCATGAGCGCGACGCTCGAAGAGTGGCTGATGGCCGCCGAGTACATTATGGCGGGCGGAAACTATCAGGTGATCTTGTGCGAACGCGGCGTGCGAACCTTCGCCGACCACTCGCGGAACACGCTCGATTTGTCGGTGATTCCACCCGCGAAAACGCTCAGCCATTTGCCGATCTTCGTCGACCCCAGCCACGGCACCGGCAAGCGCGCCTACGTGCCCGCAATGGCACTCGCCGGGTTAGCATCGGGTGCCGACGGCTTGCTCATCGAAGCCCATCCCGACCCCGATCGCGCCATGTCCGACGGCGCACAATCGCTCGATTTTAAGGGCTTCGCCGACTTGATTCACCAACTGCGCGCCTTCGCGAAACTCCTCGGCCGAGCAATGTAGCGTTTCGCATCCGACCTCTGCCGAATCTGCGAGTTGCTCGGATTCTACTCGGTAAGCCACTCGCCGGTTTGAGAATCTGCTCCTGCTTTCCCCTTCGCCTCAAGCCACTCCGCGATGACAATGAAGGTAGTCGGTTACCTTCATTCGGAGTGCGTCGCTCATGTCGGCCCCGCTGCGGTTGCGGCTCGATGCAGTCGCCCTGTCGTCGTTCGCGGCACTGGGCCTGTTCGCGTTCGCGCTGGCCACGTACGCGCCACTCACGGGGTTACATTCGCAAATTCCGGAATCGGCAACGCTGATCGCACCCGTGGCGAACGCGCTCGGCTTCGCCGCAATCGTCCTCGCGCTCGGCTGGTTTTGTCTGACGGTGCTTTACGTGAAACGGCGTGGCACTGGGCGGCTGTTCGCACGGTGCCTCGGCTGGCTGATCCTCATCGCGACTTCCGCCACTGCCATCGACATGACCGCACATCGCCTCACGCTTCCCCCTGCCTCAGCGTACGGCCCCGGTGGCTCCATCGGCGCGTACCTGCGCTTCTTTCTCGACGATCGCGCTGTGCCTTATCACGTGCTGAATGCCATCGCTTTCATCGGAGTATTGCTCGCGGCGGACAACCTCATTCGGTCACTATTGCGCACGATCTGGCTCGCGGTTCGAGGCATCGCCATCGGGGCGAAGGCGAGCAATGCGTTCGTGGAAAACCGTACGAATCACGTCATCGAAAGCATTCAAAAGAAGCGCGAAGAACGTGCCGCCATCGTGAGCCTGTCACCCGTGGAAACCGCACCGATCCCGATTCACAAGCCGCCCGAGTTGCGGCTCGTGCCGCGCGACGACGACGAACCGAGCGAGATTCCAATCGAGCGCGCACCGCTGACGATTACCCGACCCGCGATTGCCGAAACCGAAACCGTCGTCGATTTTGAACTGCCGCCACTGACCCTCCTCAACGACCCCGATGCGTTTGCCGTGCAAGATCACGAATCGAAGTTGCGCGAGCGTGCGGTGCTTCTGGAGAAGACGTTTACGGACTTCGGCTTGACGATCAAAGTCGTCGGCATTCACACGGGACCGGTGATTACGCAGTACGAAATCTCGCTCGAAACGGGGTTGCGGCTCAGCAAAGTCACGACGCTTTCGGATGACCTCGCACTGAAGTTAAAAGTGTCCAGCGTGCGGATCGTCGCGCCGTTGCCGGGTCGCGACACGGTGGGCATCGAGGTACCGAACGAGCATCGCCAAACGGTTCGTTTGAAGGAACTGATCGCCGCCACGACCGCGAAGGCGAGCAAGATGAAACTGCCGATCTTCGTCGGGAAGGACGTCGAAGGCCGCGCGTTGGTTTACGACCTCGCAACGATGCCGCACCTGCTGATCGCGGGCCGCACCGGCACCGGCAAATCGGTCTGTCTGAACGCGATCATCCTCAGCTTGCTCTACACGCGCAAGCCCGACGAATGCCGGATGATCATGATCGACCCGAAGAAAGTCGAGCTATCCGAGTACGGCAAAATCCCGCACCTGATGCACCCGGTTGTGACCGACGACAAGAAAGCCGAAGCGATTCTGGCGTGGGCCGTCGACAAGATGGAAGAGCGATACGAGTGGCTTCGCCGTGCCCGCGTGCGCAACATCGCGAGCTTCAACGAACTCGGCACCGTGGAGATTTTACGCCGCATCGACCCCGTCAGCGAAGACGAACGCAAGGCGGTCCCGCGGAGTATGCCGTACATCGTCATCATCATCGACGAGGTCGGCGATTTGTTGATGTCGATGAAAAAGGAAGTCGAATCGCACATCATCCGGCTCGCGCAAAAGTCGCGTGCGGCGGGCATCCACATCATGTTGGCGACGCAGAAACCGACGGTCGACGTCATCACGGGATTGATCAAATCGAACCTACCGGCTCGCATTTGTTTCCAGGTGGCGAGCCGTGCGGATAGCGCCGTCGTCCTCGACGAGAAGGGGGCCGACAAGCTCCTCGGCATGGGCGATATGCTGTTCCTGCAACCCGGCACCAGCACGATTATTCGCGCGCAAGGCGCGTACGTCGACGATGGCGAAATCGAACGCACCGTGACGAACCTCGAATGCGACGAGCCGAATTACGAGAGTGAATTGCTCAATTTGAAGACGAAAGACACGACGAGCGAAGGCGGCGCGAGCCTCGGCGAGAAGCTACGCGAACGCGACCCGATCTACGAGCAAGCGGTCGAGATCGTCATCCGCGAACAGCGTGGCAGCACCTCGCTGTTGCAGCGCGCCCTCGGCATCGGCTACGGCAAAGCGTCGCGATTCATCGACTTCATGGCCGAAGACGGCATCGTCGGCGGCTTCAACGGCAGCAACGCCCGCGAAGTGCTCGTCTCATCCGATGAGTGGGAAACCCGCAAACAAGCCGCCGGGTGAGGTGGATGGGACGTGTGTCCGTTTCCATTCACACTTTCGTCCAGACTGGCAAGCTCACTTTTTTCGATTCGTGTATTGCCGTCGGATTGAGCGTATCTTGCCCCCATGCGATGGCGAGTGGCAGTTTGGCGAAGTCCACGATGCAGCCATCGCGGGTGTAACAGCTGATGTCGTGGTTGGAACCCATGTATAAACAATCGGCGGGGCATGGGTCCACGCAGAGCGAACAAAACATGCATTTCGTATAGTCGATGGCGAACCCCGTGACGACGAAGCCCTTTGCGGGCGCGATGGCCTTTTCCTTTTCGATGTAAATGCAGTCGACCGGGCAAGCGCGGGCGCATTTATCGCAACCGATGCATGCGGTGAGATCGAAGCGGTGGAAGCCGCGGTAACGCGGACGAATCGGGATCGGGTTTTCGGGGTAAGCGAAGTGTGCGGTGAACGGTTTGCGGCGATACGTCTGGACGAAGTACCAGAGCGTCACGTACATCCCCGACGCCAACGTCGAGATCGCGCGAACCACGTTGCGGAACCAAGGGTACATGGTAGGGGTATCGGGTATTTCGGAAGCAAATGAATACTACTACTCTGAGGCGCAGCCCACTCGGCGTCAATGGGACTTGCCACTCGCCACTTTTCGATCATCCCACAAACACGCCGCCGCTGAATCCGGCGAGCGCATCGAAGTCGAACTGGGCCCGCTTCGATTTCACCACAGAGTCACAGAGAACACAGAGAGGAGTATGAATGAGAAGCAGTGATTGAAATCACTGCTTCTCATTCATACTCACAACTAACCACTAATCACTATCCACTACTGTTACCCCACAAACACGCCGCCACTAAATCCGCTGATCGAATCGAAGTCGAACTGGGCTGCGGGCGTGCCGTCGGCGGCGATGTTCTTGCCGAGATAGCCCGTCACGCGCGAACCCGCGCCAGTTCCGGAGCCGACCACGAGGTCGGCTTTCGTGTCGCCGTCGAGGTTCTTTACTGCCACGCGGATGCCGCCGCGA
>JAYVXI010000048.1:0-52677 GCA_043785305.1 Limnoglobus sp. | reverse complement strand
GCGTAAGTCGTCCAGTACCTTCGAGTTGCTCGCAGATCCGAGCCAGCTCAAGTACAAGGTGGAAATGCCCACAACCGCTTAACTTGATGCCAATGGGGGCGGGTAAGGGACAACCCTACCTGTACTTTCGGTGCCTTTACTGCCAGCCGCGTTTGCGGAACAGGTATCCGGCGATGGTGATCCAACACGTGGCGAGGCCGAGTGCGGCGATCAGGTGGATCCAGTGTTCGGACTTCACGCTATTGGATAATGAGGCGTGCAAGATGCGTGGGATGTGGAATTCGAGTGCGAGATACGGGATCAGTGGGATGCCGTTCGTGGAACAAATGATGAGCACCAACGACACCGAAAGTAGATAGCACATCGCACCGAGGAACGCGGCCCGTTGGGTTTTGGCGAGCGTGGCGACGGTCATGCCGATGCCGAGAAAACCAGCCGCGACAGCACCGAGCGACAGCCAGAAGAACAGCGTCGACAGCACCGACACTTTGTAAATTCCCGCGATCGTCGCCGCGAGGCCGCAACCCATCAGCGGATAAAACAGGAACTTCGCCGCTAAAATTTCTGCGGGTGATGCGGGTGAAAGTGCCTGCGCCAGAAGCACGCCGCGTTCGCGTTCTTCGCAATTCAACGTCGGCAACAAGTATACGCATGTAAAGTATAATGCGAACACGACGAGGCCCGTAGCAATCGCCGAACGGAAGTCGAGCACTTTGCCACCGAGGCCCTGGCGCTCGATGAATATCGCGGGGACGAATGCGTTCGGCGGGGCCTTGGCACCGAGTGCGATGCGCGCCGCCTCGGCATCGCGTTCGAGACGCCCGAACGATTCGCGGATCGCCCAGAGGTCGTCGGTTACGGTCGATACGGGCGAACTCGGCAAGGCCGTCCCCCCCGCGGCGACGATGTCCTTTTCCGCAATGGCCTGGAAGGCGTATCGGGCTTCGCGGAAGAACCAGTTCTCGTAAATCGCCATCGCCTCGGGTTCGCCGGGCGGGTGCCAGATGTGAACTTCGAGTGTCTTGCGGCCATTGTTCCCGACGACCAGCTTGAGTCGAATACTGCCGACACCCGGCGAGTAGTTGATCGTACTTTCGATATTCTCGGGCCGCAGCGCGCGGTACTTGATGCTCGGTTTCATCTCCTTTGGCGTATTCGCTTCGAGGTGATCGAGCAGCGTCGACATGTACTGTTTATCTTCCTTCGGATACTCGATGTAGCAATGGTGAATGCCGCCGACGATGCCGGAACTGGTGGCATCGCCGGAGCCTTCGCCGCCGCCCATCGGGTTGAACACCGTCAGTAAAATCGTCGCCGCGATCAGGAGCAAGCCGAGCGCCAGCCCGCCGCGATTGGCGACGTGCCGATGGCACTCTTTGAGGAACAGCGCACGGAGAATGTAAAATCGCATCGGTTCCCATCGTCAATCGAACGCCAAGCCGGTCAGTTTCAGGAAAGTCGCGTGGAAGTCGAACTCGCGGGTTTTCAGGCTCGCGGTTCGCCCGGCGCGGATCACTTCGGCTAACTTCTGCCGATCCGCATCGTCGTCGAGATTGAAGACGAGCCGCTCGCCAATTGCGGTCACAACATCGACTTTTCGCTCGGTGTGCGCTTGTTTCAGGTTCATTGGCGAATCGAGTGCGATGAGTTTGCCCTTGCACATGATGCCGACGCGGTCGCAGATCTTTTCGACTTCGTCCATATCGTGCGTGGTCAAAATCACGGTTGCCCCGTCGGCGACGCGATCCCGCAGAATGCGGTGAACGACCTCGGCGGAGTGAATGTCGAGGTTCGCGGTCGGCTCGTCGAGGTAGAGGATTTTCGGTTCGTGAATCAGCGCCCGCGCCAGCAACAGCTTCCTACGCATACCCAAAGAGTAACCGCGAACGGGGAGGTCGCCGGCCTCGTCGAGTTCGACGAGTTTCAAGCAGTCGCGAACTCGCATCCGCGGCACGCCGTAGAGATCGGCGAAAAATTCGAGGTTGCGTCGCCCGGTGAATTCTTCAAAGTGGTTCTCGCGGTCCGGCACGTAGCCGAACACCGGCTTGATCTTGGCCCAATCGCGAACGATGTCGAACCCCGCAATGGTGACCGACCCCGCGTTCGGCTGGCGTTGTCCGATCAGCACGCGGATCGTCGTCGACTTCCCGGCCCCGTTCGGCCCGAGCAATCCGAAGAGTTCGCCACGGCGAATATCGAGCGAAAGATTATCGACAGCCGTGAACGCGCCGTATTGCACGCGAAGCTGATTCAGTGAAATCACGGCGACATCAGCGGACATTCCCACCTCGTGAATCCGTTCGTTCGCGATGTTTGAGGCACAGCATGATAGCACAAGAATCGCGAGCAGGATCGGCAGGCATGGTTACCTCAAAGAAATCGAGAAGGAACGGAGAATTTCCCATGTAAGCCCGCGTTTAACTCCTCCTCGAAGCGTTACTCTTGAGATTCTATTGACAGTATCGTTGTCGGTTGCGTGTGTGAGGTTACATTTTCTTGTAGGAATAGGCCCTCCTTTCGTTACCCCTTGAACCGATCGATGACGTTGCGAGTCGTTCACCTCGGCAAGTATTATCCGCCCGCGATGGGTGGCATCGAAACGCACACGCAGACGCTGGCTCGCCATCAGGCGAACGCGGGGTGTGATGTTCGCGTGGTCGCGGTCAATCATGCCGATCAATTGGGGTGCGATGTCACTTTCGCGGGTCGCCGCCGTACGCCGAGTCGAATCGATCGCGATGGACCGGTTTGCATTTATCGAGTCGGCCGTGTGGCGAATCTCGCCAAACTCGATATTGCTCCGGGGTTACCATCGACACTCGTTAAACTACTCAGAGATCCTCCCGACATCTGGCACCTCCATGCTCCGAACATCACGATGATGCTGGCACTCGCGATCTACCCGGCGATCCGCCCATTGGTGATTACGCACCACAGCGACATCGTTCGCCAACGGTTGTTGAAGCACCTCGTACGTCCGCTGGAACGATTGATTTGCCATCGCGCCGATCGCATTCTCACCGACAGCCCGCCGTATGCGGGCGGTTCGAGTTTGCTCGCAAAGTACCCATCGAAAGTGGTCGCGTTGCCGCTCGGGATCGAGTTGCAGCCGTTCGCGAATCCCTCCGCCGCGGCGCTCGTTCATACAAGACAATTGCGTGCGGCCAGTGCGGGGCCGATCTGGGTGAGTGCGGGGCGGCTCGTCTATTACAAGGCACTCGACGTTGCGATGCGTGCTTTGAAAGAGTTGCCCGGTACGCTGCACATCATCGGTACCGGACCGATGGAACCCGCGTGGCGAAGTCTGGCTGCGTCGCTAGGCGTGGCGGATCGCGTCGTCTGGCGGGGCCGCGTTTCGGACGATGAACTCGTCGGCACGTACCGCGCGGCCACGGCACTCTGGTTCCCCAGTAACGAACGCAGCGAAGGCTTCGGGTTGGTGCAAGTCGAGGCGATGGCGTGCGGTTGCCCGGTGGTGAACGCGAACATCCCGCATAGCGGCGTACCGTGGGTGAGCCGCCACAACGAGACCGGTTTGACCGTACCCGTAAACGATGCCGTGGCATTCGCAGCGGCGTCGCGGTGTATGCTTATGGAAGCAGGCTTGCGCGAGCGGCTTTCCCACGAAGCGATTCTGCAAGCGAAACTCCGATTCGATGCGGTGCAGATGGCTGCACGGAGCCTGGAAATTTACCGGGAGGCAATCACCCGATGAAAGTCTTGCACCTGTACTCCGGGAACCTGTTCGGCGGCATCGAACGCTGTCTAATTACCATCGCGAAACGGCAATTTCACACGCCCGACGTCGAGCATCAGTTCGGGTTGTGCTTCCACGGCAAGCTCCGCGAGGAACTCGTATCGTGCGGCGCGGTCGTTCACGATTTCGGTGCCGTGCGGGTGAGCCGACCGTGGACGGTATGGGAAGCGCGGCGACGGCTGAAGATGCTACACGCGAAGAAACCATTCGACGTGTGCATCACGCACGCCGGTTGGTCGCACGGGGTATTCGCACGCGCCGCAAAATCGGTGGGACTGCCGATCGTGCATTGCGTTCACGACGACCTCACCGATGCAGGCTGGCTGTATCGTTGGGCGAAGCGCGTGCCGCCGAAGCGAGTGATCGCGAACAGCCAGTTCACGGCCGGCACTGTGCAAAGGATTTTCCCCACGGTGCCGTGCGATGTGCTGGCGTGCCCCGTGGAAGATCGCTCGGATCCCAACCGGGAAGCGACCCGTGCGGCGATCCGTGCGGAGTTGCACACGCCGGTGCATGCCGTCGTCATTTTGCAAGCGAGTCGGCTCGAACGGATGAAAGGGCAAGCCGTACACATCGAAGCACTCGGCAAGCTGTGCGAGGTGCCCGGTTGGGTGGCCTGGATTGCTGGTGGGCCACAGAAAGCGGGAGAAGCGGAGTATTTACACGAGCTAAAACATCGAGCGATGGTTCTCGGCATCGCGGGTCGCGTGCGGTTCCTCGGGCAGCGTTCCGACATCCCTCGTTTGATGGCCGGTTCCGATGTTTTCTGTCAGCCGAACACTGGCCCCGAGCCGTTCGGCATCGCGTTGGTCGAAGCGCTCTATGCGGGGTTGCCGGTGGTGACTTCGGACATCGGTGGCGGGGCCGAGATCGTCAACGAGTTTTGCGGCGTGCGCATCGAACCGAAAAATGTCAATTTGCTCGCGGGCATGTTGAAAGCGTTTATCGAAAAGCCCGAGATGATCCTCAGCTTCAGCTTGGGCGGTGCATTTTGTGCGAAGGAACTCTGCGATCCGAAGCAGCAGTTGATTGCCTTTCGCAAGATACTCTCGGAGGCGATCCGATGAATCGCGCCGAGGTGATGCACATCGTGCCGGCATTATTCGGCTACGAAGGTGTGTACGGTGGTGCCGAACGCTACGCCCTCGAACTCGCCCGCGCAATGGCCGATCGGGTGCCAACTGCGCTGATCGCGTATGGTGCGGTTCCGATGTCGCGCGCCGAGGGGCCGCTGCAAATCGAGGTGTTACGCAACTGGATTCCGTACCGGCGATTTCGCTTCGATCCGTTCGGCCCCCGCCTCGCGCTTCGGTTGTCGCAAGCCAAATCCGTTCACTATCACCAAACGCACACCTTGATGGCGGGCATCACCGCGCTGATCGGGAAGGTGGCGGGGCGGCCCGTATTTACGACGCATCTGGGCGGGGGCGGAGTCGGGTTCCATCGCTTAACCGACACGACGAACTGGTTCGCGGGTCACCTGCACATCAGTCGATTTAGCATGAAAGCGTTCGGCCACGAGAATCGACCGCGAGAGAGAGTAATCGGCGGCGGTGTCGATTTCCGAATCTTCCATCCGGGAGAACGACCGCCGACGCGGGACTTCATCTTGTTCGCAGGGCGATTGCTGCCGCACAAAGGAATTGACTATCTGATACAGGCGATGCCGACGAATGTGCCGCTCGTTGTGGCGGGTCGTCCGTGGCCGCACGCGCTCGGGTTCTATCGCCGGCTCATCCAACTCGCCGAGGGCAAGCGTATCACGTTCCTCGAACAGTGTTCGGATACGGACCTCGTCGAACTTTACCGGAACGCACGCGGCATCGTGTTACCGAGCGTCTATCGAACATCGACTGGCGAAGAATACGCGATTCCGGAACTTTTGGGGCAGACGCTTCTCGAAGGCATGGCGTGCGGGACACCGGCAATTGCGACCGATGTCGGTGCAATGCCCGAAGTCGTCGAACATGGTGTCAGCGGTTTCGTCGTTCCGCCGAATGATACTGATGCCCTTCGCTCGGCAATACTAACGCTGTGGCACGACGCGACATTGACGGAACGAATGGGCGAGGCCGCACTACGGCGCACGCGGGAGCAGTTCGACTGGAACCGTGTCGTCGATCGGTGCCAGGATGCGTATCACCGTGGAGGCACGAAATGACACCCGTTGCAATACGAGCCCGTGCGGCCGCACAACGGATCGCGGCAATGTGGGTGATCGGCGTCGTGTGCGTGCAAATTGTTTGCCAACTTGCGTTGCTTTTTGAGACGTTAGCTCCGTTTCGCGTATTGTTCCGCTCGTCGGCCTTCGGCATCAGTCTGTACGCGATCATCGGTGTGAGCGGTCGTGCAAACCGTCACCCGGCGCGATATGCTGCGATGGCGGTACTCGCGATTGTCGGTTTCGGTTTCGTCCACCCGCAATCGTCGAACGCACTCGGCGCGATCGCGCAACTCGCACTGTACGCGGCGATCATCGGGCCGATATTCTGGGTGCCGAAACTCGCCGTCAATCGCCAAACGCTCGTCCGCCTCTTCACCGTGTTCTGGTCGTTCCACGTGCTCAGTTCGATCTTCGGCGTGTTGCAGGTTTACTATCCCGGGCAGTTCCAGCCGAACATCTCCGATAACGTCGTGTCGCAGGGCGAGTTGTCGAAAGGGCTACAAATCACGCTCGCGAATGGCGAATCGGTATGGCGACCGATGGGTCTGACCGATTCGCCGGGCGGGGCCGCGATGGCGGGTCTGTATGCTTTCGTGTTCGGCATGGGGTTTCTGGCGATTGCCCAACGATGGCCGATGCGGATCGCCGGAGTCGTCGGTATGGTCGTCGGTTTGTTCTGCATCTACCTCGCCCAGATCCGATCGATCTTCGTGCTGACGCTCATCATCGCGATTAGTTTCGCGGCGATCCTCGCGGCACTTCGGCGCTATGCCGCCGTCAGTCGGCTCGCGCTAATCGTACCCGCGTTGAGCGTGATGGTATTCCTATGGGCCTCCGCGGTCGGCGGAGATGGTATGGTAAAACGGCTCGAAACGCTGATTGAAGCGGACCCTGGCGAGGTTTATTACTCGAATCGCGGGGTCTTTCTCGAAGATACGTTCACCACGTTTTTGCCCGACAATCCGTTCGGCTGTGGATTGGGCCGCTGGGGTATGGTCGCGAATTACTTCGGTCGCTCGAACGACCCGACCTCGCCGCGAATCTGGGTGGAGATTCAATGGACCGCGTGGGTGGCCGATGGCGGCCTACTGTTACTAGTTGCGTACCCGATTGCCATCCTGCTAGCGATGGTCACCGTGGGCCGCATTGCCATTCGTTCCCGCGACCACTGGCTATCGGGGTGGGCGATTTTGGTTTTGGCTTACGACGTAGCCGCCGTCGCGCTCACCTTCAACTACCCGCTGTTCATCGGGCAGTTCGGCCTCGAATTCTGGCTCCTCAACGGGGCCATTTATGCCGCCATGCGCACGACCGGAGGCAAGTGACATGGCCGCGTCACCGTGGCTCCTGATCGCACGCGATTTCATCCCGACCGGCGGGATGGATGCGGCCAACCTCTATCTCGCGAAGTACCTCGCTGAACGGGTATGCGTGGAAATCGTCGCACATCGCGCGGACCTTACGGGAGTGACGCTCCACGCGGTTCGCCGCCCGTTCGGGCGAGACATCCTCGGCGAAGCGAAACTGCGTTCGATGGGGTTGCGGAAATCCCGCGAGATGATCGCGAAAGGCGGGCACGTTCTCGCGAATGGCGGCAACTGCCCCGTACCGGGCGCGAACTGGGTGCATTACATTCACGCCGCGTATCAGTCACCGGCAACGGGCACGTTCTTGCGACGATGGAAAGACCGCTTCTACCACCGCCGGGCGCTCCGGTGGGAACGCGAAGCGCTCGCTGTCGCGAAAGTGGTTATCGCGAATAGTACACTGACTGCGAAGCAATTGGTCGAACACTTCCGCATCGACGCACGCAAAATTCACGTCGTCTATTATGGGACCGATCCCGTTCGATTCGGGCCAATTGCATTGGGCGAGCGCGAGGCGATGCGTGAACAACTCGGCTGGGCCGACCGCCCCTGGCTGATCTTCATCGGCGGCCTCGGCGACCGCCGCAAGGGCTTCGACGTTTTGTATGCCGCGTGGCGAACGCTCTGCGCACAACCCGATTGGGATGCGAATCTCGCGGTGATCGGGCGCGGCGCGGAACTGGCGCACTGGCAGAGTTGTGCGAAAGCCGACGGCATCGCGGACCGAATTTCGTTTCTCGGCTTTCGGAACGACGTGCCGAACGTGTTGGCCGCAGCCGATGCGATCGTTCACCCGTCGCGGTACGAAGCATACGGCCTGGGCGTACACGAGGCGATGTGCCGTGGCTTGCCCGCAATCGTTTCCGCGAACGCGGGTGTCGCCGAGCGCTTCCCCGAAAATTTACGCGAACTCTTGCTACACAACCCCGAATCGCTCGTCGAACAACTACAGCACTGGCGCAAGAATCAGGCTGATTTTCAGGTGCGGGCAACGGCGTTTTCGAGTGAACTACGTGTACGAACGTGGGCGCAGATGGCCGAAGAAATCCGCACCATCGTCGAGGGTATGGCGTGACACCGCTTCGCATAGTTCTGGTGATGATCGAGCCGCCGCTACCGTTCGGGAATGCAGCGGCACGATGGTATTACGTGTTGCTGAAGGAACTCGTCGAACGGGGCCACCGCGTGACCGCATATGCGGCGTGCATCAAACCCGAAGAGATCGAGAAGGCCCGTGCCTTGTTCCCCACCCCGACATACGACCTACGGCTCTACCCGTTCCCTGCGCGCTCCGGACTCGTTTCCAAGATTGAAACGTTACGCAGACCGTATTCGTACATGTTCTCACGGGAGTTAAAAGCCGACCTCGAACGCGAACTCGCGGCGGGATTCGACATTTTGCACCTCGAACAATTGTGGTGCGGCTGGCTCGGTATGAAACACCGCGCGAAGTCGCTCGTGAATGTGCATCACTTGGTCTGGATCGATCTGGCGAACGTGGTATCGCCCACGTTCCTCGAACGCTTCCGAATGTGGCAGATGCTGAACGCGGAGCGGAAACTCGTACGCGATTTCCAGCATTTCCGGAGTTGCTCGCCCCGCCTCGCACCCGAAATGCTTCGCGAAAATCCGACCGCAACGATCACCACCGTACCCGTTGGAATCGACGCGAGCCAGTACCCGTTCATATCGGACAGCCAACGAACGGTCGAGCCGATTCTCAGCGTGATTGGCTCGATGACCTGGCATCCATCGCGTTCGGCCGCAGTTCGTTTACTTCACCAACTCTGGCCGGAAATTAAACGCCGCGTTCCCGATGCGCTCGTGCAGATCGTCGGCTGGGGCGCGAGAAGTTCGCTTGCCGAGTTCATCGCTATGCCCGATGTGACGATAGTAGAGAACGTTCCCGACACGCGGCCCTACTTCGAGCAAACCGGCGTGATGCTTTACGCACCGGCTCGCGGAAGCGGCATGAAAATCAAAATCCTCGAGGCATTCGGATACGGCGTGCCGGTCGTTACGACGAGCGAGGGCGTCGAAGGAATTCCGGCGATCGATGGCGTCCATGCCTCCGTCGCCGAGGACGACGCGGGTTTGATCGAACGTGCCGTGAAATTGTTAAAGGATCCGCAACAACAGAATCGGCAACGCGCCGCAGGGCGGCAACTCTTAGAACAACATTGCGGACCGAAGCCGACCGTCGACGCGATCGAGGCGATCTATCGCACGATGTTGGCACGGCAGTGAGCCATCACAATAAGGGGAAGAATGGGGGATTTTGTCGCACGACCTTGGGCCGTCACGGGGGCCGCTGGCTACTTGGGTTCGTACGTCGTCGAGCAACTCCTCGCACGTGGCACACCCGTTCTTGCAATCGACGATCTCTCCACGGGGCGTGAATCGCACTTGACCCCACACCGTGGAAACCCGCATTTGACCTTCGCGAAACGAGACATCTGCGAACCCGCTGCGCTCGCCGATCTCTTCGTTCAACATCGCCCCGAAGCGGTGATCCACTTGGCGGCGCTGCACTTCATACCGGCATGCGTGGCGAACCCAGCACGCACGGTCCATCTCAACGTTTACGGTACGCAGTGCGTGCTATCGGCGGCCCGCGCCGCCGATACGAATCGGTTCTGGTTTGCCAGCACCGGCGATGTTTACGCGGCCTCCGAACGGCCGCACCACGAAACCGAGTCCGAGATCGCGCCGTTCAACATTTACGGGCTATCGAAGTGGATCGGCGAGCAATTGATCACACTCGAATCGCGCAATCGGCCCGATGCTCGCTTTGTCGTCGGTCGGCTCTTCAACCTGATCGGCCCGCGCGAAACGAATCCGCACATCCTCCCGGAAATCATCGGGCAATTGCAGGCCAACCCCGAAGCGGTGTTGCGTCTCGGTAGCCTCTGGCCGCGTCGCGATCTGGTGCCGATCGCTGAAGCCGCACGGGCAATCATTGCCATGCTCGATGCCGCAACGCCGGGCCTGACGACGGCGAATGTAGCCACGGGTACGGCACGTTCGATGCAGGAAGTGCTCGACACGATCGGCGAGATTCGCGGCGCGCCACTCCGCATCGAAACCGACCCTGCGAAGGTGCGACCCACCGAACGGCCGCACCTGCAAGCCAATGTGACGAAACTTCAGGAACTCATCGGCTGGTCGCCGAAACCCGATCTGCGCGCGACATTGGTCGAACTCCTGACGGCAGAGGGCCTCCTCGGATGATGCCGGTTCTCCGTGCGGTCCCCGTTGCGATTTTCGCACTCGCGTTCCTGCTTGCGCCGGTGTTTCTGCGTAGCCTCGGCGGCGATTTCGTCGCCTATGCACTCGCTCCCGCGAATTGGCTCGAACGCGGAATCTTCGCACTCCCGCAACTCGGTACGCAGTACGAACTCGACCGATACTGGCGTTTCAACTCGCCGCTCATGGGCGTCGGGCCGCTGCCTTTCTTCGCACTCTTTGGCATCAGTCACGGCAGTTACCTCGCCGGTGTCGCTCTGCTATCACTCATTACTGGCGTCGGCTTCGCCATCATTGTTCGACGGTTACTGAAGCAACCGTGGTGTCTCTGTTTCCTCGTGGCGATGAGCTTCCTGTCGGTGCGTGCCTATCAGACGGAGTTCGTGAACCAGCGATTTACCGTGATCGCGCCGCTGGCGATCACGCTGTTGTTTTGGCCGTACGAACGCGCCCGTGCATGGCAGTGGTCTTTGGCCGGTGTCATGCCGCTGATTCACGCGGCACTCTTACCCGCATCGGTGGTCTGGGTGCTCGCGGAGTCGCTATCGTGCTATCGCGAGTGGCGACGAAACAAACTCGGGTTCGTGTTGTTCGCGCTCGGTGTTGCGGGGTGTGCAATCTGGTATCTGGAACCGCATTCGTTTCAAACGCAGTTCTACCCACACCTGACATCGCGAAACTTTTCCGCTCTCTCGGGATGGATGCAGTTCGCCACCTGGAGGTATGCACTCCCAAGCGTGGCGATCATGCTCGCGGTCATCGTTAGCGCGGCAATCGCCGTGAAACAACGCAATGTGCCACGACGTGTGATCGTCCTGTTGCTCGTCGTACTCGCGATGGATTTCGGCGGTTACATGTTTTATTTGGCCTACTTCCTCGTCGGGTTGGGGCCGGTCTGCTTGAGCTTTGCGAAGTCGCGGAACCTCATTCGGCTGATCGCGATTCTCGGCATCGTCAACGCCATCGTGTTCGTAAAACTCTTGCCGAACTTACCGCGATTACCGACCAACCAAGCCGCTGCCGAGGCGTTCGTCGTTTCGCATTCGCGACCGGGGGATGCGATTTGCCTCGGGCCACCGTTCGTGCTGGTTGCGGCAAAGCCGATGCTCGCCGATGCGCGTCGAGTCGAATTCGTCGTTCCCACAGCACTCTACTTACGCGACTTCGACGAGCCGAAATTCCTCGACGACATTCGCACACGCTGCACGGTTTACATCGGCAAACGCGAGCACTTTCACGCGGTGCAGTTGTACTACAAGCTGTCCAGCCCGCCGGTGTTCCTGAACGCGAACATTGAAGAACTCGATTTTGAAGGCGAAATCGTCATCGTTGCGAGGAACACCCGCTGATGGCGATGCCACTCCGAGTCGGTTTTAACGCGAGGCTGTTGTCCGATCCGAGCCTGCGCGGCTGGAACCGCTACACCGTGAATCTGCTCGCGCAGTTGCCGCAGTTCGGCGTGCGACCGGTGCTACTCGCCCCACGCCCGATTCACCCGAGCCACCTCGAACGCTTCCCGACTGGCAGTTACGAAGTTCACATTGCTCCGACGATGCGCAACCTCAAATGGGAACAGTTTTGGCTACCGCAGCAGTGCCGTTCGCTTCGTTTGGATCTCTTGCATTCGACGTTCAACTTCGGTCTGCCGTGGTCGGCACCGTGCCCGATGGTGCTGACGCTACACGATGCCATCGACCCGATTTACTACGGCCGGCAAGCCGCGTGGTACGACCGGGTGAAGCCGAAGAGTTTGATCTCCACCGCGTACCACTGGGCGGCTCGAACGCGGGCGGATCGTATCATCACCGTCACGCAGCACGCGAAATCGGACATCGTGAAGTACCTTCGCATACCTGCTCGCCGCATCGACGTCACATACGAAGCCGCCGACCCGCACTTTCACGAAACGATTCTACCCGAGACTCGGCACGACGTTCGGCAACGCCATTCGCTACCGGCCCGATACCTCTTTTACGTCGGCGGTTGGGAACAGCGGAAGAACATCCCGTTCCTGTTGCGGGCGTTTGCGGAAGCGTCGTGCTCGAACTTGCACCTCGTGTTAGCCGGTGGCAACGAGAATCGCCGTGCGGAGTTGCAAGCAATGGCGGCGGCACTCGGTATCGCCGACCGACTTCGCCTCATCGGTTGGGTCGACGAAGCCGATCTGCCCGCGTTGTATGCCGAGGCACTCGCGTTCGTGTACCCGAGCGAATACGAAGGTTTCGGCCTGCAACTCTGCGAAGCGATGGCGTGCGGTTGTCCCGTTCTCGCGGCGCGGGCCACCTGCTTACCCGAAGTCCTCGGCAACGGTGGCGAGACGTTCTCGCTGAAGTCGACGAATGAACTCGTCGGGTTGTTGCGATGCATCGCAACCGACGAAATGCATCGCCAAACGCTCGTCGCGCGTGCCCAGTTGCGTTCGCAAGCCTTCTCCTGGGAACGCTGTGCCGAAGCCACAGCGATGGATTATCTCGCTGCCCGAATCGACGTAAGTCGGAATTAAAGAGGCTCAAAAACCGTTTTTCGGGTGTTTTGCGACCCAGAATGACACTTTTCGATCGCAAATCGCGGATCGGTTTCGGGCCGTTTTGCGTTATCCTGCAATCCTGTCGTGGTTTGCGCTGAGTGTCATTGATAACGCATAAGCCGAATATACCGACCAAAAATCGACCGAACCCGACCAAAAATCGACCAACATTGACCGAAAATCGACCGGACCCGACATAAAATCGACCGGATGAGACACTTTTGCGTCACTTTGCGCACGATGCAAAAGTCGACTTACGTCGGATCGTCTGCGATTTTTTGACTATTGGGAATCGCGTGGGTGCAAGTGAAATCGCAATTTCCGACATCCCGATCTGCGGAACGATCTGTTAGAATCTCAACAACCCAAGAGAACCGCGATCATGAAACGGATGGACGTCGACTACCCCCATCCGATGGCTCCGTACGACCGCGAAAAGGAAGCCGCGTTGTTGCGGGAATCGATCGAGGACATGCAAGCCGGTCGCGGAACTGAGGCGAGAGATTTCCTCGAGCAACTGGCTCGAGAACGAGGTCTGCCACTCGAACCGAGGGAGTAAATTCGCAGCCCTCGACGCGGAACGGGCAAGTGCGGTTGTGGGGCACGTTTTTAACGTGCCATGTTCCATACGAGCACGTTAAAAACGTGCTTCCCATTCGGCGGCAGAATGTCACTTTGTGGCCGCGAGGGCTTCGGCCTCGGCAAAGATGGCTTTGAATGTTTGCTGAATTAGTTCTTCGCTCTGGCCCATCTGTTTGAGTAATCCTGCATAGTTATCGACGGCAGATTCGAGATGCGGATGCGAGTGACCTGTTTGCATTTGGAACAGCACGAAAATCACGAGATGCCGCCGCATCAGCGGCTCGGCTTCGGACAACCGATTCGTCGCCTGGAGTAGCAGAGCCAGGTTGTTGAGATCTCTGGCGACTTGTGGATGGTCATTTCCGTAGCTCGCTTCATCAATCGCCAAAGCCCGCAGCATCAGCGGCTCGGCTTCGGCCAACCGATTCGTCGCCTGAAGTAACTGACCCAGGTTGTTGAGGCTTGTGGCGACTGCGGGATGGTCATTTCCGTAGCTCGCTTCATCAATCGCCAAAGCCCGCAGCATCAGCGGCTCGGCTTCAACGAATCGATTTGTCGCATGAAATAACACCGCCAAATTGTTAAGGTCTCTGGCGACGCGGGGGTGGTCGCGTCCATTCCTCGCTTCATCTATGGCCAAGGCCCGCCGCATCAGCGGCTCGGCGTCGGCCGACCGATTCGTCTGTAGGAGTAATGCTGCTAGATTGTTTAGGCTAATGGCGATTTCAAAGTGGTCGTTTCCGTAGCTTGCTTCGTTCATCGCCAAGGCCTGCCTCATCATTGACTCGGCATCAACCAACCGATTCGTATCCTGAAATAACCGAGCCAGGTTGTTGAGATCTCTAGCGACATACGGGTGGTGGTTTCCGTAATACGCATTATCGATAGCCAACGCTCGTTGCATCAGCGGTTCAGCTTCAGCCAACTGATTCGTCGCCCGAAGTAACCCCGCCAGGTTGTTAATTGCACCAGCTACGTTGGGATGACTTTCACCCAAGCTCGTTTCAAACATGCGTACGACTCGCCTCATCAGTGGCTCGGCTTCGGCATGTTCGGATCGAGTGTCCAAATACAAGGCAAGCTGGTGTATCAACCGCGATGTCGGCTCGGCAATGCCGGACTCATCCGCGGTCTGGGTAATCGCGAACAAGTGTGGGCGTGCGGGGGTGTATATCTCCTTCCAGGAGAGGACATCATGTGGGTCGCCAACGCAGAACTCATCCACCATCTTCAGGCTACGTTTCAGCCAGTCGAGGCGTTTGTCTTTCGGCAGGCGATATTCGGTGATCTCTTGCACGAGGCGATGGACGACGATGCTCGTGTGCAATTCGTCGGCCCACTTCACGAAGGAGTAGCGGGCGAGATCGCGACGGGCTTTCTTGACGTTCAGCGACGACTTGCCCTCGCCGACTTCGGCTTTCTCCAGCATCGCCAACGGAATCGGATCGGGTGCGAGCCAACATAACACCCGCAACAGGTTTTGCCCGTCCTTCCCGACCTTGCCGAAGCTCAATCGCCACGTCGTGGCCACGCTCCGCGGATAGTGCATCAGGTGCGAATGCCACTTCAGCACCTCGTCGTCCTGCGCCTTCCACAACTTGCGATATTCGGCAAAACTGCAACCCGCTTCGGCGATGTACGCCCCGGATTGTTCGAGCGCCAGCGGCAAGCAACCCAGATCGTTGGCCAACGCCGATGCCTCGGCCTCGTCGGTCGGCGTCGGCTTGCGCTTCCCGACGGTGAATTCGAGTAGCAGTTCTTTTGCCGCCGTCTCGCTGATGACATCGAGCGGCAGTTCTTCGACGGCTTGCCCCCAATTCGATAGCCGCGACGTGATGACGATGTGCCCCGTATCGAACTTTTGCATCAGCGTTTTGATCGCCGTCGCCGCCTCGGGTGTGTCGACGTTGTCGACGATCAGGAACCACCCGGTGTGTTCGCGAAGCCAGCGAATCGCCGCCGCGACCTGGACTTCCTGTTCCTTCGCATCGCGCTCCGGCAGGTTCAACACCAACGCGCCGCACAGGTTCGCGAGATTGCGTTCGAGGTTCGACGCACTATCCCCCGTCACGAACAACAACGCCGTGTATTCGTGCGCGTAGCGCTTCGCATACTCGACCGCCACCCGCGTCTTGCCCACGCCGCCGAGGCCATGAATCGCTTGCTTCGCCGTCACCGCCGCAATGTGCGTCGGCTTGTTCTTCAATACCGAACGCAGTTGATCGAGGAATTCATCGCGACCCTTGAACAGCCTGCCAACGAGCGGCAGGTTGTATGGCGGAACGAGGCGCTTCGCTTCGTCCGTGAGGAACGGCGCGTAGTTCGCGTTCACCAGTTCCTGAAGCACGAGAATGCAGAGTTTGTCGATATTTGGGAACGTCTTGCCATAGCGGCTGATCGCTTGCAATCGGAGACGGTGGGATAGCTGTTCGGTTTTGCAGGTATCATCGGGCTGATGATTCGGGCCACGGGGTGCGTCGTCGGTCGGCCGAAAGAGATAGAGAGCGATGCCATAGTAGATGGCGAGATACGCTTCCCACTGGGTGTAACTGTAGCGATGGCCGTTGGCGGCGATGTCGGGCAAAAACGAGAGTTTCGCAGGCAAATCCGTGTGGCGTTCGAGCAAGTCACGAATGTTAATTGGATCGGGATACGATCCCGTCGCATCGCCGAGCAGATGCACCACACCATTGCAGGTGGCGATGTACTTGTCGAGCATCGCGAGAGTATCGCCACCAAGATTGATGAAGTCCGTCTGCTCTTTGACTTCGAGAAACGGCCCAACGAGAGTGGCCTTCAATATCCGGCGATCGTCGCCGTGTTCGCTACTGACAGTCGAGAGAAAAAGTTTGCGAGAGGGCGTAGCCAAAGGAAGGACTCCTGCATGGGCAGTTTACGTGGGGCACGTTTTTAACGTGCCATTGTTGCGAATGGCATGCCCGTTTCGCAAGTGGGTGATCGTAGTGGTATCGAGGAGAAATGTTGCCATCAATCCGCATCCGGCACGGCATTGGCCACCTTGCGGTATTCTTCAAAAGCCTTTTCCATTTCCGCATGCTTCGGGTCTGCACGCATTTCGGCGCAGGTGTCTAGCACGTTCTTGGCCTCTTGTACGGCCATCATTTGAATCTTGCCGCCGTGTCGCAAACGACTTTGCAACGCCAAGTTCAGCGCAGCCACCGCCGCCGATTCGGAACCGCCTTCGGCAGACAGCGTGACGGGGCTTTGCGTCGAAGCTCGAAACCCATTCGATGTGGGTTCGAGGAGTACGGGTATTTCCATCGCGTCGCCCTCTTTGTTGGTGATATTATACACCCCCGCACCCTACAAATACGTCGAGAGCACGTAGAGCACGACGCCGATGAGCGCCAGGAAGCCTGCGATTTGCAGGCCCCAGCGGGCGGCTTCGGCGGCGATGCGGTCCCATCGGTCGTGGCGCGTCGCGCTGTAGACGATGCTGACGACGACTAACAGGACGGGTAAGTCCCAGTAAATGCTGGCCGCGAAGAGATTCATGGGCTGCCTTGCGGGTTCGCGGTGGGGGTGGTTTCTACGGGCAGTGGCGGGGTGGGTGGCGGGCCTTTGGGCTTCTCTTTCACTACGTCTTCAAAGTCTTCGTCGCGCACCGCCGGGCCGGCGAGTGCATCGTAAATCACCAGCAAGTTCAGCACTCCGGCAATCAAAGTGTACACCCAACCGAGATCCCAACGCTTGTTGCCGTCGCGCTGGAGCTTGTTGAGTTCTTCTTCGGTCGGCGTGCTCATGTAGGTGCGAATGACGGGCAAGCCGTTCGCGTTCGGCACGGCATCGGGGTCGGACGCGAAGTACTGCACGACAGCGGGCCAGGCCGCGACGCCGATCCAGAACTGGCCGAGGAACTGCGGGCGATACGCGATTGCCTTCGCCACGCCGCCGAGTTTCGTGGCAATGAACGGCATCTCGGTATCGGGCAACTTGCTCGCGTTCGGTAGCCAGACATTCTTCATCTGGCCCATCGCCATACCGTAAAAGAACAGCGCGTAGATGCAAACGAAGAACAGCAGCCCCTTCGCCACGCGACCTTGCAGAATCTGCCCGAGGCCCGGAAACAGGTAACTGAGTAATGCCGCGAGCGGGTCGAGCGGTCGGGTGAGGTGTGTCGGCGGGGGCTGAGCCATCGGGTTGCGTCTCGGCAGGGTCGTCTGCGTGTGGGAGGCCATTCGCCCGGCACCGGCCCGGATTTATCCATTCGATTCAGAGAGTATATTCCGCAACGCAAGTAGGGCCATGCGCCACCGGCGAAATGATCGCGATCTACTCGACAGTTTCGCAAGAATTCGTATGCTCTTATTCGATTAGTCCATGCCCAGCACCTTTACGAGAGACCTATGAGCGAAACTGTGGCCAAGGACGCGAAAACCGGGATGGAATTCCTGCCGATCGACACGTTGTGCGTGAATACGATTCGCACGCTGTCGATGGACGCCGTACAAAAAGCGAACTCCGGCCACCCCGGTGCGCCGATGGGTCTTGCACCCGTCGCCTACACGATCTTCAACCGCCAGATGACGTACGATCCCGCCGACCCCACGTGGTTCAACCGCGACCGGTTCGTGCTATCCAACGGCCACGCTTCGATGCTCATTTACAGCGTCTTGCACCTCATCGGCGTCAAGCCGACCGACGGCAAGCGACCCGTAACGCTCGACGAAATCAAGCGGTTCCGCCAACTCGACAGCGCTACGCCCGGCCACCCGGAATATCACCTGACGAGCGGCATCGAAACCACAACGGGGCCGCTCGGCCAAGGGATCGGCAACGCGGTCGGCATGGCGATCGCGCAGAAGTGGCTCGCCGCGAACTACGCCAAGCCGGGCTACGAGAACCTTTTCGATCACAAGATTTACGCGATTTGCGGCGATGGTTGCCTCATGGAAGGCATCGCCAGCGAGGCGGCATCGCTCGCGGGGCACCTGCAACTCGACAACCTGTGCTTGCTTTACGACGACAACAGCATCACCATCGACGGCCGCACGACGCTGGCGTTCACCGAAGACGTCGGCGCACGCTTCGCCGCGTACCACTGGAACGTGCTTCGCGTCAGCGATGGCACCGACCTGAGCAGCGTATCGGCGGCGATCGACAGCTTCAAGAAAACGAAGGGCCGCCCGACGATTGTTATCGTCAAAGGCATCATCGGCTTCGGTGCCCCGCACAAGGCCGACACCGAACACGCGCACGGCGAACCGCTCGGCGACGAGGAAATTCGCGGTGCGAAACGCTCGTACGGCTGGCCGGAGAACGAGTCGTTCCTGGTGCCGGCTGGGGTGTACGAACACTTCCAGGCGAACATCGGCAAGCACGGTGCGGCCGCACATGCGACGTGGAAGACGAAGTTTGCCGAGTACAAAGCGAAGTTCCCCGAACTCGCGGCGCAGATCGAGCAAATTCAAGGCAACAAACTGCCGACCGATTGGGAGAAGAGCGTCCCCGTGTTCCCCGCCGACCCGAAGGGCATGGCCACCCGCGATTCGTCGGGCAAGGTGCTGAATGCCATCGCGAAGGCGGTGCCGTGGATGGTCGGCGGTTCGGCCGACCTCGCGAAGTCGAACAAGAGTAAGCTGGCGTTTGAAGGTGCGGGCGATTTCCAGGCGGCCAGCCCCGCCGGCCGCAACGTGAACTTCGGCGTTCGCGAACATGCGATGGGGTCGATCTGCAACGGCATGGCACTGAGCGGGCTACGTTCGTTCGCCGCCGGGTTCCTGATCTTCAGCGACTACGGCCGTGCCGCGATTCGCCTCGGTTCGATCATCGAAAAGCCCGTCATCTACGTGTTCACGCACGATAGCATCGGCGTCGGCGAAGACGGCCCGACCCACCAGCCGATCGAGCAAATCGCTTCGCTGCGAGCGATTCCGGGCTTGATCGTGCTTCGCCCCGGCGATGCGAACGAAGTCTCCGAGGCGTACCGCATCGCGATGTTGCAGACGCATCACCCGGTGATTTTGGCGCTGAGCCGTCAAGCGGTGCCAACGTACGATCGCACGAAGTACGGTGCCGTCAGCGGCGTGGCCAAGGGCGGCTACATCTTCGGCGATGCCGCCGGTGGCAAGCCCGATGTGATCCTCGTCGCAACGGGCACGGAACTGATGCTCGCCGTCGAAGCCTACGAGAAACTGACCGCCGAAGGCGTGAAAGCTCGCGTCGTCAGTTTGCCATCGTGGGAACTGTTCGAGATGCAATCGCAAGCCTACCGCGACAGCGTGCTGCCACCCGCCGTAACGGCCCGCGTTTGCGTGGAAATGCTCTCGGCGTTCGGCTGGGAACGCTACGCCGGAAATACGGGCACGATCATCGGCATGAAGTCGTTCGGCGCATCGGCCCCTCTCAAAGACCTGATGGTCCGCTTCGGCTTCTCCGCCGAGATCGTTTATCAAGCCGCAAAAGTGCAACTGGCGAAGAAGTAGTTCGTATAATGGGAATTGTGTTGTCATCGACGCGAAGGCAATTGCCTTCGCGTTGTCGTTCAATTTGAAGTGGAGTCGGTTGTGGAGAAGACGGAATTACGAATCGTGGCCGGTACGCTCAAGGGGCGTAAGCTCCAGTGCTTCGTCCACCCCGATATGCGCCCGACGCCGCAGATGGTCCGCGAGGCGCTGTTCAGCATTCTCGGGAACGCGATCCCCGGAAGAATGTTTTACGACATCTTCGCCGGCACTGGCATCATCGGCATCGAAGCGATCAGCCGTGGGGCCAGCGATGCGCGCCTGATTGAGATGAACGCGAAGCAGGTGACGGACATCCAGAAGAACGTCGATCGCTTCGGCATCGCCGAGCGCGTGCAAGTGCTGCGTGCGGACGTGTATCGCTGGGCGGAACGCTGGGTGCCGATCGCCCGCAGCGGCCCGGTGAACCTGTTCTTCAGCCCGCCATTTGCCGACCTCGATCCCGCTAAACTCGAAGCGTTCCTCGGCATGGTGAAGAGCCTGATGGACAAGGCACCCGAAGAAACCGTGCTGACGATCCAGGTCGAAGATGGCTTCCCAACGGAATCATTGCCCGGCAAACTCGAACTGTGGGACGTGCGAAAATACGGTCGCAACCTACTGATGTTCTACGTCAAGGACAGCGCAGCCGAGCTGCCCGCGGTCGAGGAAGTCGCCGAGAAGAACGCGGTGCAGTAGGCGTTCACTTTTGCCGTTCGATGGTCTTTCGTACTTCGATCATGAATGGCTCGAACAGCGGGCTGCGGAAACGCAGTTTGCTCCAGACGACGGCGATGGTGCGGTTCGGTTTCTCGCCGGACAGCGAACGATAAACGCGCCCGGTGTCGCGGTCGCGGGTGGCGGCCATCGCGGGGACTAACGAGATGCCGTGCCCCAGGCGAACGAGTTCGAGCACGGTGCCGAGTTGGTGCAATTTCGCCGTCGTGAGTGGGGCCAACGCATGTCGGGCACAGAAACCGAGCGCCTGCCCCGATAGGCAATGCGCTTCGTGCAACAAGATGAATGGCTCGTCGGACAGATCCTTCCAGCGAATCTGCGACTTGGTCGCCAACCGGTGTTCGCGCGACATCACCAGCCGCAACTCCTCCTCGAATAACGATTCGTTTGCCAAGTGATCGCCGCGCACGGGCAGTGCGAGAATCGCCAGGTCGAGTTCGCCATCGGTGAGGTGCTGAAGGCATTCGTCGGTCGTGTACTCCTTCACTTCGAGCCGCGCGGTGGGGTGTACTTTCATAAACGCGATCAGCACTTCCGGCAATAAGTACGGCGCGATCGTCGGGATCGCGGCAATCGTCAACCGTTGGACTTTCCCGCTCGCGATCACGCTTTCTTTTGCATCGTCCAACAGTGTGAGCGCTTGTTCGACGCCCATTTGAAATGCCCGCCCGGCATCGGTGAGTTCGGCGACGCGACTGCCCCGATGGAACAACGGCTGCCCGATTTCCATCTCGAGTTTCGCGACTTGCTGGCTGAGCGTCGGCTGCGAAACGTGGCACGCTGCGGCGGCCCGCGTGAAGTTACCGAGCCGCGCCACGGCGGTAAAGTAGCGAAGCTGTTGCAGTTCCATTGCCGATCTCGGTACGAACGAACGATAGCTGGTGACTATCACAACTATCCGATATCGCGACGCTGTCTATAGCTGACGGCAGACTATAACTAGAGTTGGGTAGATACCCGTGCATCGAATTCTTTTCCGGAGAACGATCGTGTTCAAAACACTCTTGACGGCCACCGTGGTCGGCCTGACGGCGACGGCGGGCTACTCGCAAGCACCCGCCGCCCCGACGCCGCCGAAACCGCTGACGGAAGACGGCGGGCAGCCGGTCGGTAACAACCAAAACAGCCGAACCGCTGGCCCCGGTGGCCCGGTCACGCTCGATAACTTCCACCTGATTCAGAAGCTCGCACGCTTCGACCGCGAACGGATCCCCGAGCGCGTTGTCCACGCCCGCGGCGTCGGCGCGCACGGCGAATTCGTGAGCTACGGCGATCAATCGAAGCTCACCAAGGCGAAAGTCTTGTCCGCGAAGGACAAGAAGACGCCGGTGTTCCTGCGGTTCAGCACCGTCATTCACCCCGGTGGCTCGCCCGAGCAACTCCGCGACCCGCGCGGCTTCGCGGTCAAGTTCTACACTGAAGAGGGCAACTGGGACTTGGTTGGCAACAACCTGCCGGTGTTCTTCATTCGCGATGCGATCAAGTTCCCGGACATGGTTCACAGCTTGAAGCCAAGCCCGATCACGAACCAGCAAGACCCGAATCGCTTCTTCGACTTCTTTAGCCACATCCCCGAATCGACGCACATGCTGACGTTCGTCTACAGCGACCAAGGCACACCTGCCAGCCTGCGGCAGATGGACGGATTCGGCGTCCACGCCTTTAAGATGGTCAACGCTAAGGGCGAAGTGACGTACGTGAAGTTCAACTGGCGCTCGATGCAGGGTCACAAGACCTTCAGCGCGAAAGAAGCCTCGGAAGACTCGGCCCGCAACCATAGCGGCCTCACGGAAGACCTGTACGAGAACATCAAAGCGGGCAAGTTCCCGAGCTGGGAACTCGGCCTCCAGACGATGAAGCCCGAAGACCTCGACAAGCACGACTTTAACCCACTCGACGACACGAAGATTTGGCCCGGCATCGAAGAAGTCAAAATCGGCAAACTGACGCTCAACAAAGTGCCCGACAACTTCTTCCAGTTCACCGAGCAAGTCGCGTTCGCCCCCGGCATGGTCGTCCCCGGCATCGAACCGAGCGAAGACAAGATGCTGCAAGGCCGCCTGTTCAGCTACGCCGACACGCAGCGTTACCGCATCGGTGCGAACTACCTCGACCTCAAAGTGAATCGACCGCTCTCGCAAGTGGCGAGCAACAACCAAGACGGTTCGCTCAACAACGGTAACCGGACCGGCGACGTGAACTACGAACCGAGCATCACGACGGGTGGCCGCCGCGACGACGCCGAGAAAGAGTACAGCAAGGCTCCGTTGAGCAACGCGACCAGTATCGTGCAACAGCCGATCGAGAAGACGCTGAACTTCAAGCAAGCGGGCGAACTGTACGAGAGCTTCACCGCCGAGCAGAAGTCGAACCTCATCTCCAACTTGGCCGGCGATCTCGGCAAAGTCAAAGATGCGAACGTGAAGCTCACCGTCGTCTCGCACTTCTACCGTGCAAATGCCGACTACGGTACGCGATTGGCGAAAGCCGTCGAAGTCGATCTCGACGCGGTGAAGGAACTGATCGCCAAGGATAAGAAGTAACGCGACGCGATACGAGCCACCGGGCTTGTCCCGGTGGCAAAACCATCCCGAGTCATGTACGCGATTTTTCATGGGATACTCCCACCGGGATAAACCCGGTGGCTCGTAAGGACATCGAAATCATGTTCGCACTTCTGATCGTTCTCGCGCAACTCGCACCTTCACCCAAACCGGTGGCACTCACGCCCGAAGTGGCGGTGAAGCTGCAAACGATTGCGTTTCAAGCGGCGCGCGAAGGCGACACCGTTACGCTCAAAGAGTATTTCGCAGTGGGCCAAGCGGTGAACGGCACGAACGCTCGCGGTGACACCCTATTGACAGTGGCGGCCTATGCGGGACGGGCCGAAGCCGTCGCGTTGATTTTAAAACAGCCGAAGTGCGAAGTCGATGCCAAGAACAAGATGGGCCTGACGGCACTTGCGGCCGCTGCATTCAAAGGGCACGTCGAGATTGCCGAGCAACTCGTGAAGGCCAAGGCGGACGTCAACGCCAAGAACGACAGCCAGCAGACGGCACTCATGTTTGCCGCACTCACAGGCCGCACGAAGATGGTCGAATACTTGTTGAAAGCCGGAGCGGATGCGAGCATCGCGGACAAATCGGGCAACACCGCATTGAGCCTCGCCAAAACTCAAGGTGCCGACGATGTGGTGAAACTGCTGAAAGAATGAATTCGCCGCGACGTATAAAATCGCGTCGCGGCGAATGGAAATCGCGTTTACTTGGCTGGGACGATCTTGGCGACGTCCTTGATGATCGCGTCGATGTCGGCGTCCTTGATTTCGCCCTTCTTGAACGAGTAGTTCGCGGCGACTTTGTGTTCGTTGTACAGCACGACGGTGATGTCGGCGTCTTTGTTGATTTCGTACTTCGCTGGGCCGGCTGGATTGTCGATCGACAGCGTCAGGTTCTTGATCTTGTTTTCCTTGGCCAATTCTTCGAGCTTGGCGCTGGCCTTGTCGTCGTCGGTCAGGTAGACGGCGAAGCTGCCCATTTCGCACTTGCTGTTCGCGGCGGTGACGGCGTCGAGCTTCTGGAGGAGCTTGGCGGTGGCGGGGCAATCGGTGCTGCGTGCGAACACGATTGCGACGGGGTTGGCACCGTGCTTGCACACGAGGCAAGCCTTCTTGCCGGCGCTCTCACCGGTGACGTTGAGCGGGTGGAACGGTCCTGGGATCTTCTCGCCGGCCTGTGGGCCGGACTTCAGATCGGCCGCAACGGCGATACCGGAAACGACGAGTCCCGCAACGGCCACGGCGACGAATAGAAGCTTACGCATCAGATCAAACCCTCGGAGTAACAGCGAATGTAGCGGCCGAGGCCACACGACCCCGACTTGCGATTGGACGCCGAAAGGAGGCCAATCCTTACATCCCGAACGACTGTCTGTTATACGCGAACGCCATCGGAACTCTTACACAAAATTTCCGCGTTCGCGCCACGCAAGAATCGCCGACGAAAAAACCCACTAGCAACTGCTGTTGTTAGTGGGTCGTGTCGGTGTGCGAAATGTCGTTTAATAACCGTTCACGGGGCAGATTGCATTTTCAACAATCCAGACGCCGTAGGTCGTGGCCGAAGAGGCTTTGCGATGAGGCCCGACAGAACGGCAACGACAAAGACCTTGAAAGTTTGGAATCCTCGCGCGAATGCACTGTCGGGCCTCCCAAAGCATCCGGCCCGACCTACAAAACCAGTCGTTCGACACGTGAATGGTTACCTCGTTTAAACCAATACACCGCAGTTTCCGTTGACGGCTCGCAACAGCGATGGCACGCCGTCGGTTTCGGAGACGAAGCGCACGCCGATCAGCTTGGCGAACCGGGCGATGCGTGGATCGCGCGTGACGGATACCAAGATCACCTTGGCGTTCGCGGGCATGGCGTTGATGGTTTTGGCCATCGTCAGCATCCCGCCTTCGGCTTCGGTGGAGACCGGAATCACGACCGTTTGGGCATGATTGCGGATCGCGTGTTTGCGTGCGTCTTCGCCGTTGGCCGTCATGGCCACATCCCAGCCGAGCCGTCGGAACTGATCGGCCGCGTTCGCGGCATACAAGGTCGGCCCGAGTCCAATCGTCATTCGCGTCAATTTCTTAATCGGTTTCTCCGTGCTGTTCCAGACTTTTCCCGCGTGTGACTTCCATTCGTCGAACATTCGCAAAATCCTTCAAGTCTGGCGTTCACTCGTACTCTTCGTTACCGTCAGGGACAGGACTTCTTTCCCCTAAGTTCGTTCGTCGGCAACGAAACTTGCGCCTCACATGGAAAACTCATTCGGATTGTTGCCGTTCCCGTGCGATTCCAGATACATTCCGCAGGCGAAATTCGAGATGGCAATCGCCCGAAGTTCAATCGGCAACACGGTTTCCGGAGCCAGCCGACACAACATTCTTCCGAGTGGTACCACATTCGGCCACAATTTGTTAATGTACGTAATAGTATTTCGTTTGCCACCCCAGTTGGCACACCGCTGCCGGTCTGCCACACTGCGAAACGGGCGTAACCCCTTTCGCTTACCCACTCTTCCACGGAGTTGCATCTCATGGCGAAGGCACGGATTTCCATCGGCACCTGGGCGTACCTGTTCAATCAAGAAGTCCCCACAAACAATTTCCATACGATCCTGCACAAACTGCAAGACCTCGGCTACGATGGCGTCGAACTCGGCAGCTTCGGGCCGCACCCCAGCCCCGCGACGCATTCCACGAAGGCCAGCCGACAGAAACTCCGCAAAGAAATCGCCGATCACGGCCTCGCGCTCTCCGGTATCGCTGTGGACCTTTGGGCGTTTAAGACGCCTGGCACCAGCATCATGGATGAAATCCCCTCCGCCTACGCCACGGCGTTCCTCGGCTGGTGTGCCTTCGCCGCCGACCTCGATGTGAAGACAATTCGCGTCGATTCCGTACTCGCGCCAAATTACTTCGAGTCTGAAGAAGGCAAGAAGATCGGCTATCAGGCGGGGATGGATCGCATCGTCAACGTCTGGGACAAGTGCAGCAAGATGGCCGCCGACTACGGGATGCGAATCTGCTGGGAGTTCGAACCCGGCTTCCTGTTCAACAAGCCATCGGAAATCGTCTCGCTCGTCGATGCCGTCCGCAGCCGGGGCAACGAGAACTTCGGCGTGTTGTACGATACGTGCCACGCGCACATGGCCGCGAAGATCGGTGCGAATCATCAGGGCGAAAAGGAAATCCTCGCCGGTGGTGCGCTCGAACTGTTGACGATGCTGAAGGGCAAAATTACGCACGTTCACGTCATCGACAGCGATGGCAGCCTGAACGAGCACAATACCTCGACGCACAACCCGTTCGGCACGGGCCACCTGAACTTCGACGAACTGTTCCCCGCGATACAGGCCGCCGGCGTGCCGAACGACTGGTGGTGCGTCGATTTGTGCTTCTGGCCAAACGCCTGGGAAGTGACCGCCGACAGCAAGAAGTTCCTGGACAAAATGCGCACGAAGTACGCGGCGGCGTGAGTTCCACCGCGTTCGGAATATAATGCCCGCATGACGGTCACACCCCTGCAAGGCATCACCTACACCTGTTTCGGGCTGAGCTACATTCTCGCGCTCGGTTTCGAGATCGCGCGATTGCGCTGGCCGCGTGCCGGTCTGCGCTCGCTCGGGCTGATCCTCGGTGCGATCGGCTTGCTCACGCATACTGCGTATCTGGCACTTCACCACCCTAGCCCGGCTGCGCCGTACGGGTCGCTGTTGTTGCTCGCCTGGGTGCTCGCGGTGTTCTACTTTTATGGCACGATCCACCATGCGCGGCAGGCGTGGGCGGTGTTCGTGTTGCCCGTCGTCATCGGCCTCGTCGGGCTGTCGCTGTTGCTGATTACCGGCGACAATGCGAACGATATTCAGGTGCCGCCGTGGTTGTTCGGCGACACGCTTTGGGGCGCAATCCACGGCTTCCTACTGCTCTTCGCCGCCGTTGGTGTCAGCATCGCGTTCCTCGGCAGCGTCATGTATCTCGTTCAAGCGCGACGCCTACGCAACAAGCTCAATCCGCTCGGCGGCATCAAAATCCTCAGCCTCGAACGGCTCGAAGCGATGAACCGCCGCAGCGTGAATCTTGCGTTTCCGCTGCTCACCGCGGGGCTGGTTCTCGGCGGTATTTTGCTGAAGCGCGAACACGACACGATCGAGAACTGGTGGTCGTTGAAAGTCCTCGGTACCGTCGGCCTCTGGAGTGTGTCGGCGCTCTTGCTTTACATGCGATACGCGGCCAATGTCGCGGGGCGTCGGCTCGCGATTCTGTCGATCCTCGCATTCGTGCTGCTCGTGGCCGTGCTCGCCACCGCACACCCGTTTGCGGAGGTCGCGAAGTGAACCTCCGGGCCATCGGTTGTAATTTCCAAACTGCGAATGTCGAACTCCGCGAGAAGCTCGCCTTCACTCCCGAACGTCAGGCGTTCGCCGCAGCCGAACTCTCGGCACGCTTCGGCTGCGAAACGGTGATTCTCAGTACGTGCAACCGCGTCGAACTCTACGTCGGTCGCGCGCAGGGTGGCACGCCGTTCGACCTCGACCTCGCCGCAGAATTCCTCGGCGAAACGCACGGCCTGCCCGGCGAGCGCGTTCGCCCGCTGCTTTATGCACACTCGGACGCCACCGCCGTGGCGCACCTGTGCCGCGTTGCCGCCAGCCTCGATTCGCTCATCGTCGGCGAAGGGCAAATTGCCGGTCAGGTGAAACAAACCTTCGAGTCCGCACGCAAACAGGGCACCACCGGCCCGCTGATGAACGCGCTGTTTCCGCACGCCCTCCGCACCGCCAAACGCATCCGCACCGAGACTGGCATCGCCAGCGGGCACGTCTCCGTTTCGAGCGTGGCTGTGGATTATGTGCGCCAGGTGTTCGATTATTTTGAAGACAAAACCGTACTGGTAATCGGCGCGGGGAAGATGGGCAAACTCACGCTGAAACACCTGCAAGAACTGAAACCGGGCCGCATTCTGGTGACGAATCGTAGCCCACAGAAGGCGATCGAACTCGCGAGCTATTGCGGCGGGAAAGCGGTGCCGTGGGAGAAACTCGACGATGCGTTAGCCGAAGCGGACATCGCGCTGAGCACCACCGGGGCCGCCGAACCGATCGTCTCGCGGAAGCGGTACCACGAGATGATTCAGCCGCGCCGAACTGGCGGTACGCTCGTCGTGTTGGATATTGCCGTGCCGCGCGACTTCGACCCGGCGATTCACGATGGCGACCGCGTTTGCGTGTTTAACATCGACGATTTGACGCGAGTTCGGGAACAAACGCTGGCGCAGCGTCGCAAACATATCGCGCCCGCCGAAGCGATTGTCGTGGCCGAAGTGAAGGCGTTCGTCGACGATTGGCAGCGCCGCAAGAACGGCCCCGTGATTCAGCAGTTGCGTACCGAAGTCGATAAAGTCCGCGCCGATGTGGTGCTACCGCTACTGGCGAAACTCGACGGCAAACTGACACCCGCTGAGAAAGAGTACATCGAAGGCGCGTTCAAGCTCTTTCAGAACAAGCTACTCCACGGCCCGATTGCCGCACTTCAGGAAGCCAGCCGCGAAGGCGGTAGCGGTTCGTTGCTCGAAGCGGTGAAGAAGCTGTTCCGCCTCGGGTGATGGCAGCTTGAAACGAAAAAAGCCCCGCGACGATCGTCGCTGAGCTTTGATGGTTCTCGAACGCAAATCACTTCTTGGCGATGCGGGACATGGCCACGACTCGTGCGTTCATCTTGGCTTTGGTCGTCTTCTCGGCGGCGTTGGTTGCTGGTAGGGCCTCGGCTTTCGTCTTCTCGGCATTGATGAGTGCTTCGCTGAGATCTTCCTTCTTGCGGGCGTATTGCGTCAGGATGTTCACCACATTCTTGCTGACTTGCGCGAAGCCACCATCGATGAAGAAGTGCTTCGTTTCGCCGCCTTGTTTCACGCGCAGTTCGCCCGGCCCGAGTTGGCCGACGAACGGCGAGTGACCCGCCAGCACGCCGAACTCGCCGTCGAACAATGGCAGAATCACCATCTCGGCGGCTTCGTCCAGCAGCGCCCGTTCGGGCGTGACGACGACGATCTTCAAGGATTTCGCAGCGATGTCGGACATTGTCGTTCTGGGGTAGGTGTAAAGACCGCAGCAATTCGCCCAGGGTGTTACCCTGGGCTGAAGGAGCGGTCCCTTCAGGACCGAAGAAAAAACAGAACACCAGCCCTGAAAGGGCTGCTCTCACAGCCCAGGGTGAAACCCTGGGATTTTCGTCGTACCCAGAATCACCCCGCTTTGCGGGCTTGTTCTTCGGCTTGGGCGGCGGCTTCTTCGATCGTGCCGACGTACATGAATGCGGACTCGGGCAGGTGGTCCCATTTGCCGTCGCAGAGTTCCTTGAAGCTGCGAATCGTGTCCTTCAGGCTCGTCACGTTGCCGGGCTTGCCGGTGAACGGCTCGGCCACGAGGAACGGCTGGCTGAGGAATCGCTCGATGCGGCGGGCGCGGGCGACGACTTGCTTGTCTTCTTCGGAAAGCTCGTCGACACCGAGAATCGCGATGATGTCTTGCAGTTCGCGGTAACGCTGCAAAATCCGTTTCACGCGATCCGCGACGGCGTAGTGTTCTTCGCCCACGTACAGCGGGTCGAGCAGACGGCTGTTGCTCGTCAGCGGGTCGATGGCGGGGTAAATCCCCTTTTCGGAGATCGACCGTTCGAGGTAGATGAACGCATCGAGGTGCTGGAACGTGTTGGCGGGGGCCGGGTCGGTGGGGTCGTCGGCCGGGACGTACACCGCCTGCACCGATGTGATCGCGCCCTTCGTCGTGCTCGTAATCCGCTCTTGCAGTTCGCCCATCTCGGTGGCCAGCGTCGGCTGGTAACCCACGGCGCTCGGCATCCGGCCCAACAGTGCCGACACTTCCGAACCGGCTTGGCTGAAGCGGAAAATATTATCGACGAATAATAGCGTCTCGGCACCCGTCGTGTCGCGGAACCATTCGGCCATCGTCAACGCCGATAGTGCCACCCGCATACGGGCACCTGGTGGTTCGTTCATCTGCCCGAAGACCATCGCGGTACTGTCGATGACCGACTTCGCATCGGCACCCGCACCGGTCTTGGTTTCCTGCATTTCGAGCCAAAGGTCGTTCCCTTCGCGGGTTCGTTCGCCGACCCCCGCAAACACCGAATAGCCCTTGTACACCTTGGCAATCCGGGCGATGAGTTCGGTGAGAATGACCGTCTTGCCGAGGCCCGCCCCGCCGAACAAGCCACCCTTACCACCGCGTGCGAGCGGCGTCAGCAGGTCGATGACCTTGATTCCCGTTTCGAGGATTTCGGACTTCGGCGAAAGCTCGTTGAAGTGCGGTGGCTCGCGGTGAATCGGTCGCGTTTCGGTGGTTTGCACCGGTCCGCGTGCGTCGATCGGCTGGCCGAGCAGGTTGAAAACGCGGCCGAGCGTACCGAGGCCGACGGGCACCGAAACCGGCGAGCCGGTGTCGTTGGCGGCCATGCCGCGAATGAGGCCATCGGTGCTGCCGAGTGCCACGCAACGCACGCGATTACCGCCGAGGTGCTGTTGCACTTCGCCGGTCAGTTCGATGGCGGAGCCACCCTTCGCGGACGTTTCGATTTTGAGTGCGTTATAAATTTCGGGCAGGTGGCCATCTTCAAATTCGACGTCGAACGTCGACCCGATGATCTGCACAATTTTCCCCGACTTCGTTGCGGTGGCAACCATGAAACATTACTCCACGGAAAGTTTGAGTCTCGTTTAGTTCGTTACCGCTGCCATCGCGGGTTCTGGTATCGATTCACTAAGTTCGTTCACGCGGCGTTGTAGCTGTTCGATCATTGCCGAGTAAATCATCAGGTCTTCGCTGAGGATCCAACTCATCGCCTGGTTATGCCGGGCCGTCGCGCGGTCTGCTTCGCTCAGGGAGTTCCAGCCCTCTTCCGAAAGGCCACCGAAGGACGCTGCCGCGCGTTGGTTTTGCACTTCGGCAGAGGTCTTTTCGAGGCCATCGTACCATCGCGGTTCGTCGCCCGACGTATCCCATTCGCTTCGCCGCTGCATAATCTCGCGAAGGAAACGTATCGTCAGATTCCAATCTGGCTGCGCTTCCGTGCGAGTGCCAAACGACTCCGTCGCGGCCGTCCACATGATTGGCAGATTGAACGCCACTCGCAAGGAACGGGTCAAGTCTCGCCACGGCGATGTTTCACCGAGTCGCTCGCGAGCCAATCGCAGGAGTTGAGCTATCGACGCTCCACTTCGGAATTGGTCTCGCAGTTCTTCGGTTAACTCTTCTGTCATGGATCGGCTCCTTCAACGGACAAAAACCGCGCTCACAATACCGTATGCCCCTCGACCTCCGATTGCGTCCACTTTCTCCAGTAGGTTCACAAAACCGTAATCTTTTAGCCGTAAACCCGTCCAGGTTCCCTTCGCGGCTCGATCGAGGCTCAGACCTGCTTTCGAGAGACGATTGAAGTCTGCAAGATTGGTCGACCGCGATCCCCAGTATGTCGCCACACATTGAATCGCATCGACGCCCCAGTGACTCATCATCAAATCGAACAGAACTTTGCCCCGAATCACACTTCGCGAACCGTCGTCCAAATCTACGGTTTCCACCTCGAAAGACAGCCTCCCCGAGTCAGTCAAACCCGCTTCGATTCGGAACTCCGGGCGGTATTCGTCTTGAATCTCCAATAGCTCAATTGTCGCGATGACCAGCACGTATCCCGGTGGCATGTCAGCGGGTGTCAGCATGGTTCAACCCATGAGGTGGGCCAATCTCCGTTACTTCAACGCCTCGCTGACTGCGATTCGAGAACCGTGCATCATCTTCGCACGTTTCTCCGCTTCCATCTCGGCAGCGAAATCCTTCGTGTACCACGCTCCCCATAACATCACTGCGCCAACCCAAAACATTCCACTCGACAGCGATACAAATCGAAGGCGAGAATTCCCGCCACCTTCCCACTCATTCGACCACCACGTTCGTTCGTACCACGGAGACCAAGGCAATCCGATCGTCCAGCGTTCGTTCGCTGAAAACCAGTCATCCGTCTTGTTCTCGTAACGGACATAAAACACCTGAGCGACGAGTAAAGCACCGACCAAAATCCACAAACGTCGGCCGATCATCGCTCGCACTCCGCATCACTTATTCATTGCTCTCCGTCGTATCTTCAAACATTGCCATTACGGACGATTTTCGCGAACCGTATATTCCTGCAAGAATCATCCATACACCCAGCCAACCGCTCGCAAATAACAGCGTCATTGCAAACGGCGATCCGGTATCAACGTACTCTGTGCCAAATGTATTAGGCACCTGTAGTGCGAGTCTTGGTGCTCTCAAATACGACATTGCCGTATTCGCTGCACATATCACCAGCAACCCACCCACGACAATCATCGCCACCGCGACCGGTGTGGCTACACGTGGAATCAGCAACGATTGTTTGCTCGAACTCATCGCTCCGTCTCCGTTACTTCAACGCCTCGCTGCCGGCGATCAGCTCGCTGATTTCCTTCGTGATATTCGCCTGTCGCGTTCGGTTGTAGACTCGCGAAATATCCTTGATGAGGTCACCGGCGTTTTCGGTGGCGGCCTTCATGGCGACGCGGCGGGCGATCTGCTCGCTGACGGCGGCATCGAGGAAGCACTTGAACAATCGCACCTTGAACGCGACGGGTACCAACTCGCTGAGGATGTCGCCGGCGTTCGGTAGGAACTCGTAATCGGCTTTCGGGCCAGTCGTTTCCTTGGCACCGACACTACTCAGCGGTAGCAGTTTCTCGACGACCGGCGACTGCCGCGAGATCGTCTGGAACTTTTGGTAGCAAACGTAGATTTCGTCGACCTGCCCGGAGACGAACATATCGATGTAGCGCGTCGCGAGTTCGTCGACTTGCTCGAAGGCGGGCTTGTCTTCGAAGTGCTGGTAGGTGTTGGTGGCGGGGATGCCCTGGAACTTGAAGAACGTGATGCCGCGACGTCCTGAGATGTCGAGTTCGACCGGGATGCCGTCGGCTTTCAGTTGGCGAATCTTGATCATCGCCTCGCGGAGGACGCCGCCGTTGTAACCACCGCACAGGCCGCGGTTCGAGGTGCAAACGAGGAACAGCACCTTCTTCACGGTCGGCCGTACGGCCAACAGCGGGTGCGAGACTTCGCCCGCATTCTGGCTCAGGTCCGACGCCAACTCGGCGATCTTCTTCGTGTACGCTTCCGCTTCGGTCGCGCGGTCGAGCGCCTTCTTGAAGCGCGCAGTCGCGATCAGCTCCATCGTCTTGGTGATTTTGCGGATATTCCGCACCGCCTTACGGCGTTTCACAAGGGCACGGAGATTGGCCATGAGGAATCGCTTTCAACGAGTAGTTAGTAGTTGAGAAGTTGTGAGTTGTGAGTTGCTGTCTATCAACTCACAACTATTAGCTGCTAACTACGCTTTGAACTGCGGTTGGAAGGCCGCGATTGCGCCGTCGAGCTTCTTGATGACCTCGTCGGTGAGCTTCTTTTCCTTCGCGAGCAGGTCGCGCGCTTCGGACATTTGTTCCCTCATGAACGTCAGGAACTGCTCTTCCCAGGCGCTAACCTTGCGGCGATCGACCTTGTCCAGTGCGCCGCTGTTGCCCGCGTAGATGATTAGGATCTGCTCGGTGACCGTCAGCGGGCGGTAGGCTTTCTGCTTCAAAATCTCGACCATGCGGTAGCCGCGGTCGAGTTGCTGCTGCGTCACCTTGTCGAGTTCCGTACCGAGTTGGGCGAACGCTTCGAGTTCGCGGAACGCGGCGAGCGTGAGCTTGAGGCCCCCGGCGACTCGCTTGTCCTTCATCGCGCTGATCTGGGCGTTACCACCGACGCGGGAGACGGAAATCCCGACGTCCACGGCGGGCATCACGCCTGCGTTCTTCAGGTCGGGTTGCAGGTAGATCTGGCCATCGGTGATCGAAATCACGTTGGTGGGAATGTACGCGGAGACTTCGCCGTCGAGCGTTTCGATGATCGGCAACGCAGTCAGCGAACCACCGGAGGTGGCGACGCGACCGAGTTTACAGCCCGCGAAGTGGCTCTTGATGTCGTGCTCGGCGGCCTCTTTGCCGGTCGGCCCGAGGTACACGGCACCGGGCGAACCGGGCTTGCGGTTCTCGTGCGGGTTGCTGGCGGAGTTGATGCCCCAGTCGTCGGTTACGCCCGCAGATGGCGCGTCGGCCTTCAGAATCACGTAGCGTTCGGCGAGCTTCGCGGATCGCTCGAGCAAGCGGCTGTGACAATAGAACACGTCGCCGGGGTAGGCTTCGCGACCGGGAGGGCGGCGAACCAACAGCGACAACTGGCGGTACGAAGCGGCTTGTTTCGACAAGTCGTCGTACACGCAAAGTGTGTCTTTGCCTTCTTCGTACATGAAGTATTCGGCCATCGCGGTGCCGGAGTACGGTGCGATGTACTGGAGCGGGGCGGCATCGGCGGACGACGCCACGACGACGATCGTATATTCGAGTGCGCCGAGTTCGCGGAGCTTCTCGACGACGCCGGCAACCTTCGATTCCATCTGGCCGCAGGCGACGTAGACGCAGATCACGCCTTCGCCTTTTTGTGCCAAAATCGCGTCGATGGCGATCTGCGTTTTGCCGGTCTTGCGGTCGCCGATGATGAGTTCGCGTTGGCCGCGACCGATCGGCGTCATGGCGTCGATCGCCTTGATACCGGTCTGCAACGGCGTCTTCACCGGTTGGCGGTCGACGATGCCGGGGGCCACCGATTCGACGGGCCGACGCTTGTCGGTAATGATCGGGCCTTTGCCGTCGATCGGGTTGCCGAGCGGGTCGACGACGCGACCGATCATGGCCGGGCCGACGGGCACCGAAAGGAGTTGCCCGGTGGTGCGGACCTCCATCCCTTCGCGAACCTTGAGGTAGTTCCCGAGGATAATGACCGACACGGAGTTTTCTTCGAGGTTGAAGGCGAGGCCTTTTACCCCGGCTTCCGGGAAGTCGATCATCTCGCCGGTCATAACGCCGGCGAGACCGTAGCAACGGGCAATGCCGTCGCCGATCTCGAGAACTTGGCCGACTTCGCGAGACTCGACCTTGCGGTCGTAGCTTCCGATTTGGTCGGCCAGAACGCTGACGATTTCGTCGGCTTTAATTTTTAAGGACATAACTCGTGCCCCCGTCCATCAGTTGTGCGCGGATCGATTGGAGTCGGGTGCGAACGGACATATCGTACACCCGGTCGCCGATCTGGATGACGAGCCCGCCGAGGAGTTCGGGATCGACTTTCACGTCGAGTACCGGCTCCCCTTTGAGCTGCGCCGCCAGGGTAGATTTCAAATGTTCGCGTTGGCCATCGTCGAGTGGCGAAGCGGACTTCACCAGCACGCGAATCAGGCCCGATTGCTGTTCGCGCAACCGTTGGTAGGCAGCACGGACCGAGCGAATCTGCCCGAGCCGGCCGTTCTTGTTCAGCACGCCGATGAGGGCGCGAACCAGGTTCGAAGAACGGCCCGCGAAGGCACGCTCCAAGACCGGTTCTTTCTGGCGGCGACTGATGACCGGGCTGCGAAGGTAGGCATCGATGTTCGGGTGCGAATTGAGGACATCGCGAACCACTGCATCGAGTTCCGTACCGACGAGATCGACCTCGTTCGCCTTCGTGGCTTCCTGCATCAACGCTTCCGCGTAGACGCGGGAGAGTCGGTCCTTGCCGGCACCGGCATCGAGAACCGCATCGTTCGTATCAGCCATCGCACGCGCCCCCGGTAATTAGTTCCGCGAGGCGGTTTTGAGTTCCGCGAGCGATTCATCGACGAGCCGACGGTGATCGTCGGCGGTCATGTTGCGTCGCACGGCTTTGCTGGACATTAATGCCGCAAGATCGACCGACTTGATGTAAATCTCTTGCAGCGCGACTTCCTTCGCGGTTTCGATTTCCCGCTTCGCCTTTTCCCGCTCGTCTTGGGCTTCCTTCTGACCGATCGCCCGTTCCTTGACGCGAAGGGAATCGGCATCGCGGCGGGCTTCTTCGAGCATCGCCCGAACCTTGTCGTTCGCGGTCGCAAACTCGGCTTGCAGCTTGGCGTGCATTTCTTCGGCTTCGCGCTTCGCCTTCTCGGCAGCATCCTTCACCGCAGACAGCATCTCTTCGCGCTTCTGCAAGCCCGCAGAGATGTTCGGCCATGCGAATTTGTAAAGGATCAGGAATAGCAACAAGAACACGACGAGCGTGTAAATGGTCAGATCCCAGCGCTTCGGGAAGTCGATGAACGCGGTCGGGTCTTTCTCGTGTGGCACGTCGGCCGTCTTCGCGACTTCACCCGTCGCGGCCTTCGCTTCGGCTTTCGCCAAAGGTGCGGCAACGAACAGCGTGCCCACGCTCACCGCGAGTAGCACAAGTAGGCATCGTGTCAACATGGTGTCGCACCTCCGGGAACGGGTAACCAGCCCCAATCATCGCGTGTCGACGAAGATGGTGACGAGACAAAGGATCAGCGAGAGAATCCCGGCTCCTTCGACCAGACCACCGACGATCAGCATGGCGGTTTGAATCGTACCCGCTTGTTCGGGCTGACGGGCGATCCCGCTCATGGCGGCGTTGCCGATGAGGCCGAGGCCGATACCGATACCGACGACGCTCAGGCCCATGCCGATAGCGGCTGCGCCACCCGCGCCGGCTGCGAACGCGAAGTTCGACGAACAGAGAACCAGAAGCAGAGCACCGACGAGAGGCAGAATGCGACGTTGCATGACTCGTACGTCCTTTCGGGGAAACGGTTGGGGTCTTAAAAGTTAGTGGGCCGGGTGTTTCGCCAACCCGATGAAGATCGAAGTCAGCAGCGTAAACACGAACGCTTGCAATCCGGCAACGAACAGTTCGAGGCAACTCAGCGCCACCGCGAGCAGGACGCTCACCGGTGCGACCACGTAGTACAACCAGGCTGGTGAATCGTGCAGATAACCGCCCATCGGGTCGGCAATCGGCCGCGACACATACTGGATGAAGAACAGGATCATGAACAGGGCCGTGTGCCCCGCCAACATATTCGCGAACAAACGAATGGCCAACACCGCGAGGCGAATGAACGCCGTCGCGTATTCGAGCATCGCCATGCCGATCGTAATCAGCAAGCCCATAAACTTAATCGCCGGGCCACCTTCGAGGTGCAGTTGTGGGATGAACGAGAGAATGTACTTCTTGACGCCCATCTCCTGAATACCCGAGACGTGAATCACCACGAAACTACACAACGCCAAGGCGAACGTGACGGCAATACTCGCCGTCGCCGAACCGAGAAACGGGATCATTCCGAGCAGGTTCGTCAGGAAAATGAACAGGAAGATCGTCGTCAGGAACGGCACGTACTTGTCGGCTTCGTCGCCGAGGCCCGGCTTCGCGATCTTTTCGCGAACGAAGTACAGTAGCGATTCCAGCAGGTTCCACATCTTGCCGCGCGGGTTCTCGCCGGTCGCCATCTTGCGACCGATCCAGATCATCGCGACGGCAACAATCGTGGCCGCGAGCGCCAGGAACACGTGGAACTTCGTGATTTGGTAGCCCGCGATTGCGGGTAGGTGAATGCCGAGGTTCAGCGATTCAAAAATCTCGATCCCCGGGCCATCGATCACGTGATGAAACGGATCGATGACCAGCTTGCCATCGTCGGCAGGTGCGGACATACTTCGCGTCACCCTTTCCCGACCGCCGACGCCGCACCAACCCAACCGGGCTTCGCTAAAACGAAGACCTCGGCAGTCAGTGTGGAGAGGTAGGCCGCTAGAACCCAGAACCAGAAAACCACGCCATCTGCATGAATCGTATCGAAACCAAGATACACCGCACAACCGCCGGCAATCGCCACGGTGAACCGCATGAGCATCCCGGCTAACATTCCAATCGCAGCCCGCTTCGGGTGATCCTTCGCCATTCGGCGGATCAGCCAAAGCGAGAACGCCGCCACCGGCAGGCAGAGCATCACTGCAATCGACGCATTTCGCAAGTGCTTCGCGTCGTCGGATGCCACCGACACGCACCCGGCGATCGTAAGCAAAATCAGGCTCGGAGTCGCCAGCCACACCCATTCTTTGCGGGTCGTATTGGCTCTCACGGCTTCTTCGCCACAAATTTCATCAGGTGCCAAAACGCCGCAACTACGCCTAACGGTGCCAGAATTAGCGTCGCCCACGGGATCGAGTGGATCGTACCGATGGCAAAGTCAATCGCAACGCCGACCATCGCAAACCCGGAAATCTCCGACCCGAAAACGAGCAAGCCCATCTGTGGAGAGAGTGGTCGCGGTGGCGGTGATTCACTCATAATTCATTCGATGATGAGTATTGTGCGAGGGCATGAAAGAACGTCAACGGCAGATTGTGAAAATTTTCACAAGGAGTCGGCAATCCGCGTTTAGCCGCGACGCGCAGCCTTCGTATCGGAGCGAATGCGCGTCACCCATATGCAACTCACCGTACGTTCGCGCTCGCGTCGCGGCGAATCACGCGATGGCGTCTTTCCACTTCTTGACGCGCAGCGGGTCGATTTCACCTTCGCGCAGGCCCGCCATGCAGACGGCTCCGCGGACGGCATACCACGTCGGTTTCACAGCCTTCAACGCCTTCAAGTTCTCGAACTTCAACGAGCCGCCGATGGCCACGGGGACGCCGCTCGCTTGTAGCGTCGATACCAGTTCGGCGATCTCGTCGACATCGAGGAAGTTGAGCAGGTTCTTGCTGTCTTTCACGTAGGTGTCGAGCAAAAACGCTTTGAAGCGGAACCGTTTCGCGAACTTCGCGACTTCATCGGGCGGCACCGATTTGGCGCGCTGCCAGTCGGCGTAGGCGACTGCGACCACTTCCGGACCGCGACGAACTTGGCGACGCACATCGAGCAAATCTTCGCCCCAACCGGGCGTGTGCGTATACCCGGCGAGTCCCCATTTGATGTAATCGAGCTTGAGTTGGAGGTGCCAGTGCGCTTCGGTGAGAATCGCCGGGTGCCATTCACCGAACGCGGCACTGACGGGTACCTGCCCCGCTACGGCATCGACAACGGCAGCGACGACTTCCGCTTCGGCCATGCCGAGCGCGCCCTTCGAGGGTTCCTTGATATCGATGAGGTCCGCACCGGCCGCAATGGCGACAAGCGCTTCCTCGGCGTTACGAACGCTGACGAGTAACTGGTTGCTTCCGTGCTTCATGGCAAGGGTTCTTCGTATTCGGGAGGTCGAACGACGATCCGTGTTTGCGGCGATGGCACGGGTCGTTCGACGGCCGCGATTGGGACAATCGAGAGCGGGAAAAAGAGCGTTTTCCCCACGTAAGGTTGAAAGGGCACCGGTCGAGCGGCGTCGAACCGGAATCCGTACATCTGCGGCGGTTGGAACCATTCGCGTGCGTTCGAGTGAAACTCGCAGTCGCGCGCGAACGGCTCCATCGCTGGGTACACTATGCAGTCTATCAGGTCGGCGACCCCTATCAGCCCCCCGATCCGGCTGGCCGCAACCATGAGGTCCGGGGTGTTCACGTGCGCCCACGCTTCTGGGCGCGGGTCGGGCAGCTTGCTGGCGTGAATCCAGATCGGGCCACGCCGTTGCGTGCTCCACGTGCGGACTTCGATGGTCTTGCGACCCGCCACGATCAGCGCCGCCCACGGTTGCCGAATCGATAGCGCATATGCGACATCCGCCATAGCTTGTGCATCCTTCCAGTTCTCGTCTGCGGGGAATTTTACTCCAGGAACGAACGACGGGTGCGTTTTCCGCTCGCGCGGCGAAATTATCGGATGAGCGGAACACGTGCGCTTTGCAAAACATCGGTTGTCGAACTAGATACCCGTAACGATTGTGACTGGCGACGATTCGCCAACGGTGTTTCTTGCTGCGTATTAAATTCGGACGCGCCTGATGCCTGCTCCCTTAGCCACACACCAAGAACCGATACCGGGCTATCGACTGATCGAGCGGCTCGGCCGTGGCGGGTTCGGCGAAGTGTGGAAGGTCGAAGCGCCGGGCGGGTTGTTGAAGGCGATCAAGTTTGTCTTCGGCGACCTGAACGATTCCGACGACGAGAACATTCGCGCCGCCGAGCAAGAAAAAAAGGCGATGGAGCGGGTGAAGACGATTCGCCACCCGTACATTCTTTCGCTGGAACGCTACGACATCATCGACGGTCAGTTGATGATCGTGATGGAACTCGCGGACTGCAACTTGTGGGATCGCTTCCGCGAGTGCCGTGGACTGGGGATGGTCGGCGTGCCGCGCGAGGAACTTCTGCGCTACATGGAAGAAGCTGCCGAAGCGCTCGATTTGATGAACGACAAGTATCACATCCAGCACCTCGATGTGAAACCGCAGAACTTGTTTCTGCTGAGTAAGCACGTCAAAGTCGCCGACTTCGGCTTGGCGAAGATGTTCGAGGGTTACCGGGGAACGATCACCGGCGGCGTGACTCCGGTGTATGCAGGCCCGGAAACTTTTGAAGGCTACGTCAGCCGGTTTACCGATCAGTACAGCCTCGCAATCGTGTTCCAAGAACTGCTAACGGGCACGCGGCCGTTTAACGGAAGCAACACGAAACAGTTGGTGATGCAGCACCTAAACGGCGTGCCGGACCTCGATGCGTTACCCCCGTCGGATCGTCCCCACATCGCGCGATCGTTGGCGAAGAAGCCCGACGAGCGATGGCCGAGTTGCACGGAACTGATTCTCGCATTGCGTCAATCGACGGTGACCGACAAAGCGCCGACTCCGCCACGTACACCGCTCCCCGCCGCACCGCGACCGACGGTTGCGGAACTCGGGGCGACGCGGAACCTCGCGGAACTCGGCAAACCGCGTCCGCGACCGACGTTGTCGCAGGTCACGCCGAGCCGTAGCCCCGCGAGCCGCACACCGCATCCGCACAATACCACGGGCCGCCTCGGTTCGACCCAATTGGTGACGCCGCAGGCCGCGAACGCGAACTCGCTTCAGAACGTACTGCCGCAGAATCTGACGATCACGTTGCAACGACCGATCGTCGTGCAGACGGCGAAGATGAACAGCCTCGGGCTGGCTCCTCCGGCTCGGGAAGAAAACGGCGTGATCTTACCGGCGCTGATCGTCGGCATCGGTCATTCCGGTATGCTTGCGATCCGCGTAATGAAACGGATGCTACGCGAGCGATTCGGCCCCGAACCGTTGCCTCACATTCGATTTCTCGCGATCGATACCGATCCCGATTCGGCGAGTTTGGCCGTATCGGGAAAGTTCGCCGGCGACCCGCTGAGCGTGACGGAAATCGTCACCGCACGTTTGAACCGCTCTACTCATTACCTTCAACGCGAGGGTATCCCGCCTGTCGAGCAATGGCTGCCGCCGGGCATCTTGTACAAGTTGCCTCGCGATCCCGCCGCGGCTTCGGGCGTACGTGCGTATGGCCGTCTCGCACTCGTCGATAATTACCGGATGATTTCGCAGCGCATCCGCAGCGAAATCGAGACGTTCCTTTCCGACGAGCCAATCGACAAAGCCGTCTCGCGCACCGGCCTCGGCATGGCGAGCAACCGTGCGCGGGCCTATGTGATTGCTGGGACGGCAGGCGGCACCGGTGGCGGGATGTTTCTCGACATGGCGTACATCATCAAAAACGAATTCCGACAGATTGGCTACGTGCGGCCGGAAACGGTCGGCGTGCTGATCGTGCCGCCAGCGGATCGCACCGTAGCCAAGGGGCAGGCCCTCGCGAACACGTTCGGTGCGCTGACGGAACTGCATCACTTCCATCAGGGGCGTTCGCGGTACACCGTTCGCTTCGATAACGCCGAGCCTTCGATTACCGATGGCGACGGCCCGTTCAGTCGTTGCGGCCTCGTGCAGAGTGGAAATCGAAACACGCCGACCGAGCAATCGAAGACTGCCGGGCTGATCGCTCGCACGCTGTATCTCGATCTGTTCACGACCACGGGCCGCACGATCGATTCAATTCGCAAGGAAGCGTTCGACCTGAACCGCGAAGGCGTCTCCGTCGTGCAATCGACGGGCGTTTACCGGATCAACTGGCCGCGGGCCGAACTACTGTCGATCTCGACCCGGAGCTTCGCACAAAGGCTGATTCAGCGTTGGACGGCAAAAGACACCTCCCACTTGCGCGAACCGATTCAGACGTGGCTCGACGACCAGTGGCAGAAGCGGAACCTCGAACTCGAAGTGGTAGTCGACGGATTCGAGAAAGCGATCAAAGATGCACTGCGCGAAGAGCCGGATCGCGTGTTTCAGGCGTTCGTCGATCCACTCCGCCAGCGAACGCCGGGTGCGGCGCGTTTCGATGCCGAGGCCGCCGTTGCCGTGCTCGAACAAATTCTCAACGTCGTCGGCAAACCCGAACACGAGAGCGACAAAGTCGGCACGCTGAAGGCCGTACTCGACCGTCGCGGCAAGACACTCGCGGTCGAGGCGGAGGGGCATCTTTCGGCAATGGCAGTTTCGTTCCTCGAGCAACCGCAGTATCGCCTACCCGGTACCGAAGAAGTGCTTTCGCAGATTACCGAACGTCTGAAGCGAACCATCGATGGACTGACGGGCGTGCGGACCGGTCTCGTTCGCGAAGTCTGGGACACGTACTCGCGAATCTTCCCCGTGATCGGTAACTTGTCCGGTGGCATGGGCATGATCGGTACGCGGAAAGCGACCGTCACCAGCGAGTTGTTCGACTTGTTCCAGACGTACCCGACCAAGCGGCTGAAGTTGCTAGTTCTCGATGCCACGCTCGCGATTTATCGTTCGTTGTTATCGTCGGTCCCAGAGTACACGCGCGAAGTCGGGATGTGCCGCTCGCGCCTCGTGGAAATCTCGCAGTCGTTCGCCCCCGCAGAGAAGCCGATCCCATTCCACTCCGGCCCCGGACGGATGATCCTGCCGCAAGGCGTCGAAGGCGTCGATGGGGCCGCCGATCAATTCCTTGCGTCGTTGTCGTCGAAGGAGATTCTCGACTTCGATAGCGGGTTACAGCAAGAAATTGCGAAGCGGTTTCGCAGCCTCGTCAACGTGTGCGTGAAACCGGAGTACGCGCCGTCATTCGCGACGTTGCTCATGTCGCAATCGCACGCATTCCTCGACATGCGGCTCGAACGATCCGACCCCGTTGCCGTGCTCTTCCGCAGCCGCGACGTGGGGCCAGGCACCGACAAAATGCTGATTCAAGCGTTTGAAGGTGCCGCACCGGACCTGACGAGCGTATCGGGAAAGCCGCAGATGGAAGCGACGATCCTCGCCTGCCCGCTCGGACCGAACGGCGACCGCTTCCGCGATTTAGTCGAAGCGACGTTGCCGGGCATCGGGTTCATTCCCGCCGTGCTTTCGGATGATATTGCGTTCATCCGCGAGTATCCGCTGTTGCCGCTGAACGAAGTGCCGCAGCTTGCGGGACATGCCCGCGAAGCGTACGCGGCTCAACTGGCCGCCGAAAGCTCGCCGCATACCCGAACCGATATTACCTGGCCGAGCGTCGGTACCCCGTAGTTCCGTATCCTTCCGTTGTCCCCCTGTTCGTGTTAGAGGCAGATCATGGCCGTTCGATTCGATGCCGATTGCGAGCCGGTGCCCGGCTATCGGCTCATCGGCCGAATCGGTAGCGGCGGCTTCGGCGAAGTCTGGAAGTGCGAAGCGCCCGGCGGCATCTTCAAAGCCGTCAAGATCATCCACGGCGACTTGCGCAGCAAGGACAACGACCTCGTACGCTACGCCGAACAAGAACTCAAATCGCTGAAGCGCGTCAAGTCCGTCCGCCATCCGTTCTTGCTGGCGCTAGATCGCTACGACATCATCGAAGGTCGGCTCTTGATCGTGATGGAACTCGCCGATTGCAACCTCTGGGAGCGTTTCCGCGAGTATCGTCTGAAAGGGCAACTCGGCATCCCGCGAGAAGAACTGCTCACGTACATGTCCGAGACGGCGGAAGTGCTCGACCTCATGAACGTCGAGCACGGCCTCATGCACCTGGACATCAAGCCGCAAAATATCTTCCTCCAGTACAACCACGTCAAAGTCGGCGACTTCGGCCAAGTCAAAGACCTCGAAGGCATGTTCGCCGAAGTGACCGGTGGCATCACGCCCGTTTACGCGGCCCCGGAAACCTTTGACGGCATCGCCAGCCGTTACTGCGATCAATACAGCCTTGCCTGCGTTTATCAGGAACTGCTTACGGGGCAGAGGCCGTTCGACGGCTCAAGTATGCAGCAGTTGCTCATGCAGCACCTGACCGCACCGCCGAACCTCGCGCCTTCGCCCCCCGGCGACCGCATCGCACTCCGGAAAGCCCTCGCCAAAAAGTCCGAAGAACGCTTCCCGAACTGCTTCGAGTTCGTGAAAGCCCTACGGAATCCGCCCGATAGCGCGTCGATCGTCATCGCCGAATCGGAGGTCGTGACCGCGTCCAGCGCGGATCGGCTATCCGAATTGCTCCTCGGCGGCTCGTCGCTCCATCCTGCGCGAACGAGCGACTCGAACGCCTACGCGACCACGCCCGGCTCGAAAGCGATGTCTGGGTCGGACTTCATGCGAACCGACACGCCGATGCCTCGGGCCATTCCCGTTGCGGAATCGGCACGCATCGCCCCGCCCGAACAAACGGGCCACGGGCCGATCCGCCCGACGCTGATTATCGGTTTGGGGCAGACGGGCTTGGAAGTGCTGCAACGGGTGCGAAAAGAAACCGCCCAACGCTACGGTTCCGCACAGCACACGCCGTGCCTCCGCACGCTGTTCATCGACACCGATCCGGATACGCTCGAAGCGGCGACCACCGAACGTCAAGGCGCATTGTCCGCGTTACGCCCCGAGGAAGTATTCGCTGCCAAGTTGAATCGACCCGCGTATTACATGAAAGCCCGCGCGAATGGGCGTTCCCTCGTCGAAGGCTGGTTCGATTCGCAACTGTTGCACCGCTTGCCGCGCACACCGGTGACGATGGGTTTGCGCACGCTGGGCCGACTCGCGTTCTGCGATCACCAACGCATGCTCTTGCAACGGATTTCCGAGGAACTCGAACTGGCAACGAGCGAAGATTCGCTGGTTCAGACGCTCGCAAATACCGGCCTCGAACTGCACACGAACCGCCCGCACGTTTACCTGGTCGCCGGTTTAGCGGGTGGCACGGGCGGCGGTATGTTCCTCGATTTAGCCTATGCCGTCAGGGCGAGACTCAAGCTCCTCGGCTACGCGCCCGAAATCACCGGCGTGTTCCTCGTGCCGCCGGACGATAACACCGACTCACTCGAGTCGCAGTGCCGCGCGAACACGTATGCCTCGCTGACCGAGTTGAACCACTATTCGCGGATGGGAGCGACGTTTCAGGCCGTCTACGACGACGGGGCCAGCGTGTACGAAACCGAACCGCCGTTCACCGACATCGTGATGCTACCCGCCCCACCGCCACCCGTTTCGTCGAACACGCCGGCGGGGTCGAACACGCCGAGTGGACCACTCAATAACTCCCGTCGTGGCACGCCGACGGGCACGAGCTACCAGACGCGGCTGGCTCGCGACAGCGGTAGCAAGTTGAAGCCCGGATCGCGAACGATACCGACCCTCGAAGCGGCGGCGAACCTCGATGCGTTCGACACCGTCGCGGCTTGGCTGCGATTGAAAATGCTCAGCCCGTTCGGGCGCGTATCCGATGCGTCTCGCCCGGTGGCGGCCGTTGTCACCGCAGGCGTGGCCGTGCGGGCTATTGGACTTTCCCGGTACGATTGGCCGCGATGGGAGATCGTCGATCGCACCGCCCGCGTACTTGGCGGCGTCGTCGTCGACCATTGGATTTCGCACGATTTCAGCCGATCCCGCGAACGGATTCCCGTTTGGGTACAAGAGACGATGACGAGCGCACGGCTCACGGGAGATGCCCTGGTGGCCGACCTTAACGCCGCTGTCATCGAAACCTCGGCGGAACCGATGGAGACCGCGTTGAACCGTGCCACGGAATTGCTACAACCGAAAGGCTGGCTGACGCGCACGCCCGATGCGAATCGGATCCTACATGCCATCGACGAAGTCAATCGACTGATCGGGACTCCAGGAACGAACCGCACCCCGGCGAATATCGAAGATGCGATCCGCAACCGCGCGAGCGAAGTCGTCGCCCACGTCGTCCCGATACTGCACGACGCCGTTCACGCACTGGTCGACGACCCGAAGTTCCGACTGGCGGGCGCGGAAGAAGCGATCCAGCAAATCAACGCCTACTTCGTCGATCAGAAGACGCGCAGCGAGCAGAGCATTCACGAATCCGAACGGACGGCACGGGTGGGGTACGATCTCCTGATGGCGTACGTTCACCCGCAGCGTGGGTCGAAGAAAGCGAGTGCGGCCGAACTCGGCGACGCGCTCCACACGTACCCGATTGCCCACTACCGCGCGATCCTCAGTCGGCGAATCCATCGCGTGTTCGATCACCTGCGAACGGTGTTCGGCGAACTCGGGGCAGAGATCGCCGCGTGCCGCCAACGCATTCAATCGCTGCAAGTCGCCTTCGTGGCCGATATGGATCAGCCGACGCCCCCCATCGGGCCACGGCAAGTCACGCCCGTCGGTTGCGCGACCGTCGATGAGGCTTCGCAGCAGTTCTTAAAAATCCTCAACGACGACGATTTGCACGAAGCCGAACTCTGGATTCAGAACGGCATCGAACGCGATTTCGGCGGCCTCTATCAGGCCTGCTTAAATTCCGGCGATGGCCCGACCGAAATCATGCGCGTGCTCCGCGAACAATGTCGCTTATTCCTGAACGCCCGCCTCGGCGAGACCGACCTAACGGCGATGTTTGCCGCCAAGTTCGGCACGCACGCGAGTGTCGTACGTGCGTTTGCCGACGCCTATCGCGATGCCGCACCCGGCGTCGTCGGCAACGGCCCTTGGGCCAAACCGAGCCTCACCGTACTAGGCACCCCAGCGGGCGAAGCGGGCGAATCGTTCCGCCAATGTGCCGACGAAGCGTTCCCCATCAACGACCGCACCGCCTTCGCCAACACCGCCGATGAAGTCGCGATCTACCGCGAATATCCATACGTCCCACTGAACACGTTGCCGCAGTTCGGCCACACCTGGGCCGCCGCCTACCGCACCGCCTGGGAAACCACCCAATGCACCCCCCACATCCGCACCGACATCACCGAGTGGGCCGCCGTGGACGCCGATTGAGCGGTCAGCAGTCAGAAGTCAGCAGTCAGCTAAGAGTGTGGCTTACCGCCGACAGGAGTTTACTGTAAGTTGTTTCGGTTTGGCTGAAAGCTGACCGCTGACTGCTGAAAGCGTGACCGATGAACTACCAGGTCGCACTCGATACGTTCCACGGTCCGCTCGACTTGCTCTTATACCTCGTCAAGCGCAACGAGGTGGACATTCACAACCTGTCGCTCGCGCGGCTGGCGGATCAATTCCTCGAATACCTCAGCGTCATTCAAACGCTCGACGTCGAACTGGCGGGCGACTTCCTCGTGTTGGCTGCCACGCTGATGGAGTGGAAGAGTCAATCGCTATTGCCCGTCGAACGAGTGGCCGAGGCCGCTGATGGCCCCGATCCGCGGCGACAGTTGGTGAAGCAACTGCTCGAGTATCGCAAGTACAAGGATGCGGCCGCTGCGCTGGAATTGCAGGCCGAAACGCACAGTACGCGGTTACCGCGCCACCCGGCCACGACCGGCGAACCGGCCCCCGTCGGCCCGACGCCGTTGCGGCCTGTCGAACTCTGGGATTTGGTCAGCGCCTTCGCACGCCTGATGCGCGAAACCAAGGCCGCCGACGAAAAAACGATCGTCATCGACGACACGCCGCAAGAGGTTTACGAACGGCAAATCCTCGAAAAAGTCCGCGCCGCAGGTCGAATCGCGTTCGCCGATGTCTTCACGCCGCCGTACTTCCGCGCAAAGCTCATCGGCCTGTTTCTGGCCGTCCTGGAACTAATCAAGCGCCACGAGATCGAACTCGAACAAGCCGAGCCATTCGCTGAAATCTGGCTGATTTCGGTCTCGTCTAGCTGCGCCGCGTAGCAAAACCAGGAGCGATCTGCATATGCCCGAAATTCTTGCGTCGACCTTTGTGCTGGCCGTGAATGATCTCGACGCTTCCAAGGCGTTCTATCTGGAAAAGCTCGGCTTCACGGAAGACTTCTGCGTCGATGGGTGGGCATTCCTGAGTCGCGGCGCTTGCAAATTGCGACTCGGCCACTGTCCGGATGCGGTGCCGATGTCGAAAGCGCAGGATCACTCGTGGTTCGCATACCTTCACGTCCAGGACGCGGTCGGCCTCTACGAAGAAATCGTCGAACGCGGTGTGGAAATTTGGCACGAACTCGCGGACAAGCCGTGGGGAATGCGCGAATTTGCCATCGTCACTCCCGACGGTCACCGGATCGTGTTTGGGGAACGATGGCCCGTTCCGCCAGGTGCGACGCATCAACTCTAAAAGGCCGCATTGCGGTCGCATTCTATTTTTGCCGTTTGCACGCGCCGGGCGGGGTGGCGACAATCTATTGGTATGAAGAGCTTGCTCGCGTTTTTGCGGTCGATCCCCTCGAATGAAACGGGGTCGGATTCCGCGCTTCTCAACCGGTTCCTCGATGGGACCGACGAGGGAGCGTTCGCGGAGTTGGTACGTCGGCACGGGCCGTTGGTTTGGTCGGTCTGCCGTGCGGGTTTGCGGAATGTGTCCGATGCCGAGGATGCCTTCCAGACGGTGTTTATGGTGTTGTTGCGGCGCAGTCAACGGCTGCGAGATCGCGAAACCATCGGCCCGTGGCTGTACCGCGTGACGGTCTGGACGGTGCGGAACTTGAGCCGCAAGAATCATCGGCAGCAACTTCGCCGCGTCGAGTTATTCGAAACCTTATCGCCACCGATACCGCAACGTTCGTTCGATATCGACGATGCGCTCGCCGACCTTCCCGAAAAATACCGCACGCCGATCGTGCTGTGCTTGATGCAAGGTTGGTCGCGCAGCGAAGCCGCCGAAATGCTCGGCTGCCCCGAAGGCACGCTGTCGTCGCTGTTGCATCGTGGCCTCGAAAAACTGCGAACTCGCATGGCAAACAAGGCTGCGCCCGCACTCGTTTTCAGCGGTCTGACACTACCGCCCGCCACGCTCATGGCTGCCACCGTACAGATGGCGATTCGCTTCCCGGAGGTCGTCGGCATCTCGCCGATCATCCTCACCACCACCAACGGAGTTTTGCGAATGTTCCCCACAATGAAATGGCTGGCCTGCGGCATACTCGCATTCGCCGGCACGACCATCGGCCTCGGTTTCGGCCTCGTGCCATCGTCCGAACCGCAAGCCATCGCACAAGACCCACCTAAACTGCCACCGGTAAAAGTGCCGCCGGCGCAACCCCCGATTCCCGTGCCGGTCGCCGGTGTCGAAGCCGCGCCGAAGCCGGCCGCGAAGCCCAAACTGCTCGCGACTTTTGCCGAAAACAAGGCGCAGGCGTGGTCGGTGGCGTTCTCGCCCGATGGCAAAACGGTTGCCTCGGGTGCGGGCGGCACGCTCGGCAACCCCGGTGAGTTGAAGCTCTGGGACGCGAAGACACACAAGGAATTGTTCCTCGTCGAAACCGAGCGATCCGTGCGCTGGGTGGCCTTTTCACCCGATGGCAAAACGATCGCCACCGCCGAGCACGACAACATTGCTTACCTGCGCGATGCCACCACCGGCAAGACGATCCGCGCCTTCAAGGGGCACACTTCGGGCATCGATACCGTTGCATTTTCGCCCGATGGCAAGACGCTGATTACTTCGAGTTGGGACAAAACCGCGAAGCTCTGGAATGTCGCAACCGGTGAAGAAATTCGCACGCTCGACGGGCACGCCGAGCAAGTGTACACCGTCGCATTCAGCCCGAAAGGGAAGCGAGTGGCGAGCGGTTGCAACGATGGCACGATCAAGATCTGGGATGTCGCCACCGGTAAAGAAACCGCGACACTGAGCGGGCACAAAGGCGTCGTTCACTCGGTTGCATTCGGTGCGAAAGACAAACTGATCGCCTCGGTCGGCTGGGATAAAACCGTGCGGCTGTGGAACGCGAAGAAAGGCACCGAAGTCGCCGTGCTCGAAGGCCACACCGTCCCCGTTCTGGGCGTCGCGTTCTCCGCAGACGGCACGATGCTCGCTTCGGTGAGCGGCCGTTGGGGCGATGGCAATTACGCACCCGGCCCCGGCGAGATCATCCTCTGGGACGTCAAAACCCGCAAGGAAATCGCACGAATCACCGGCCACGACGATCGCATTTTCGCGGTGAATTTCTCGCCCGACGGCAAGACGTTAGCCACCGCCAGTTGGGATAAAACGATCAAACTCTGGGACATCGCCGCTCTTAAAACCGCGAAGTGAGTCGCGGTTCTCATACGGGCATCAGACATCGAAGTGTCCGGCTACTTCGCGGCTGGTGGTTTCCATTTCACCAGAAAGTCCATCACGGCTTCCGCCGGTTTGCCGCCCATTTTGGCGTGCATGAAGAGCAGGATGCCGTGCGGGCCTTTCGCGTCGATCAGCGCCGGGTGCGATGCATGATCTTACCCCATGATTTCCCGGATGACGTGCCCATCGGGAACGAGCATCTGCGGGCGACCGGTTCGGTCGGTCAACGTCGTGTTCAGGTCGTAACCCAACAGATGATAGACCGTCGCCAGTACGTCTTTCGGGGAAATCGGCGAATCGACGACGGTGCCACCGATGCTATCGGTCTTGCCGACGGTTTTGCCGCGTGCCACGCCACCACCCGCGAAGAATGCGGAGTACGCTTGCGACCAGTGATCGCGGCCGCCGCCCTTCTCGCTCGAAATCTTCGGCGTACGCCCGTGTTCGCTGAGCACGATCACCAACGTATCGTCGAGCATTCCGCGATCGTGCAAATCCTGAATCAGCCCCGCGTAGCCTTTGTCGAAGCCCGGCATCAACTCGTTCTTCATCCGCGGGTAATGTTCCCAGTGCGTGTCCCAACCCGAACCGGCGAGGCCGAATTCGTCCCAGAACACCGTGGCGAACCGCGAACCGGCTTCGACGAGTCGCCGGGCGGCGAGGCACGATTGGCCGAACAGTGTGTGGCCGTACGAATCGCGGATCGCTGGAGATTCTTTGCGAACATCGAGCGCCTGCCGGACTTTCTGATTCCCGATCATCGAATACGCGGTGTCGCGGAACGGGTCGGGCGCGTTGAAACGGTCGCGGGCACGCTGCGAATCGTCGAACTGTTCGAGCAGCGTTTTGCGGCCGTTCAGGCGATCGACGGTAATGTCTGCGGGAAGTTGCGTCGCATCGCCGAGCGTGAAGTGCGCATCGGTCGCGATGCCGACATATGGCTCGTCGAACATGATCGTGTCTTCGCGCAACGTCTTGGCAATCTGGCGGTTCGCCTTGCCGTTGAACTGCGTGAAGTGCGGGTTGTGCCCGTTGCCGAGGAACGCAGCATACGGGCCGGCGCGATGGACTTCGCCCGTGCGCTGACTGCTGAACGGCCAGGGTAGCGCGATGTTGTCCGGTACTTGTTTTCGCGGCTTGTTGCCGCGCTTTTGCTCTTCGAGATACGACACGACCGAGCCGATGAACGGCCAGTGTTTCGGGTCGTGCGGGCTGAGTTCCATCTGCGTGTCGATGTCGATGACCGACGATGTCGCATACGCGACGCCGTGAATCGGGTGCTTGTGCGTCAGCGAACGCACGACCGTGACCTTGTCCATCACCTTGGCTACGTTCGGCAGCAGTTCGCACACGGCGAGGCCGGGTACCGACGACGAAATCGACCCGAGTTCGCCGCGAATCTCGACGGGGGCGTTCGGCTTCTGATCGGCGAGTTCGATCTGACTCGGCGAGCCGTAAAGGAACAGCAAAATGCACGATTTTGCTTTACCGAACGTCGCATCTTTCGATGGCGCGCGGTTCTGTTCGGCACGAAGCTGGTCGGCCAGCGACAACCCGAACAAACTGAGGCCACCGGCGCACAACATGTCGCGACGAGTGAAGCCATTACAAAGGCGTTTCGGCGAGCCGAGAACCCGGAGCATAGCTGCTCTCCGGAAAGTATGAGGGTGAAAACGACTGTCGGCGGGAAGGTACCTGAAAGTATCATGCCGTAACGGAGCGTTCGCTGCAACAGAAAAGTCGCTGCAAATCAAAATTCTTTCCCGCACGCTGGCCGAAGTTACTTACGCAGCGAATGTTCGTCATTCATAAAAACGTCCCGCTGCGTTCCCGCGGTTAGCCGCCGCCCCTGTCGTGCGACAGGGGCCTCCGTTCATTGCCCAACAGACCGCTTCTGTTCGGATTTAACGTTGGAAATATCTCGATCT
>JAYVXI010000047.1:0-7921 GCA_043785305.1 Limnoglobus sp. | reverse complement strand
CTCCCGGTAAGAGAAGCCGTACATTAAACGGAGGCCTCACCCTCGCGCAACGCGCAAATATCGTGCCGAACGCGATAGGGTTCATCCCAGTGGCTCGTGGTCTCGTTGGGTTCGTATCGGCAGTCGACTTCGCACGGTTGCTATCGTAGCTGCGCAAAACAAAACCGACCCGGTAAAACCGGGTCGGCGAGGGTGTCACTTAAACAGTCGATTACTCGCCCTGTTTGCGGATTTTCTTACCGGCCTTCTCGGCGAGCTCGCCGACGCCTTGGGCCGCGTCTTTCGCCTTATCACCGACGTATTCGGCTGCACTTTTCACATTATCGCCGACGACTTCGGCGGCATCTTTGGCTTTATCCACAGCCTTGTTGCCCGTGTTCTTGACAGCGTCGGCGGCATCCGCGATGCCGCCTTTGATCTTGCGCGTCGTTTCCGACATAACGATTCTCCCGATAGAACTAGGGGTGACTGGACACAGAAGAGTAATATTGCAACCGCCGTGCCAAATCCGAGCGCGTTGGCAGGAGAGTTGCAATGAGCAACAATATCTGAATAATCGAGGCACAACGGTATGAATCGGTTGCGTCAACGCGATTTCTGGCTCTGGACGTTAGCCGTCGTCGCGGTGATTTTGAATGCGGCGCTCGGCAGCTACAACTTCGACCGCATGGTCAAAACGCAGTTGTTAGTCCTTCATACCCAAACGGTCCAAGCGGCATTGATCTCGCTACTATCCGATGTAAAAGACGCGGAAACCGGCCATCGCGGTTACTTACTCACCGGCAATCGAACTTACCTCGATCCTTTTCTTCGGGCAGAAAAATCGTACGCCACTCAATTCGAGACCGTGCGGACGCTGACGGCAGAGAATCCGTCTCAGCAAAAACGGCTCGTCGAGATTGCCGCCCTGATCGAGAACAAATTTCAGGAAATGCACCGAACGATCGACCTCCACGACCGGCTCGGCAATGATGCGGCAATCAAGGCAGTGTCCGACGGATATGGCAAGAATGTCATGAACCGCATTCGCATCGTCGTGGCCGACGCTTTGAAAGAGGAATTTGGCATACTACAAATTCGCAACGAGGAAGCCGGCGATCAAATTCGCCTGGCACGGATCGCGTCGTTCGTCGCCGCCGCGTTGGCCATCGGCATCATTCTGGTTGCCGCGTGGCTGATCCAATCCGAATTGCAACGCAGGCGGAATATCCACGAAGCGTTGACGGCGGCGAACGAAAAGCTCGAACTGACACACGCGACGGTGAAGGTCAGCGAAGTCCGCTATCGCGATCTGTCCGATCACCTCGAGCATCTCGTTCAAGATCGAACCGCCGATTTGAAAGCACAAAGCGCACTTCTCCTATCGAGTAACGAGGAGTTGGAAAAGTTCGCGTATATCGCCTCGCACGATCTTCAGGAACCGCTTCGCAAAATCCAATCGTTCGGGGATCGGCTATTACGAAAGCAAAAAGCGCAGCTCGATGCCGACGGCCAGGACGCGATCGACCGAATGCTCGACGCCGCCGGTCGCATGCGTCGCTTGATCGAAGATCTCCTCGCGTTCAGTCGTGTGAGCACGAAGATCAAACCGTTCGACCCGGTGAAACTGAACGATGTGCTAACGGAAGTCGTGTCGACGTTCGACGTGCGTTTGGAGCAACTCGGTGGCCGCATTACATTCGACCCACTGCCGACGGTGTCCGGCGATGAATCGCAACTGCGGCAACTGTTTCAGAATCTGCTCGGTAACGCGATTAAGTTTGCGAAACCCGAACAGCCGCCGATGATTCACGTCGGGGCCGTCGACTTTGAGAATCTCGACAACGACATCGATCCGCCGAAGTCCGGTCGAGATGGCTTCCGGGTCGAAGTGCGCGATAATGGGATCGGGTTCGAGCAGAAGTATGCCGACCGGATTTTTGAACTGTTTCAAAGGCTACACGCCCGGAATCAGTACGAAGGCACCGGACTCGGTTTGGCAATCTGTAAGAAGATTGCACAACGTCATGGGATCGCACTTACGGTGCGTTCGCAGCCCGGCGTGGGCACCACGTTTTATCTCGATTGTCCTCCGAGGAGTTCATGAGCGATGCCCTCCACGTTGAAACCGGTGACAATTCTGGTCGCAGATGACGATCCCGACGACCGCAAGCTGACGCAAGAAGCGTTTTCGGAGTCGAAGTTGGCCAACGATTTGCGATTCGTCGAAGACGGCGTCGAAGTGTTCGACTACCTCAATCGGCGCGGCAAATTCGCCGACCCCGCCTCGTCGCCGTGGCCTGGCCTGATGTTGCTCGATTTGAATATGCCGCGAATGGACGGTCGCGAAGTTCTCGTCGAACTCAAGAAAAACCCTCGCTACGCCGCCATCCGCGTCATCGTCATGACGACTTCCAAATCCGAAGCCGATATCAACAAGTCGTACCTGCTCAACGCGGCCAGTTACATTACGAAGCCCGTGACGTTCGATTCGCTGGTGAACGTGGTGACGACGTTGGGTAAATATTGGCTCGAGATCGTCGAGCTTCCGGACAATGAAGTTTCGGGCAACGAGTGAGACGTTTTGTCGTACCCGTTGCGTGTGCCGTTACATACTGCGAGCGGGGTGATTCGATACGTTTTTGATTCGCAAGCGAGGGTTGGTTTCCATACGGTCGAGTCACTGCAATGAGTTTCTTGTGGGTTTCCCTCGCTGGCGCGTCGGGCTGGTAACGTGTCATTTCCACCGCGAGAAGTATCGCTGCATCGCACGAACGATTCGGCTAGACACATTTTACCGGTTCGGTTATCACGCGAGCTGACCTTCGATTATTCGATAAGGGGCAGTCCGTGGCCGACCGTGGTACCGAGATGGTCGTGGAGTCGTCGCACCTGACGAAAATCTACCAGAACCGTCAAATTGCACTGAACGACGCTACCCTGACGATCGCGCCAGGGGTGGTACTCGGTTTGCTCGGGCCGAACGGCGCGGGCAAAACGACGTTCCTGCGATTGATTCTCGGTCTGCACCGCCCGACCGCCGGTTGGGCGAAAGTCTTCGGCAAGCGAATGACGCCGAACTCGGCCGATCTGCGGCGACGCATCGGGTACATCCCGACGAATCCGCAGTTCCCCAAAGGCATGACGCCGATCACGTATCTGGACTACATCGCACGCCTGTTCGGGATGCCGCGCGACGAACGCAAACCGCGGCTGGCGACGCTGATTCGTGCGGTCGATTTACTGTCGCACTCCGGCGAACCGATCGCGAACTTCACGCCGGGTATGACCGCACGCCTCGCCGTGGCCGCGAGCCTGATTAACGAACCCGAATTGCTAATTTGGGACGAACCGACGCACGGCCTGGACATCGAAGCGCGACGCTCGATGCTCGAACTCATCAAGACACTCGCTGCCGAGAAGACGCTGATCCTGAGCAGCCACAACCTCACCGATGTCGACGAAGTCTGCAACCATGCGGCGGTGCTCAACAAAGGCCAACTGATCTTCCACGGTTCGCTGCAAGAGTTGAAGGGCCGCATTCGCAAGAACCACTACGAACTCGACCTCGAAGGCGATCAGAAATCGATCGCGAAATCGCTGGCGACGCTGAAGGCGATGAAGGAAGTCACACAGGCGGTATTACGGCAACGGCGACTCGAACTGAAACTGACCGACGATGTCTCGAACACCGCGATTCTCGCGCAGGTGTTCCAGGTGTTGTTCGATAGCAAAGTCACGCTGATCTGTATCCGAAGCGTCGGGATGCAAACTGAACAAGCGTACCTCGACCTCGTCGAGCGCGAAGAATCGCGCGGCTTCACGCGACTCTATTCTTCAGCAGAAGCTGCGTAACCGGAGAACTATTTATGGCAGTGAAACCGATTCCCGACGGCTACCACAGTGTGACGCCCTACCTTTACGTTCGCGGCGCGGCGGAGGCCATCGCGTTCTACGAGAAGGCGTTCGGTGCCGTTGAACAGATGCGATTACCGATGCCGGGCGGGGTGATCGGGCACGCCGAAATTCGCATTGGTGATTCAGTCGTCATGCTCTCCGACGAGATGCCCGAGTGGGGCAACAAAAGCCCACAGACACTCGGCGGAGCCTCGTCGGGGCTGATGGTATACGTGCCGGATGTCGATGCCTTGTTCGCGCAGGCCATTGCGGCGGGCGCGAGCGTTCACAAGCCGTTGACCGATCAGTTTTACGGCGACCGCAGCGGCTCGGTGCTCGACCCGTACGGCCACAGTTGGACCATCGCCACGCACACCGAAGATGTCCCGCACGAAGAGATGGCCGCGCGGATGGATGCCTGGATCGCGTCACAAGTTTAATTAGGATTCGTCATGGATGCCCCCGCTGCGACTACTGTGCCGTTTCGATTCAACCGGTTGCTACCGTATTGGGCGGTACTGCAAACCGACCTCGGCCAGACCGTGCGCAGCTGGGTCTATCGCCTGTGGGTGCTGATGATGGGCCTCGCGGCACTCGGGTACGTTCTTTACAAACTCGGGGCGGCGAAGGCAGGCGAATTCCAGACGACGGCGGTGCAAACCGACGACTTACTTCGCGCACTCGCGATCGGAAGCCTGTCGTTGATTTCGCTGATTGCCGTCAGCAGTATCAGCTCCGAACGCGGCACCGTTGCCGATTCGATCCTGAGTCGGGGCATTAGCCGCCATCAATACTTTCTGGCGAAGTGGCACGCGCGAATGATCGTGATCCTGACGACGTTCATCGGCGTGGCAACGTGCGTTCTGCTTGCATATGAACTTCTTTTCACCGAATCCACAACGGGAAGTGGTGCGAATGTGACCTTCTGGGGTGCGGTGGCTGGCATTGCACTCCTCACCGCCGTACTTGCGGTCGTCGTCTCATGGGGCGTCGCGATCGGGGCGCTGTCGAGTGGCACCGTTATTGGCATCACGCTGTTCTGGATCGCAATTTTCAGCGCAATGCTCGTGCTGTCGCGATTACCGAACGAGTACCCGAATTTGCGCTGGATGATCGACGGTTTGCGGAACGTCCTCCGTGGGAGTTACGCCACCTCAGAAGTCACACAATTCGTATTCGCCTCCGCCGTGCTCGCATCGATCGGCGCACTCATCGGCCTAATCGGCTTCGCACGCCGAGACGTCTGATGAAATGCGGAGTTGGGAATTCGGAATGCGGATTGTCAGAGCGCGATGCGTCCATTCCGAATTCCGCAATCCGAATTCCGCACTACTTATTGAGGTCGCGTTCAACGCTGTCTAACAAGTCTTTTGCGGACCACTTTCGTTCGCCGAGCACGAGTATCGTGCTGTCGGCGATCCACTTGCGGACCTTCTTTTCGGCCGCCACTGCGGTGCTGTGCTGACGCACGCCGAAGTGTTTGGCGATCTCGCCGTAAGTCGCGGCCGTCAGTTTTCGTGCGAGAGTAATCGCGAGCATTCGCGGGTGGCTGACCGCCCAAGAACGCGACTTCGATTGCAGCGTCCCGGCAGGTATCCGCAACAGCGCACAAACGGCCAGATCGACGTCCGAAACGGTGATTGCCCGCACGGTATGCCGCAGCAGATCGCCGAGTGCTTCGCGTGCCAGAAGGTTGGTCATCGGCTGCTCGGTGACCTTCGCGAAGTGCCGCACGCAATGAACGGCCCCTTCGAGTTCGCGGACGTTGCCGCGAAGGTTCCGCGCGAGGTATTTCAGCACCTCATCGGGGATCGTTCCCAGCGATTTCCGGCGAAGAATCCCGAGCCGCGTTTCGTCGTCGGGCGGCAACAACCCCCACGCCACGCCACCGAGCAAGCGGTCGCGCAACTCGGGCATCAGGTCGTCGGCCAGCCGCGGGTGGCAGTCGACTGTCACCACCACTTGTCGGCCATCGGCGATCAGCGCGTCGAGCGTGTGGAGGAACTCTTCTTGCGTGGCTCGCTTCGTCGCGAGGAAGTTCAAGTCGTCGAGCAACAGTGCCGAACATTCGCGAAACTGCCTACGAAACGCGCCCATTTTGCCGAGCCGTGCCGCAGGGATGAAGCGATTCGCGAAGTCCTCGGCAGTCACGTACAACGGGCGCGATTCGCCACCCGCCTTACGCATCGCGGCGTAGATCGATTCGAGCAGGTGCGTTTTGCCGGTGCCGACGGGGCCGTGAATGACGAGCGGATTTGGGCCTAATCCCGGTTCCTCGGAGACGCTGATTGCGGCGGCACAGGCGACGCGGTTCGATTGGCCGACGACGAATTCGTCGAAGGTTTTCCAGCGTCGTCCCGTCTTCGGAATCGCCTCGGCTTTGGCTTTCGCGATTTTTTTAGCGGCCTGCGGTGTCGGCGGTGGGCACGGTTCGCCCAGCAGGTTCAGTTGGCCCGCCGGTTCAGCCGCCTTCGCGGGCTTGGCATCCGCGAACAAATCGGGGTCCGAGACGAACCGCGTGCCGACGCCTTCGCCGCACACTTCCGCCACCGCTTCGCGCAATGCAGGGCCGAATTTGTCGTCCGCCCATTCTTGAAAGTGCGAGTTTCGCGATGCGACCACGAGTTCGTGGCCGAACCACAACAACCGCGCATTCGGTGGAAACCACAGGCTGAAACGGCCCATACCAATACGGGCAACGAACGCGGCCTCGATTCGAGTCGTGATGGAATCGTCGGATGGTAATGCGGAACGACCGACCTGCACGAGAGGGGACTCCATACCGATGTCGATGGCCAAGCGCGGAGCACGAATTGCAATCGCGAATGGTAACATGCAGTCTGGACGGCGATTTCCAACCGTCGCCAATGTGAGTTGCGGCACGCCGATTGAGCGTACGAAGGCGCATTCGTTCCGTCTGTATCTAACCCTTAATCTCAGCGCAATCGTTACAGAATGAAAGCGCGTGCGCCCGCGTACGACCTGTACGCGAAGCTAATCAATTCGCGCAATCGGTCGATTTTTCACTAACCGATCCCGATTGCAAGATAGACATTCCGCCTCGCCGTTTCGTCGAAACCGTGCTTCCGATACAACCGTAAAGCCGGGGCATTTCGGGCATCGATACTCAGGTGAATGGCATAGGCCATTTCGACGGTGGCACGGTCGAGCGCGTACTGCAGAATCTCCTCGCCGAAGCCCCGCTTGCGAGATTCGGGAACGAGGCCGAGGTACGTCAGTTCGATCGTGCGATCCGGTTGTATCGAGAGGCAAAGCACGCCGACCGCGTCACCGGCGTAGCTGGCGAGGAACCAGAGCGGCGTTTCGTCGTTCCAGCCGGTTTCGTATGCGGAAATGATGTCCGACGCCGTCCGTGTGCCGTTGAGTTCAGGCAAATCGAACGTGCCTTCGTAGGTTCGCAACAGCAGTGCGGGGAGTTCCGAATGCGACGAGGGCACCGCTTGGATAACGAGTTGCGATTCACCGCGTGGCAACGATGGTTGCATCGTGCGCGTGGCAAAGACGATCTCGGTGATGTAGCGCATTCCGGCCCGTTCGAGCGCTGCCGCGTGCGGACAATCGTCGTCTTCGAGCACCGCTTGAACGACGCGGACGCCATTCTCCCGGAACCACACGAACGTAGCACCCACGAGCGCATCTTCGATGTCGCCACGATCCGCACGCGGCACCCACACGGCACCCTGCCCGCCCCCGATCAGATACGCGAACATCGCCCCGACAATCGCACCGCCATCGCGGGCCACCCAGAACGCATTCGGTTCGACCTCGCCCGCCGCGATCATCAAACGAAAGTTCTCGGCAACCTGCACGGGGTCCGGTGCGTTCGGAAACAACCGCAGCGAAGCGGCAACGAGTTCGTCAGGGGCAGCCGGGGAGACGTGCAGAGACATTATCGGTAACCGTCTGAATGTGTATCCACGAGCCGCCGGGTTAATCCCTATCGCGTTCGGCACGATATTTGCGCGTTGCGCGAGGGTGAGGCCTCCGTTTAATGTACGGCTTCTCTTACCGGGAGTGCCGACAT
>JAYVXI010000046.1:0-53245 GCA_043785305.1 Limnoglobus sp. | reverse complement strand
ACGACATTCTCACGACACTTGGAGACACTTTCACGACACTTCGCGACACCGTGCAAAAGTCGACTTACGTCAGATCGCGTTTCGCACGGTTGACCGATAGCATTCGTATGGGTCGCCGCCCGTATGTATACTTCACGCGAGAGGATTTGACTTTCGATGGGAGTCGATGCGATGTCCGATGTTTTGTTCTTCGATGCGATCACTGCCGACGATGCGCTGCGTGTCGGCGGAAAAGGTGAGAGCCTCGCGCGAATGTCGCAGGCGGGGTGGCCCGTGCCGCCGGGGTTCGTCGTCGGCACCGATGCCTATACCCGCTCGAATCGAGGTGGCATTCGCAGCGATGCGAACTTGGTGGATGCGGTGCGGGAAGCCTATCGCGCGCTCGGTAACGGTGCGGTGGCCGTGCGCTCGTCCGCCACGGCCGAAGATGGCGCGGAAACGAGTTTCGCGGGGCAGCAAGAAACGATTCTCGACGTAACCGGCGCGGAGGCGGTGCTCGATGCCATCGACCAATGTTGGAAGTCGTTGCACACCGAGCGCGCCGTGGCGTACCGCCAAAAACAAGGCGTGAACGACGATGGTTTGGCGATGGCCGTCGTCGTGCAAACGCTCGTGCCTGCCGAGGTGGCGGGTGTGTTGTTCACGCGAGATCCATCGGATGCCACCGCCGAACGCATGCTCGCGGAGGCGTCGTGGGGGTTGGGCGAAGTCGTCGTCTCCGGTCGCGTCACACCCGACCGCTTCACGTTGTCGCGAACTGATGGTACGGTCATCGAGAAGCACATCGGCACGAAGGAAGTGGAAATTCTGAATCGCCGCGAAGTGCCGGTGACACCGGAGCGTCAGCAGCAATTCTGCCTGAGTGACTCGGCACTGTTACCACTCGTCGCGCTCGGTAAAAAAGTGGAAAGCTTTTACGGTAACCCGCGCGACATCGAATGGGCGTACGTTGCAGGTGTGTTCTCTCTTTTGCAAGCCCGCCCGATCACCGCCGGTAGCGAGCGCGATACGATTCGCCTGGAAATCGTGGCCGAATTGCAGGCGAAGGCCGAAAAACGCGGTACGGTCTGGGTGCGTTACAACCTCAGCGAGGTGTTACCCGAACCGACGCCGATGACGTGGGGCATCGTACGACGATTGCTCGCCGCCGATGGCGGATTCGGCGCGATGAACCGCGACCTCGGCGCGCAACCGGACCCATCGCTCGGCTCCGAAGGCGCGTTCGATCTCGTCGCGGGCAGACCGATGGCGAACCTATCGCGGATGCCGCGACTGCAATTCGCCCGCCCGCCATTCGAGTATCCGCTCGCCGCATTTCGCGCGAATCCGAAGCTCGCACTCGACCCGAAGCCGACGCTGAACCCGCTGCGCGACGGCTGGAAAGCGTGGTTCCGCCTGCCGGGAATCGTCTGGCGATTGTCGCGAATGTCGTCGATCGCGCGCCGCCGTGCGGAAACATTCGCGGCAGAATTTCGCACGACCATTGCGCCGCCGTTCGTCGCCGAAGCGCAGGCGGCACTCACGCAAAACTGGGCGACGCTCGACCCCCCGGCACTCGTCGCGATCCTCGAAAGTTGGGTGAACAAGACGCTCGTGGAGTTCGCGCGCGACAGCCTGAAGCCGACGGTGTTTGCGGACATGATGTGGAACGGCACGCAGGAAATGCTCGTTCCCAAGCTCGGCGAAGCCCGCGCCAAGGCCGCCATCGGCGAACTCGCGCTCGGTGCGAAGCCCGATGATGGCACCGATTACGCCGACGGCATCCGCCGATTCGCGGCGGGACATTTGACGCACGAAGCGTTCCTGAACGACTTCGGACATCGTTGTGCGAACGAGATGGAACTCGCGCAACCGCGCTGGTCCGAAGACCCCGCCGCAGTCGCGCGCCTAAAAGCCACACAACCGATGCAGGCGACTTCGCGCGCAGACAACGCGGTGTCGCGAATCCTCGACGAAGCGAAAATCGCGGGGCCGTTCCGCGACAAATTCACGCAACAAGTCGCACACCTTCGCACGTACCTCGGCTTGCGCGAAACGGCAAAACACCAGATGCTGCGCGGGTACGCTGTCATCCGTCGCGCGATCATCGAACTCGATTCGCGGTTCCAGTTACGCGGCGGCCTCTTCTTCCTAACACCCGAAGATTTGCCCGAATTGCTACAGGGAAAGGATCTTTCCGCACGCATCGCGCAACGCAAAAAGCGTCGGCAAACGGAACTCGCGCTCGAACTGCCACCAATGTTGTTCAGCGACGATCTGGCCGCGATTGGCCGTGCGTTGCCACCGCCCGAAGGCGCGACGATCTTCCAGGGCGTGGCATTATCCGCCGGTGTGGCCGAGGGTCCGGCACTGGTGCTCAGCGAACCGCACGCCTCGCTCGACGTGCCCGATGGCTTTATCCTCGTCTGCCCGTCGACCGACCCGATGTGGGTGCCATTGTTCGCCCGAGCGCGGGGCTTGGTAATGGAAACGGGCGGCGTGTTATCGCACGGTGCGATCGTGGCCCGCGAGTTCGGTCTGCCCGCCGTCGCCGGGTTGCCCGGCATCACGCGGCAACTCACCACCGGAACGAAACTGCGCGTCGACGGCGGCACCGGCAGCGTCGCCATCGTGTAATTTTCAAATCATCCAACAACCACGGAAGGCACGGAAATCACGGAATCCGAATCGAAAAAAACTCTTCGTTTTCCGTGTTTTCCGTGTTTTCCGTGGTGGATTGACTCTTCTCGTCCATGAATTAACCGGACAACCGGCGAACCTTGCCCAGCTTCACTTCGTGCTTGCCCTTCTTTCGCGTTCCCCCTAAACGCGGGCCGGTTGTGCCGACGATACCACTTGCGGAACCCCACCCTCCGCGAGACGACGCGATGCTGCCGCGCTGGCTGATCACCGGTTGTTTCGCCGCGACGGGGTGCGTCGCGCCGTTCCCGCCACTCGATCGCATTCGCGAAGATACGGATCGTTTGGCGCTCGCCGCCGACCACCTCGACCGCGACGACACCCCCGGCGCAATCGTGCATATGGCCGCGCACGTTCGGGCACACCCCAGCGAAGTGATGACGCGGGCGCACCTCGCCGAGTTGCAATTTCGCACGAAGCAATTCGACGAATCGCGGCTGCAATACGAGCAATTTGTTGCCGACGCGCAACCGATGACGGGTAAGCCGAAGTCGCACTTGTTGCACGCACACACGCGGTTGATGCAGATGGCCGACGAACAAAGCGATCGATATGCGGAGAACCTGCACCGCGGCATCGGGTTGGTTTGTTTGGTGCAACAATGGGACGCGAACCCCGAGCGAACCGATGCGGCTATGGCGACCGAGACATTGGTGAAAGCCGCCACCGCACTACGTGCCGCCCGCGACGAGCAACCGAGCGCCGCCCGCGTTCACTTCTATTTGCACGAAGTCTACCGTCGCCTCGGCCAACCGAGCGCCGCCCGCGCCGCCCTCCGTGCCGCCCAAGCCGCGAACCCCATCGGCCTCACACCCACCGAATTAGCCGCGACGCATAATTAGCCGCGACGCGGAGTCCTCGTAGCGGAGCGCGTGGACTGCACCCATTATCAGTGATGCGTGAAGTCCACGCGCTCCGCTTCGCAAAGCCTGCGCGTCGCGGCTAATTGTAAATCGCGGCTAATTATAAATCGCGTTGCGGGTAATTTCTACCGTTCGCGGGTCGGTGTGCTTATAATGCCTGCATTCGATTCCACACGTGCGCCCTGCCATCGGTCGAACCATGCATAACTCACCGATCTTCGTTGCTCCGCCGCATTTGAAGTTCCCGGATGCGGGGCCGCCGCCGATACCGTTCAACGAAACGGCGGAATTGCTTCGTCAGTTACTCGACGTGCAAAAAGAGCAGTTGATACTATCGCGGAACCAGGCGGCGGCGAACGATAATGCGTCGCGGTGGCGGAACTTCCTCGCCAAGTGGCAGGAAGAGTTCCCGAACGTCGGGCAGGCTTGTAAAGAAGTTCTTCCGACGTTCGAGCGCGTCTATTTACGCCTGATTCAAGACATGACCGACCGCCTGCGCGGCGACGAACCCGACGACCTCGACAGCGAGTTCACGCTGGCCGAGTTCCTCGACCGATACGGTATGCGGATCAGCCAATTGGGGGCGATCATCGGTCAAATTTCGCCTCTCGCCGATGCCGCCCCATCGCCCCCGACGCCGAGCGAAGAGCCGAACGGCTGACGCCTTGAGTAGAATTGCTGCATGGAACTTTCCGCAACGGATTTCGCTCACGTACGCGATTTGTACAATCGCGGCTGCTACCGGCAGGCGCTCGATGCGTCTGCCGGTTTCGGCCCCCTGCGCGATTGGAAAGGCGCACCCGGTCGCCTGCTCGCGGGCCGCCTCGCGATGCAACTCGGCGCGCCGCGGCTGGGGCGGTGCATCCACCTCGTCGCCTTCCGTCAAAGCCCCGCTTACCTCGAAGCGGTCTATTACCACGCGCGATACCGCTTCGAGCGCTTCGGCCCGCTCGCCAGTTGGCAGTTCATGACCACGCAGACCGATTGGGCCGATGCCTCGCCCGATCTCCGTGCCGACTGGCACGCGCTGCAAGGGTTCGTCGTCGGGCGGATGTTCGACTTCGACCGTGCGGAACGCTATTTGAATCAAGCCGAGGCGCTCGCCCCGAATCGCGCGTGGTTGCAAGTCGAACGTGCGGCGGTGCTCGAAGTGGCCGAACGGCATACCGAAGCGCTCGCATCGGCGCGGCGGGCGTTGCAGATTCAACCGTGGTTCCGCCCTGCCGTGCAGGCCGTCGCGCACATCTTGCAGAAGACCGGCCAAGACGTCGAAGCCGTCGAGTTTCTCACTGAAGCCAGCACGCACCTCGAAAGTGGCATCGTCGCGGCCCACCTTGCGGCGCTGCAACTGGAACAGAAACAGTACGACGCGGCCCGCCTCAGCTTGAATCGCTACGAGGAACTCTCCCCGCTCATCGAACCCGAGGGGAAGAAGTGGCTGTCGGCGCGGCGTGCCGATATCGCGTATGCGCTCGGCGAACGCGATGTGGCGGCGACCGAATCGCGCAAGGTCGGCGAAGAGTTTTACACCGGCTTTGCGGAACGGCTGACACACGCGCCGATGCAACCGACGCGGGTTCAGCTACCGCTCGATTTGTCGTACGCCGACGGTACGGTATCGCCCTCGGTGTGTGCGTTGCTGTCGCGTTTCTGGAATCGACCCGCAGCCGAAACGGTTGCCGATGGCGCACATCCGCACGATGGCATTCCCGATTTCGCCGAGCGCAAACGACTGACCGATTCGGGCTGGATCACGCGCGAATTCACGCTGTCGGCGGAGTCGGCGTTCGCGTTAATCGATGCGGGGTTGCCGTTCCTGATTACGCTCGTCGAAGTCGGCGTCAGTCAATCGCGGCTGGCCATCGGTTACGATGCGACGCGGCGGAGCCTGTATCTGTGCGATGGCCACGAACGCCGTCCCGTCGAGGCTCCGATCGATGTGGTACGCAAGCGGTATGCCGCGTCGGGGCCGCGTTGCCTCGTGGCGGTGCCGCAGGCGGAGGTGCTCAAACTCAGCGGAATCGTGCTGCCCGATGCCGACCGTTACGACGAACTCGACCGGTTGCAGTTGCTGCTGGCCGACGGCAAATACGCCGATGCGAAGATCGCCTGCGATGCCCTGATTGCGATTCAGCCCGGCACGCGCTGGGCGAAACTGGCCGCGATCATCTGGGCACGCGGCACCGTTCACCCCGTGTTGTTGCTCGATGCGATCGACGATCTGATCGTCGATTTCCCCACCGACCCGACGCTCGCGTTGTCGAAGGCGGCGGTGTTGCGGGAACTCGGCCGCATCCCCGAACGCTACGCCGTGTTGCGTGCGGCGGCGTCACTTCCCGATGCCGACCCGCTGATCGTGCAATCGTTGGCGCAGATGCTCCTGACCGATCCGCGTGCGCAACTCGAAGCCGACCACCTGCTGCGGAAATCGATCCGCGGTCGCCCCCAGGCGGCGGCGGGGTACTTCCTGCTGGCATCGCAACGCTGGGAGGAACAATGCTTCACCGAAGGCGTCGATCTGTACCGGTTCGCGAGTTGCCTCGACGACCGCGAAGAGCAGTTTGCGGAGGCGTACTTTCGTGCCGCGAAGGTGATGGACCAATCGCCCGAAGCGCTACGGATGTTCCAGCGGAAGGCGACGCGGGCCGACGTGCCGTTCCCGCCTGCGGTGCGGGCGTTGTTCGGCGCGCTCTGGGATCGCGACGAACCGGAACAGGCATTTTCGGCGTTGGCGCGGGCCATCGAGAAACTGCAAGCGAACGGCGAGAAGGCGGCAGCACTCGCGGAACTGCGATTGTTTCGTGCGGAGATGTTCGCGCAGTTCGGCCGTTTTGAAGAATCCGATGCCGAACGCGAAGCCGCCCGTGCGCACACTTCGCCGCAAGTTTGGCACCGGACATCGGCACGAATCGCGCGGATGAAGCCGGACCTCGCGGCAGCGCTCGACCACTTGCAGTCGGCGCTGTCGATCGATCCGAACTGGATCGAAGGCCATCGCATCGTCGTGGCAATCCTCGCCGATACCGATGGTCAGATGGCCGCACGGGCGTACCTCGGCGCGCTGGTGAATCGCTACCCGTTCACGTACCCCGTGCTGCGGTTGCGGGCCGAGTTCGATTCGCCGAAAGCCGACGACACCGCGATTCACGTGATCCGCGAAACGATTGCGCTCTGTCCGCACGATGCCTGGGCGCGGCGGCAGTTGGCGCTCGTACTCGCCGATCAGCGCCGCGATACCGAAGCGCTCGAGCAGATGCAGTTAGCCGCCGACACCGAGCCGACGCACCCCTCGCATTTCGCGGTGTTGGCGCACGTGCATCGGCGGGCGGACCGCATCGACGATGCGCTCGAAACGTACCGCAAGGCACTGCGGTCGAACGTCGATCACGAACTCGCGGTCGGCGAGTGGATTCGCCTGTGCCGTAGTAAAAAGGAACGGCGGAAGGCGGTGCGGTTCATCGTCGAACAACTCCACACGCAACCGCACGCCGGCGATGGCCTCGTAGCGTATCGCGATCAGACATTGTCGTTGGCCGCCGACGATGACGACGGTCACGGTCGCCTGCTCGACGAGCTTTACACCGAACTCGATCGCGTACTCGACGAGCGCCCCGACTTGTGGCAGGCGTGGTCGTTGATGATTCAGCAACTCGGGTTAATGCACCGCCTCGACGAAGCGCACAGCCTCGCCGAAGAGGCGACGGAGCGCTTCCCGTTGTTGGCGCAATTGTGGTCCGACTTGGCCCGCGTGCGCGGCGCGATGGAGCGCAACGAAGAACGCATCGAGGCACTTCGTTCGGCGGTGGCGGCGGCCCCCGCGTGGTCGCCCGCTTCGCACGAATTGGCCGATGCCCTTTCCGAAGACGATCAAGACGAGGAAGCGGTGAAGGTGCTGGAACGGGCCGTCGCGCGATCGCCGCAAGAGCCGACGACGACGGCGGCGCTGGCGGACCGGTTGTGGGCGGCGGGGCGTTCCGAAGACGCGCTCGCCCGTGCGCAAACGGCGGTGCGGCTCGACCCCGGATTCGACCCGGCGTGGCGGATGGTCATGCATTGGTCGGACCGCCTCGAACGCCCCGACGAGGTAATAGCGTTGGCGCGGGAATTGACGCGCACCCGGCCCGGCGACCCGCGCGGCTGGCTGAAACTCGCACGATTATTGCACGAAAACGAGCAAGGGACGGAAGCACTGGCTGCGCTCGATACCGTCATCCGGCTCGATCCGCGGAACATCGAAGCGCACGACCAGAAAGCCGAACGGCTGGCCGAACTCGGTCGCTACGCCGAGGCACTCGAAGCGGCGCGGCCGGCGGAACTCGTTACCGAACAGCCGCTCGTTCTCCAGGGCCGTGCGGCATGGGTTGAGGCGAAGCGCGGTAACTACGCGGCGGCAATTCCGCCGATGCAGGCACTCGTTTCCGTCGAACCCGAGTACTTCTGGGGCTGGCAGCAACTCGCCGAATGGTACAACGAAACCGGCCGCGTCGAAGGCTTCCTCGAAGCCGCATCGGAACTCGTGCGCCTCAAGCCCGATCACCCGCTGACGCTGACGATGCGCGGCGAAGCGAAGCTGAAAACCGGCGACCGCTCCGGCGGGAAAGCCGACCTGCGCGACGCGCTGCGGATTGCCGCACAGTACGCACCGGCGGCGGCGATCCTTTTCGATGCCTGCCTCGAAGACGGCGAAACTCGCGAGGCGCAATCGGCGCTGGCCGTGCTGCAAGAACACGCGGGCGGGCCGGAAGTGCTGGTGAAACAAGTCCAGTTCGCGTGCCGCACCGACGATGCCGAGGCCGCACTTCGCACGCTGGCGGAACTGGCGGAAACGCCGATGAACGGCTCGCCGTTGGCATTACAACTCGTGTTGGGCGAACTGCTAACGGTCGGCTGGGGCGACCGCGCCGCCACCGTACTGAAAGATGCCTGGCAATCGGGCGGCACCTTCAACCCGTGGGCACCGCTCTATTGGCTCGACACCGAACAGGGCGAATCGGCGTCGTTCGACGAACGCATTTCCGCCACCGATGCCGCCATCCGCGTTCACCCGCAGTTCCCCGCCGGGTACGACCGCAAGGCCGAATTGCTGAGCCTCGTCGGCCAGTTCGACGAAGCCTTCGCGGTCTGCCACCCCGCCGCAATCGCCGAGCCGCTACCGATCACCTTGCGGGGCCGTGCGGCATGGGTGGAGGCGAAGCGCGGGAACCTGCCGCAAGCCATCGTCATCATGAAACAAGTCGTCGCCATCGACCCCGAATACCTCTGGGGCTGGCGGAATTTGGCGCAGTGGTACGACGTCGAGAAGCGGTTCCGTGAATGCCTCGACGCCGCCGACCGCATGGTGAAACTGTCGCCGAAAGACCCCGTGGCGTACGGCTACCGCGGCGAAGCGAAGCGGACGCTCGGCGACCGCAGCGGAGCGAAAGACGATTTCCAAAAGGCGTTCGACCTCGACCCGACGTTCGATGTCGCCGGGTTGCACCTCGTCGCGGAACAACTCGAAATCGGCGACGCCACCGCCGCCGCCGAGACGCTTTCGCGCTTGCAAGACCACACCGATAGCCCGCTCGTCAGGCTGCGGGCTACGCAAGTCGCGGCGCAACAAGGCGACTTGCCACTGGCGCAACAACGGCTGCGTTCGCTGGCGATCGACGCGGAAGTCTCCTCCGGTATTTTGCGCGATGCCACCACCAGCCTCGACAAACAGGGTTGGACGACCGAAGTCGAAGACATCCTCTTCCACACGGTGAACGGTAGCGAATTGACCTCGGCCTCGGCAACGGTCTGGGCCGAACGACTGATGCAGGCGGACCTCGGCGGGGTGATACTCGAATTGCTACCCGTGCTGTACGAACGGCTGCCCGCCGCCGGTCGCGCGGCGACGCTGGAATATGCCACCGCCAGCGTTGCCAAAGGCCGCACCGAAATCGCCGCGACGACGATCCACCTTTACGCGGACGAATTGCGCATCGACGATCTCTCGTGGGCCAAAGCCGGCACGATTCTCAACGACGCGAAATCGCACGCACTCGCGGCCACGTGGCTTTCGGACTGGAAAGCCCGGTCGAACATCGAGCCGTGGATGTTGATCTCGCTGATGAGTTCGTTGCGGGTGCAAGACCGCGATGCGGAAGCGAACGATGTCGCACAAGCCGCACTCGCGATGTACGGCCCGCCCGCCACGCTCGCCGAATTCCGCAGTTGGCTCGCGCTGGTCGCCGCAATGGAAGGCCGCACCTACGACGCGCAGGAACTCTTGCTCGCGATCGATTCGATCGGCCTGCCCGACGGCACGCGGCTCGCGATGGTGATCGCCGACTCGCTAGTGATGGTGCAAAGCGCCGGCACCGAAGGTAAGAAAGCCGCCTTCAACGAAGCCAAAGAACGAATCCGAATCGCTGCCGACACCTGTGCGGCCCGCGACGTGCCCCCCGGCCTCCCCCGCTGGTACAAAAAAGCCGTCGCCCGGCTCGCCGCCGACGCCGGCCTCTTCGCCAAAGCCTGGGTCTGGTGGCAACAACTCCACCCCTGGGTAAAGGGGTAGGCGCGGCTAATTCTGGAAGCGCTTGAGGCCGGCTTCGGTGCTGATGCGGGGGGTGTAGCCGAGGTCGTGTTTGGCGGCGGAGATGTCGTACCAGTGCGAGGTGCTTAGCTGCCCGGCTACGAATTGTGTCATCGTCGGTTCCCCGGCCAAACTCAGCGTGCGGTAGAGCACTTCCATCGTCCAACCGACGGATCGCGCGAGCCACACGGGCACCGATTTCGTGACGGGTGGCAAACCTTGATCGGTGAGGATGCGGTTGAGAAACTCCCAAAGTACGACTGGTTCGTCGTTGGAAATGAAGTACGCCTTCCCGGCGATCGGCGAGCCGATACTCAGGCGATCCGCGGCTAGGAGATGCGCATCGGCGGCGTTGTCGATGTAGGTCACGTCCACTTTCACATCGCGGGTGCCGACGCGGCGGAGTTTCCCGGCCTTGGCGCGAGCCAGGACGCGGGGGATCAGGTGCGGGTCGCCCGGCCCCCAGATCAGGTGCGGCCGCAAAGACACAGTAGCGAGTTCCGGCCCGTTCGCGGCCAGCACGGCGCGTTCGGCCATCGCCTTCGTTTCTGGGTAATACGCCTCGAAATGCTTCGGATACGGCAACGATTCGTTCGCGCCTTCAATATCCCCGCCGTTATGAACGACGCTCGGCGTGCTGGTGTAAACGAGCTTGCGCACACCCTGCGAACGACACGCCGCGATGACGTTCGCGGTGCCCGTCACGTTCGTGGCGATGTAGTCCGCGTACCGCCCCCATACACCCGCTTTCGCGGCCACATGCACGACGACATCGCAACCCGCCACCGCACGTTCGACGGCACGGAGATCGGTCAGATCGCCGCCGGTTTGCTCGACGCCGATCTCGCCGAGCCACGGGTACGACGAACGCGTGAGCGAGCGGACTTTGTCGCCGCGCGCCAACAGCGCCCGCACGACGGCCCCGCCGAGAAACCCACCGCCACCGGTGACGAGTGCTTTCATACTGGCGTGCCTTTCCAAGTGCGCCCCAACTTACGGGACGCCCACACCGCGAGTTTCTCGCGGAAAATCTTCGAGTTGTGCCGAACGTCGACGGGGAAACCGGGGTAGCGCAGGAACGCGACGATCGGGTTCAGCGGGTCGATTGCCAGCGCCCGATCGCGCAGTGTCGCTTCTAATTGCACCCACGCCCAACTGCGCGCGGGCGTATCGACGCAGATCGCCGGGTACGTTGTGCCGTGGCGTTTGATGCCGACGAGTGCGGTGCGGAACACGCCTTCGACAGTGTTGAACATCGGCTCGATTTTGTCGGTGAACAGCGTGCCGTGCGGCGTCTCGACGCGGTGCGATTTCCGCCCGCAGAACCAGAGCCGCCCGGTTGTGTCGAAGTAGCCAACGTCGCCCATGCGGTGCAGCGTTTCGCTCGTGAGCGGATCGACGATCTTCGCGAGTTTCGTGGCGTCTGGCCTGCGAAAATAGGCGTTCGTGACGACTGGCCCGCGTACGACGATCTCGCCGATGGTACCCTGTGGCACGCAGAGTGCATCGCTCCATTCGGCAATCGCATCGTCGCGAATGCCGATGATGCGGACCGTCATCCCCGCCACGGGCCGGCCAACGCAGATGCCGTGGCCCGCATCGGTGAGGTGCCGCGTTTCGCTTAAAATTTCATCGCTGCCGATGTTGGCAACGGGTAACGATTCGGTCGCGCCGTACGGCGTAAACAACTGCACGCCGGGTGCGAGCAGGTTCACGAAGCGTTCGATGACGGGTGCCGATGCGGGTGCCCCTGCCGAGAGTACGCGGCGCAACGTCGGGAGCGTCTTCGAGCGATTGCGGCTGGCATAATCGCCGAGGCGACGGATGACGGCGGGGGAACCGAACAGATTCGTCACGCCGAATTGCTCGATGGTCGCGATGGTTTTGGCGGCATCGATCGTGGCGGGGCGAGCGGGGTTCATATCGGGGATGATACACGTCATCCCGAGCGCGGGGCCGAATAGCGCGAACAGCGGGAACGTGCAGAGGTCGATTTCGCCGGGTTGGATGCCATACGTCGATTTCAGCATCTCGACTTGTTGCGAGAAAATGCCGTGCGTGTAGACCGCCCCCTTCGCGATGCCGGTGCTGCCGCTGGTGAACAAAATCGCGGCCATGTCGTCGGGCTCAACAACCGGTGACGCGAACGGCCCGGCGGTCTTTCCCTCGGCGATGAGTTCGCTGACAGACCGGTGACAGTAGAACCGCCCCGCGCCGACGTTAATGGTCGTACGCAACGATCGTTTCGCCCAGCCGAACAACCGGCGTGCGACGTGCGCCTTCGGGATGCCGACGAACGCCTGCGGTTCGGCTTCGAGCAGGCAGGTGCCGACGTTTTTGACGCCCATTCCGGGGTCGATCATCACCGGCACCGCTGCGAGTTTGAACAGCGCAAACGCGAGCGTGAAAAATTCCAGCGTCGGCGGCACCATCAGCGCCACCCGCGATTGCGCCCCGATACCGAAATGGCCCAGGCCGTGCGCGAGTGCATCGGATTCCTCGTGCAGTTCGCGAAACGTCATCGACTTCCGGCCGCGCGCGTGCGGTTCGCGCACGGCCACCCGATCCGGGGAAGTCGCCGCCATCTGCGCGAGGTGCGAGGCCACATTGACGGAGGTCATTATCGCATCCACTTCAGCCACGTGCCGAGCGCCCACTTGGCGGTCGGCGTCAGGCGGGTGCGGTTAAATTGGTCGGCGATTTTCTTCAGCACTTCGGTATACGTGGGGTACGGAAAAATCGTACTCCCGAGCCGCTTCAGCCCGATGCGATTCTGCATCAGCACGCTGAGCGTACCGACGATTTCGCCGGCGTGCGGCCCAACGACGGTCGCGCCGACGATGCGGTCCGTGCCGTTCGCGGTGAGGATTTTTGCGAAGCCACACGCGCCATCGGTTGCGCCGCGATCCGTCTCTTCAAAGCGATGCCGATAGACGTTGACAGGCACACCGCGTTCGTTCGCCTCGGCTTCGGACAACCCCACCCGCGCCAGTTCGGGTTCGGTGTACGTCGCCCACGGCATGATTAGTTTCGCCGTACTTGCCCGGCCCGGGAACAGCGCGTTCTGGACCGCCATCCGCGCCATCGCATCGGCGGCGTGCGTGAAGCGATAACCGAGCGAGCAGACGTCGCCGGCCGCGAAGATCAACGGGTTCGTCGTCCGCAAGCGTTCATCGACGGTGACGCCCGCTTTCGCATCGAAGATCACGCCCGCCGCTTCGCAGTTTAGGCTCTCCACGTTCGGTTTCCGCCCCGCCGCGACCAGCACCGCATCGAACGCCGACGGCTCGGCGACTTCGCAAATTTCCACGCCGTCTTCGCGCAGTGCGTTCGCCACGATCTCCGCCGCATCCGCATCTTCGCGCGGCAAAATCCGCCCGCCTTTCGTCATCAGCGTCACCTTCGCACCGAGCCGCGCAAACGCCTGGCCCAGTTCGCAACCGATCGGCCCGCCACCGACAATCAGCAAGCGTTTCGGGAGCGCCGTCAGCGTAAAAACCGATTCATTCGTGAATCGCGGTACGGAGCCGATCGCGAGCGATTCGGGGATTTCGGCCCGTGCCCCGGTGGCGAGTATGCACCGCCCGAAGCGGAGTTTCGCGCCCGCTACTTCGAGCGAATCGCGCCCGGTGAAGCGCCCGTCGCCGAAGAAAACGTCGATGCCGAGCTTCGTGAATCGCTCTGCGGAATCGACCGGCGACAGTTCCGCACGCACCCGGCGAACGCGCGCCATGACGGCGGCAAAATCGATGTGGGCTTCGCTGGCTTCGATGCCGAACGCTTTCGCGCGACGAATCTCGGCGGCGGCTTTTCCCGCACGAATGAGCGTTTTCGACGGCACGCAGCCGACGTTCAAGCAGTCGCCACCCATGAGGTCGCGTTCGACGAGCGCAACCTTCGCACCCAGCCCCGCCGCCGCCGCCGCTGCCACCAAACCGGCCGGCCCCGCCCCGATCACCACGAGCTGATAGCGATCCGCCGGCGTCGGGTTCGCACGGCCCGCCGGGTGAACGTTCGCCCGCAGCGCCTCGTCGTGAATATCGCCCGCCAACAAGGGAATCGACATATGCGGTCGCACTTTCTTTTCGGGTCGTTCCGTTCGTCGTTTCGCTACTTTTGTAGAAGTTTTCGGTAGAACCGTTGAGCCAAAGCGGTTTAGACGCTAATGTGTGATAGGCGGCTGAAGTCCCTTCGTCCGTCGCTTGAGGGGCTAAACACGTGGCACTGACACCGGTCGATCGCGAACTGTTACAGCGATGCTTGCGGAAAGATCCGGGGTCGTGGAACGACTTCGTCGACCGTTACCTCACGTTGATCTATCACGCGATCCATTACTCGGCGCACCTGCGTAGCGCCCGCGTCAGCCCCGAAGACGTCGAGGATATCGCCTCCGAAGTGATGCTGCAAATCATCGCCGACGATTACAAAGTCCTGCGGCAGTTTCGCGGCCACTCCAGCCTCGCGACGTATCTCACGGTGGTAGCCAGACGCATCTGCGTTCACGAACTCACGCGCCGCCAGACCGTCAAAGACGCCATCCGACGCGGCGACACGAAGCAACCGAAGACCAGCGACACCGACGAATTCGAATCGCTCGCCGAAGCAAAAGGCATCGAACGGCTCGAGGAAGTGAACCAACTGTTGAGGAAACTCTCGGGCCGCGAACGCGAGATCGTGCGGCTGTTTTACCTCGAAGGCCGCACCTACGAAGAGATCAGCACCGAGACCGCCACCCCCATCAATTCGATCGGCGCATTGCTCACCCGCGCCCGCGCGAAACTCCGCGACTACCGCAAAATGAGCGCCGTAGACATCCCCGCACTCAGCGTCGCCGACGTCAAGAAAGCCGCACGCAACCAAGCGAAGCCCGGCGAGGGGTGAAAATGCGAGCGATGGGGTTGACGAAATGATTGCGCAGGTTATTATTCAAAGTGTATAACAGATCTCAGCAACATTGGATTTCCTGCTCCGTTCGGCCAGCCGCAAGGCACCGACGGAGTTTTTTTGTGGCACATCATGTCTCCACTCACCCAGGATATTGAGCCATTTCCCAGAGCAGTGGCTTTCATCGACGGTCAGAATCTCATCCACGACGCCACTCGCGAGTTTGGCTACGAACACCTGAACATCGACGTAAAGAAATTGGCCTTGTCGGTTTGCGAAACCAATCGGTGGAAACTGACCGAGACGCGATTTTATACGGGTGTACCCACACTACAACAGAATCCGACTTGGAAACAGTTCTGGGACAAGAAACTCTTTCAGATGCGTCTCGATGGCGTGCAGACGATAACAAGTAAACTGAAAGATAGGCAGACGCAGATAATCCTTTACAAACAGATCCACGTGACCGTCCCCAATTCGTCGGCGGAGTTGCAATCGCAGATCGATACGTCGCCGTGCTGGGTTACAGATCGTGGGTATTATTTGGACCATGGAACAGTCGTCAGCCAGACAGTTTTTACCGAAAAAGGCATCGACGTGAGCATCGCGGTCGATGCCATGAAGTACGCTCTGGAATCGCGTTACGACGTTTGTCTCATATTCTCCAGAGATTCCGACCTCAGTCCTGCTGTAGCCGAAATCAAAAACATCGGAATGAAACGACTGCCAAAATTCCTCGTTGCTACAGCATTCCCATCATCTCAAGGCAAAGATTATGGCATACCTCATGCCGACATCACCATCCGAATCCCCAAGAGCATGTACGACAAATGCCTCGACCCCAAGGATTACTTTGCGCGGAAACGGTAGATAGAACGCGCTACGCTACGAAGACTCCACGTCGCGGCTAATTATGCGAATTCTGCGTCGCGGATTGCATGACCACGATCTCGTGTACGAATCGCAGTTTCTCGATTGCGGGTGCCGAGATCACGAACGGGTAGCCGTCGGCGAGGCCCATCCCGCGATTGAGGTTGTTCAGCACGTACGTGAGTGCGTGCCAACGGTCGATCATCGCTAAAAAGGCAGATTGCTCACTTTCCGGCAGTTCGGCTCCCAGTTTCAACTCGGGTTCATTCGCACGTTTCGGATTCATCGATATGCCACAATCGCTCGCCGTTTCGAGCGTGTCGGTCATGTGGAGGTAGTGCGTCCACGTCTCGGCCCAATCCTCCCAGGGGTGCGCGGTGGCATACGCCGAGATGAATCGATCCTGCCAGTTCGGGGGCGTGCCGTTCTGGTAGTGTCGCTCGAGTGCTTGGGCATAGTCTTCGCGTTCGTCGCCGAAGAGTTCGCGGTATCGGTCGAGGTGCGGGCCATCCTTGATGAGTTTATCCCAATAGTAGTGGCCGATTTCGTGGCGGAAGTGCCCGAGCAGGGTGCGGTATAGCTCGTGCATCTGGTGGCGGCGGCGCTCGCGCTCGGCATCGTCCGCCTCGGCGATGTTCATCGTGATCAAACCGTCGTCGTGGCCAGTCAACACCGGCTGGCCGTCTTTGCTATCCGCGTCGTCGAGAAACTCGAATGCCAGCCCGGTTTCGGATTCGGCCTTGCTAACTAGCGGCAATTTGAGCGAGAGCAAGCTGTAAAACAAGCGTCGTTTGGCGACTTCGAGCTTGAACCACGCCTCTTTGTTGCCCGGCGTACTGAGGTTCGGAATGACGCGCGTAAACCGGCACGACACGCAAAACGGCTCGCTATCCTCCGCAGCCACGGCCCAGTTGCAGATGTTGTGATCGGTGTAGTTTTGGCAGAGTTTATACGACCGGCCTTTAGCCCGAGCGAGCGGCGAATGCCACACACCGTCCTCGCCAGGGTCGAGCGACCCCGTCACGCCCTGATCCGGCAGATACGCCAACGGGCGCTCGCATTTGACGCAGCGAACGCTCTCAAAAAAGACGAGATGATCGCAATGATCGCAGTGGAAGACCTTCATCGAGTTCCTCGGCAGGCGTTGTAGTAAACGACCGCGGAGAAACAGCAAATGACGTGCCGAGTTCCAGAATTTGCCGCGACGCGCAGGCTTTGCGTAGCGGAGCGCGGAGTTCGCGAAGGTTCACGCCATTCCCTGAATCGCCCGTCTGCGTCGCCTCCGCCAAATCTTTAACAGCACCACAAAACCGGCAACCAGCGTGCCGATTAGTACCAGTGGCACGACGAACGAGTACGGTGGCCGGTATTCCCGATAAACTTCCTCGAACGGTCGAAACTCGCTCTCTTGAACGACCGCAGCACCCTCCTGTACGAGCAAATTGTTGGCGGCCGCGAGCGACGGAAATTGTACTGCCTTGCGTTCGGCTTCATCGAGTCCCACAACCCAGAACACCCCAGTCCAACAACGCGCGACAAGGAATTGGGGTGCAATCGCCACCTGATCGATATGGTCGACCACAGTATCAAGCGGCACGATCCCACAATACCCGACTGGAAACAGCGACCATTTCTCATCTGCGGTCATTGGCCGCGCTCGGACGAGTCTGGCAGGGTATCGCCCGCCCTCACTCTGGCATTTCACGAGTGCATACGGGGCACGGATCCAACATGCTTCAGTCGCTGCGATGTCGCTCAACCCCGCTGCCGCGATAGCAAACGTGGGCGTAAGAAGCAAACTACAAGCGACAATCAGAGTGACTCTCATCGTATCCCCGTTTCGCCGCGACGCGCAGTTCCAGAATTAGCCGCGACGCGCAGGCTTTGCGAAGCGAGTGGACTTCGCGATAATTGCGATGCGCGTAGCGCACGCGCTCCGCTACGAAGACTCCGCGTCGCGGCTAATTTTGCGTCGCGGTTATCAGCGGCGGCCGGGCTTGTTGGTGGGTTTCGGCGTGCTGTTGAAGCAACCTTGCTGATTCAACAAAATGATCCAGAGGGGAATCGAAAGGATCCACAAACCGACGCCGAGGAGGATCCACATCTTGGCGCGCTTCTTGGCGGCGGCGTCCATACCGGTCTTACGGCGCGCGAGTGGTACTTCATCCGAGGGCGGTGCGAAGTCCGTGGGGTTGTGAGAAGCGGCGAACTCATACGTCGGTGCGGCTTCGGTACCGTGCGATTCGACGTACGGCATCGCCACCCAACCGCCGCCCGGTGCGGGGGCTTCGGCAGGTGTCAACAGCGCGACATCGCTACCATCGACCGACGCCGATGTCGCGAGCGGGACTTCCGCGTCGCCGTGTAAAATCTCGTGTTCGGCGACCGGCGCTACCGTCGGTTCGACGAACGGGCGCAACTGCTCGGCCACCTCGGCCGCAGAGGGTCGTTCCTCGGGGTTGCGCGACATTATCGCGCGGACGAGCACGACCAGTTTCGCGGGCAAATCGGGGCGAATATACTCCAAAATCAGCGGTTGCCCCGACGCGATTTTCGCCGCCATCTCGATCGCGGAATCGGCCTCGAACGGCGTACGCGACGTGAGCAGATACACCAGCGACGCACCCAAACTATAAATGTCGCCTGCCGCGGTCGGCGTGGCATTCTCGGCGCGTTCCGGCGGCAAATACGCGAGCTGACCAGGTGTGGGGGAAGGGTGCGAATTCGCCCACGCGGTGGCGTTCGGACGCAATGGCACCAACCCGAGTTCGGACAGTTTCAACGCGGCATCGTGTGCGGGGCGAAAAATCGGCGAGCCATCGGGTTTCTTCCGCGACGATTGCACCATCGGCCCGACGACGAGGTTGACCGGTCGGACATCGCCGTGCGCGATCCCGCCGTCGTGTGCCGCTTGCAACCCCTGCGCGGCCTGTTGCGCGAACCGGCACGCCAGGAATGTCGGCATCGGCCCGATGTCGCGAACGAGGCTTTCGAGGTTCGACCCGTCGAACGGAACGAGCGTCGCATAAAGCTCGTCGTGGTACGCACCGACATCGAGCAAGTGCATGAGATTGTCGTGCGAAATCGGCGCGGCGGCTTGCGCCCGTTGCACGAACGCGGAGAGATTATCCGCCGGGGCCAGCCAGTCGGTACGCAGTCGCCGGACCATCACGGGCGTTCGCAGGCTCGGGTGGAGTGCGCGAACCACGGTGCCACCGGGGCAGTTGCCCGCTTCATCGAGAATCGGGTAACCGGCAAACGTGAGTTCGCGCCCGCGCCCCGTGCGGATCCGTTCGGCCTGGAACGGCGTGATCGCGCCGCGCGCCAACAGCGACTCGCATAACGCGGCCAAATTCTCTTGGGGAACGTCCGGCTGGCGGACGAGTTCCTCGAACTGATCCGGCGGGAGAAGGTGATTCTCGCGCGCCAAGCTGAGGAACGATTCGACGGAATCGGAGGCCATCGGGCACGATCTCTGGGCGGTAGCGAGGGAGTGGGGGCTGAGAAGTATTCTAAGCGAGTTCCGTTCGGCAGGCCAACGCGAAGTTCGAGGGAATTACGCGAATGCGCGATACCCGATCGCGCTCAGATGGGTGGCCGTCAGCACGAACGGTGTACGCGGGATCGCTTCGAAGGAGAACTGCGGTAGCAACTCTTGCGCGGTGACCGGCTCCGGGCGATCCAGCCAGCCGCACGACCATGCGAGTAATCCGAGTAGCGCTTCGGGGCGAACGCCCGCTTCGCGCAGTGCAGACAGCCGCGTGTCGCCGTGGCGCTTCGCGAGGCGTCGGCCGTCTTCGCCGACCACCAACGGCACGTGTGCGAACTGCGGTGCCGCCTGCCCGAGCGCCTGGTAAAGCAGCAGTTGCCGGGGTGTCGACGGCAACAGATCGTCGCCGCGAACGACCTCGGTAATGCCCATTTGCGCATCGTCGACGACGACCGCGAGTTGATACGCCGGCGTGCCCGCGTTCTTCCAGACGACGAAATCGCCACCCAAACTATGCAAATCGAGCACCGTACGGCCAACGATGCGATCGTCGAAAACCGGCGACGCCGTCGTGCGGAACCGCCAGGCGTACGGTGTGTCCAACGTGGCGGCATCGCGTGCCGAACGCCCCGCGCAGGTGCCGGGATAGGTCGGCCCTTCGTGCTCGGCATGGGGCGCGCTGGCCGCATTCGCGATGTCGGTTCGGCTACACGTGCAGGGGTAAACGAGTTCCTGTTGCACGAACTCGCGAAGTGCCGCTTCGTACAACGGCAGCCGTGCGGTTTGCACCACCGGTTCGCCGTCCCAGTCCAGACCGAGCCAGCGCAGGTCGGCCATCGCCTGTTCGGCGGCCCTCGCTTTCGTGCGTGGGGAGTCGATGTCTTCGATGCGCAACGCGAGCGTGCCCGATTGCGACCGCGCCGCCAACCACGCCACCAAGTACGTTCGCGCATTGCCCACGTGCTGCGCACCCGTCGGCGACGGGGCCAGCCTCGAGTGGTGCGTTTCGAGTGAGGTGTGGACCAGCATCGTGATATACTACAACCGATCCCACAACCCGGAGAACGAGAATGTCCATCACAATTGCCGACGACCGCCTTGCTGCGGAATTCGCCCGTCTCGCGGACACCGTGGAAGTCCGCGGACCCAACGGAAAGATCATCGGCACGTTCACCCCGTCGCAAGCTCCGCCGATGCTGATTTCGGAAGAGGAACTGAAACGACGTTCGGACCCAAACTCGGGCAAGTGGTTCTCCGGCGCAGAGGTTGAGGCGAAGCTTCGGGAGTTGCAAAGTACGAAGTAATTTGGCTGGATTCCCCCTTTCAATACCTCTCGCTGGCGGATAACCTATTTGCGTACGTTGAGTCGCAAACCGGGATGACGCACATGCCACAGAAACAACCAATCGAGGCGACGGTCGAATTCCTTGCGAGCCAGCACGAATCGTTGCCATCGTCTTCGGAAGAAACGGCGGCGGCGGAACCGGTCGCCAATTCGGAGATGCCGCAATTCGCGCCGCCAACGGTGACGGGCGAGCTTGGTCGGCTCGGCAAATATCGCATTCAAAAAGAACTCGGTCGCGGCGGCATGGGGGCGGTGTATCTGGCGTTCGACGAACGCCTACAACGCCAAATCGCGCTGAAAGTCATGTTGCCGAAGTTTGCCGCGAACGCGAACGCCAAGGATCGTTTCCTTCGCGAAGCGCGGGCGGCGGCGCGGATCAGTTCCGATCACGTCGTGAACATTTTTGAAGCCGACGAGATCGACGGTACGCCGTACATCGCGCTCCAGTTGTTGCAGGGCTATCCGCTCGAAGAATACCTGAAAAAGAAGGGTTCGCCGTCGCTTCCTCAGATCATTCGCATCGGCCGGGAGATCGCAATCGGCCTCGCGGCCGCGCACAAACTGGGTTTGGTGCATCGCGACATTAAGCCGGGAAACGTCTGGCTCGAAGCGCCGAACGGTCGCGTGAAGATCCTCGATTTCGGCCTGGCGAAGCCGGTCGAAGGGACTGACAGTGCCGAGCTGACCGCGATGGGCTCGCTCGTCGGTACACCCGCTTATATGGCTCCCGAACAGGGGCGGGGCCAAACGCTCGATGGCCGCGCCGACCTCTTCAGCCTCGGTTGCGTGCTGTATCGCTTGTGTACCGGCAAACTGCCGTTCGCGCGGTCGACGCTGATGAGCATTTTGATCGCCGTTGCCACCGAAGAACCGACGCCCGTGCGGGAACTGAATCCCAACGTACCCGAGCCGCTTGCGGAACTCATTCGTCGATTGATGGCCAAGAACGCCGCCGACCGGCCCGCGAATGCACAGGCCGTGGTGAAGGAACTCGACGGCCTCATCGAACCGACGCAGAAATCCGCAGAAGTCATCCCGCACGTTTTCTACGCGCCGATGGCCGTGAGCGTGCAAGAGAGCAACCCGTTCGCGGACATCGACACGGTGATGGACTCCGAAACCGCCGAACCGCACGCGGAGGTGGCCAAGCTACCGCCACGCAAGTTCCCCGCGATCCTCGTCGGCTCGTTGGTGTTCGCGCTGATCGCGATCGTCCTCGCTGGCTTCATCATCATCAAGATCACGAACAAAGATGGCACCGTTACCGAAGTGAAGGTTCCCAAAGATTCGAAGATCGAAGTCGACGGCAAGACGGTGACGACGGGGCCGAAGAAGCCGGAACCCCTCGTCAAACTCGACCCGCTGCCGCCGTGGACCGCGCCGAAGGCGATCCCCGTTGGCGAGTCGCCGTTCGACAAGCTCGACCCGAACGCGATCCCGAAAGAAGAACGTTTCGACTGGCAGCCGAAGGAGTTGGTGGGGGTGATCGGCAGTCATCGTGGATGCGATCCGTACTACAACCCTCACCCTTCACACGTCTTCAGTCCCGATGGCCGTTGGTTGATCAGAAATAATACTCCCATGCTGATATGGGATGCCAAGACCTTGGTGCTGCGTTACTCCCAGTATGCTTTCGGCAAAGCGGCCTTCAGTTCCGATGGCAAGACGATGGCGATTGGTTCGGGGAATACGGTCGATCTGATCGACCTGAGTGGAGCTGTGCCGACGTTGATTCAACGCCGCACCGTGGTACCGCCGGGTGAAGGGAATGGTGTGCATGGCGCAGCCATTTTCAATGACGGTAAGTCCATTGCGGCAGGAACAGGACAAGGCCACCTGCGCATTTTCGACCGCGAAGGCTCAGATGACACGCCTCGCATGATCCTCCGCGAGAAAACCAACTCGGGCACTGCGCACAGTTTTAATATCATGGTGACCCCTGACGGCAAGCGGCTCGGCGCGATCTGTGGGGAACCCGAAGAGACCAAGCCGGGTGAGTTCGCGATTCGCTTTTGGGACATTTCCGGAGCCGCACCCAAGGACCTGTTTTCGATTCCGCACAATCGGAAAGAGGGCTGGCTCAGCGCGTTACTCTCGGTCGATGGCAAAACCTTGTTCGTAACAGCGACGAACGGCAAGTGGGTCGAAGCCTACGATGTGAGTGGTTCCGAACCGAAACAACTGGATCGCGTAGAGTGGAAAGAGGGTGTTGCAGGTCAGTTCATCGGGGCTGTACTCGATGGTAACACGATTCGGTTGAGTGTGTCCGATGGAATGCAACTCTGGCAATTCGCCGACGGCAAACTCAAGAAGATCAAAGATCTGCCAGCGAATACTGCTGCGGTCAGCGATGATATGACCCGCATTGTCACCAGCAGTCCCGAGTTCGACGGGTTGGCGTTGAACCTGTGTGATATGTCGGGCAAGAGACTCGTCGAAGGTGTGCCACCCACCGTTTTTTCCCACAATTCCTCTGCGCTACCGTTCGTCGCGGACAACCGCGTCTTCACCACGACCACCCCCTTCCGATCCTGGGAAGTGAAGGATGGTGGATGGCAAGTGGCTCAAAAGGGTGCGCGATTTCCTGGCTACGGTGCCCCGAATGTCCCTTCGCCGGACGAGAAGTTCGTTGCCGTGAGCATCGGCGAAGGCGTACTGATCTATTCGATTTCGACGATCTTCGCCGAGAAACCCGAACCGATTACCGTACTTCCCCACGATGCAGCCAAGAACCCGGCCGTGCTATTCTGCTGGGCGGCGGACAACAAGACCATCTTCACGGCGCAAAAGGACGGTGCCGTGTTGGCTTGGGATCTGACACAGACGCCCCCGAAGTCGCGGCCGATCTTGAAGGGCGAAGGGCTTGTGACCGGGTTGACTGCATCGAACAACGGCCGCCATCTGGCGTTTGTGCGGAACGGCGATTTCGTCCTCCTCGAACTCGCTGGCAAGAATAAAACCGTTAGCTTGCCGCTCCCCGGTCAAGCACGTCAGGCGAGCTTCAGCCCCGATGGTGCCCATCTCTTACTTCACACGAGAGACGGGTCACTCTACCGGCAACCGACGGCCAAGCCGCAGGAGCAGCCGGAACGCATTTTCGAAGAGGGGGCCCTGCATAATTTTGAACTTTCCCGAGATGGCAAACTGCTCGTCACCAGTAATGGCCAGACCCTGCGCTGGTTCGACATCAGTACCACGCCAATCCGAAAACTGGGCGAATGGAAGCAGTTCGTCTTTGACGGTTCCTTCCAGATCGCACCCGACAGCCGGCACGTCCTCCTCCATCAAGCCGGGATGGTGTACGTGCTGCGACTGCCCGACCTGAGCTTCGCCGCCGACCGCAAAGCCGCCGAGTACGTGCTGTCCATCGGCGGCACGGTTTACGTGAACGGACAGGATGGGGACATCAAGGCCATCGCCGACTTGCCGAAGGTGGCGTTTCAACTGACGGACGTTAATTTGATTGGAAACAAACAAGTGAACGACGTAGGAATGTCCAATTTCAACGGCTGCAAAAACCTGAAAGCCATCAATTTAGATGGTACACAGGTGACCGATGTCGGGTTGGCCTATCTCAAGAACAACCCGAAATTGACATTACTTGCACTACGTACGATAGCGACCGACGCGGGAATGATCAATTTCAAAGACTGCAAGAACCTGACGTATCTCTACCTGAGTGATTCAAAAGTGACCGACGCCGGACTCGCTTTTTTCAGTGACTGCAAGGACCTGACTAATCTCGGTTTAGAGGGAACCCAGGTGAGCGATACCGGTTTGGCGCACTTCAAGGAGTGCAAGAACCTGACCAGCCTCGTCCTAACCAACACGAAGGTGAGCGAGGCGGGTGTGGTCCACTTCAAGGGCTGCAAGAACCTGACGCATCTCTACCTTGGCGGTACGCAGGTGACCGACGCGGGGTTGGCCCACTTCAAGGACTGCAAGAACCTGCTCTCCATCAGCCTGGATAGCACGCAGGTGACGGACGCGGGCCTGGCCCACTTCAAAGATTGCAAGAACCTGCTCACTCTCACTCTGCAAAAGACGAAGGTCACTGCCGCGAAGTTCGAGGAGTTGAAGAAGGCGTTCCCGAAGTGCCGGATCGTGAGCGACCACGGGACGCACGATCCCACCGCAACATTCAAGAACAGCCTCGGCATGGAGTTCGTGAAGGTGCCGAAGGGGACGGGCTGGCTCGGCGGCGGGGCGGGCAAGCAGGGCGAAACGAAAGTCGTGATCGAGCAGGATTTCTACCTCGGCAAGTACGAGGTGACGCAGGAGGAGTGGGAAGCCGTCACGGGGCAGAACCCGAGCCACTTCAGTCGCAAAGGGGTCGGCAAGGACGCGGTGAAGGACATTCCGGACGCGGACCTGAAGCGGTTCCCGGTGGAAATGGTGTCGTGGGACGATTGCCAACTCTTCATCAAGCGACTGAACGAGAAGGAGAAGGACACGGGCTGGGTCTATCGCCTGCCGAAGGAGGCGGAATGGGAGTACGCCTGCCGCGGCGGGCCGGTGGACAAGCTCGACAGCGCGTTCGACTTCTACTTTGCGAAGCCGACGAACACGTTGTTGCCGGAGCAGGCGAACTTCGAACACGGCAAGGGACTGAAGCGGACGTGCAAGGTGGGTTCGTACGAGCCGAATGCAATTGGGCTATGTGACATGCATGGCAACGTATGGGAGTGGTGTGACGACAAGCCGTCGCATGTCAACGAATCTCAAGGGATGTTCTGGGGCGGAAGCTGGAGAGTGGATGGATTGGCTTCGAGTAGTCATATCCCAAAGGCAGATCGTTACAACTATCTCGGCCTGCGACTGGCCCGCGTTCCCGTCGGCCCGGCCGTTGCGGTTCCTGCGACGACCGACCCCGACCGCAAGGCGGCGGAGTGGGTGCTGTCGATTGGTGGAACGGTTCGCTTGAGTGGACAGGAGCAGGACATCAAGGCTGCCCCCGAGCTTCCGAAAGAGGCGTTCCAGTTGACGGGAGTCGGTCTGTATGAAAACAAGCAGGTAAGCGACGCGGGTCTGGCGAACTTCAAGGACTGCAGGAGCCTGACAATCCTTTATTTGCAGTATTCGCAGCCGGTAACCGACGCGGGTCTGGCCAACTTCAAAGATTGCAAGAATCTGACGCTCATCAACCTGCTCGGCACGCAAGTGACCGACGCGGGTCTAGCCCACTTCAAGGACTGCAAGAATCTAACGGATCTCAACCTGATCGGCACACAGGTAACGGACGCGGGGCTGGCGAACTTTAAGGACTGCAAAGACCTGACTCACCTGCACCTGACCGGCTGCGTAAAGGTGAGCGACGCTGGACTGGCCCATTTCAAGGACTGCAAGAATCTAACGATCCTCCACCTCCAAAAGACCAAGGTCACAGCCGCGAAGTTCGAGGAGTTGAAGGCGGCGATTCCGAAGTGCAAGATCGTGAGCGACTACGGCACGTACGAGCCGAAGTAGCCCTTTCGCTCCGCGAGAGGATCGCGGCGCGAAGTAATGTGGGATTTCACGCCGAACTTCAGCGTGGCCCATCAAGATCGGTTCGATGTTAGTCATCGCATTCAGCCGACGTGGCGGAGACATCCCACAGCCATCTACCGAAGTTCAGTTGTGGGCGATACCGGCGGCTCGTAATTGACCTGCTTGCCTGAAAATCCGTTGACAGGACGACGTGGCTAATGCGTACGGATGGTTCGGCGGCCTATCGAATGCGCACATTGGATCGGGTGGGTGCGCGGTGAACTACCGATACTTCGTCGGGTCGCTGACACCAGCTTCGGCGAAGCCTTTTCTGCGCAGAATGCACGAATCGCACTCGCCGCAAGCGTGGCCGCGCTCGTCGGGGTCGTAGCAACTCAGCGTGTTGGCGTAATCGATGCCTAAGCGGATCCCTTCGCGAATAATCTCCGCCTTCGTTTTGTGCAACAGCGGTGCGTGAACTCGGAATGTTCCCGTGCCTTCGACACCCGCTTTCGTGGCGAGGTTGGCGAGATTCTCGAATGCCGTCAGGAACTCCGGGCGGCAATCGGGGTAGCCGGAGTAGTCGAGGACGTTCGCGCCGATGAACAGATCGAACGCGCCGACGGTCTCCGCGTAGCCGAGCGCCAGCCCGAGCAAGATCGTGTTGCGGGCGGGCACGTACGTGATTGGTATGCCGTCGCCGGTGCGATTCTTCGGCACGTCGATGTTGGAAGTGAGTGCGGAACCGCCGATCGCACGCAAGTCTAACGACACCGTGCGATGCTCCGCCACTGCATGGGATTTCGCGAACTTCGCCGCAAATGCGAGTTCGACTTTGTGCCGTTGGCCGTAATCGACGCTGAGCGCGTACACCGTAAAGCTCTGCTCGATCGCCCAGGCGAGCGTCGTCGAACTATCGAGGCCACCGCTAAACAGCACGACCGCCTTCGCCACGATTCGCCTCCAAAATTAACGCACGGTGCCGCCGTTGACGCGGATCGTCTGCCCCGTGATGAACTTCGATGCGGGCGAGGCGAGCCAGACGGCGGCGGCGGCGAGGTCGTCGGGGAGTCCCCAAATCTTCTGCGGAGTCTCGCCGCGAACGCGATCCTGCCACGCGGCGGAGGCCGTCTCGCCCCACGCGGTGCGAACCCAGCCAGGTGCCAGGCAGTTCACGCGCACTTCGGGTGCGAGGCTGACGGCCAGGCTGCGCGTGAAGCACATCACCGCGCCCTTCACCGCACCGAACAACTGCCCGCTGTCGCCGTCCATCCCCGTTTCGGCTTGATCCCAGCCGACCGTGAGAATGACGCCGTGCCCGCAGAGTTTCATTCGCTCGCCGACGAGCCGCGACAACCGCATCGTCGACTTCAAATCGACGTTCAGCAGCGCATCGAGCTTCTGGTCGAACGACCATTTCGCCGCATCGCCGGTAAGCGTGTCCGCCCCCGCATTGCAAACGAGCACGCCGAGGCCGTCGCCGAGCACATCCCACGCTTCCTTGGCGAGACGGTCGCATTCGGCGGGGTCGCGCAAATCGGCCAGCACGTAGCGACAATCGCCACCGTAAACGCGCAGTTGTTCGGCAACGGTTTCGGCATTCTCGCGGGAACGATACCCGTGAACGATGACGTTCGCGCCGTGCGAAGCGAACCCCTCGGCAATCGCATGCCCGATGCCACTCGTCGAACCGGTGACGAGAACGCGAACGCCCTCGAACATGCGGCGATCGTCGATGGCGACGGGTGCCGGACGGCGTACGGAATCGCGGTCCGCTTGCGGGCGATCCGCCAGCAGATCTTGCACGGTCCGACGCAACACGGGGTGAACGATGTTCGGGTTAATATCGACGAGCGGGATGAGCACGAACGAACGTTCGTGGAGTCGCGGGTGCGGGATCGTCAGTTCGGGCGAATCCCAAACTTGATCGCCGTAGAGTAAAAGGTCGAGGTCGAGCGTTCGCGAATCGTAACTACTCGAGGGATCCCGCGTCGATGATGACGGCGTACCGGGTGCTCGCTTACGACCGAAGCGATGTTCGATTTCCAACAGCGTTCGCAGCAACGATTGCGGCGACTTGTCGGTTTCGACGAACGCGACGGCGTTCAGGTAGGCATCTTGCCCGGCGTTCCCAATCGGCGCGGTGTCGTAATACGGCGAGACCGCACGGACGCGGAGGCCGGGTTCGGCACGGAGGCGACGAATGGCGGCATCGAGGTAACCGCGACGGTCGCCGAGGTTGCTGCCGAGTGCGAGGTAAGCTGCGTTCATACCGAGATGGTAAACGAAACGACGCACAACGGCCAACCGGTTGCCCCGTCGGCCCCATTTCGCGTGCGTTTTTCCGCAAACTTCGTTACTTCTTCTTGGGGTCGGCCGCAACTTCGGCTTCGGCTTCCTTCTTGACCTTCTTCTTGATCGCAACCTTCAGGACGCGCGTCTTCGGCAGGTTGTAAGGGCTTTGGTCGTCCTTCCACTTGCCGTCTTCGATCATCTTGATGATCCGCTCGGATCGCTTCATGACGCAGCGCGTCCGGGTCATTCCACCCTTGCGCTTCAGGCTTTTATCCATCGACATAACGAAAACCGGGGGTCAGAGTATATTGGCAATCGAGCCTGCCAGAACAGAGAAAGATAGAAAAACCCGCGCCGGAAGGCAAGCCCTCGCGTCCCATGGTTCCACCATGGGCTGACAGAGCGACCCCTTCAGGGTCGGGGTTCTGTTTTCGGTCCTGAAGGGACCGCTCACGTAGCCCATGGTGATACCATGGGAGGGGCTTCATGTCGCCCACGAACATAATCCGCGTACGGATCGTTTTGCACGCGCGTTGGCAACAATGCGGCCGTTCCACCTGGTTTCTGGCGCGGGTTTCGATTACCTAATCTCAACGCGAGGACTCTCCTGCGCGATTGGGTTTCTCATTGGAGGTGTTGGACATGGCCGAAATCGAACTGCCGAACCCGCACGAGGCGAAGGAACGAGCCGAGGATCCGTTCACCAAGATGGTTGCGCTGTCCGTGGCCATCTACGCCGTTGTGTTGGCGATTGCCGCGGCTGGCGGGAACAATGCGGGCAAAGATATGCTCATGGAGCAGCAAAAAGCGAGCAACAAGTGGGCGCAGTATCAATCGAAGGCGATCCGCGAAGCCTTGTACATCAATGAATCCGAGCGAATTGAACGCGACCTCGACGGCAACGTCAGCCCGGAAACGAAGGCGAAAGCGGAGAAATCGCTGGCGCGCATTAAAGGTAAGCTCGACGAGTACAAGACCGAGAAATCGGAAATTATGAAGGAAGCGCAGACGCACGAACACTTACGCGACGATTCGCACACCCGCGACCCGTACTTCGATTTCGCCGAGGTGCTTCTGCAAATCTCGATCGTGCTCGCCTCGGTGGCGATGCTCTCCGGCAAGCGATGGGCGTTCTACGCGAGCATCGTGCTGGCGCTCCTCGGGCTGCTATTAACGGCAAACGGCTACCTGCTGTTCGACGGCGGAAAGCTCTTCGGCTCGGCAGCGGCGCATTAAAGGACACCGCGATGCCACTGCACGATTGGACGAAGCTCCGAGGTTGGTCTGGGTTGCACATCTATTGGATGGTCAACATCTGCGACGACATCAAAACGAAGTTGCCGGTAGGTTTCCGCGCCTACCTCGGCTCTAGCCCCATCGTTGCCATCGACGACCCGCCAGGCCAACCCGATGTTTCCGTTCGGCAGACGAACGGCGGTACGCAGGGTACGCTCGAATCGGGCGAGTCCGACCCGTTCCAGCCCGATTGGGAAGGGCAGGTTGCGACCATCGAAGCGGAGACGAGCATCTACATCGAACGCAATGGTCGGTTGGTCGCCGCTGTGGAACTGATCTCGCCGGGGAACAAAGACGGCTCCGAAAAGAAGGCGAATTATACTGCCCGTTACTTGGGCTACCTCACGAATGGCGTCCACCTGCTGTTCGTCGACCTGCACCCCCGACCGTTCGCGTTTTCGTTTGCCGATGAAATTGCCAAGCGATTGCAACTCCCCCAACAGCCATCGCTCCAAGCCCCGTATGCCATCAGTTACCGAGTGCATTCGGATTCTTCGGGCGAAACCGCGATGGCGGTCCGCCACTTTGCTCTGAAGGTGGGGAATCCGTTACCGCATTCGCCGTTGGCAATCGGATTTCCGGATGTCGTGATCGTCGATTTGGAAGGGACGTACCGAAAAGCCGCTGCATCGGCGTACGTGGAATAGCCCAAACGAAAGAGCGTAAGGCGGCAAAATAGTATCCCAGAAGGTCAATAGCGTAAGCAGTTCGCATTTCTGGCCAAAAAATCCGACATTCTGGCTTTTGTTCTTGCTTTCTACTTCTACCTCGTCTAAATGTGTACTCATCGCTCGAAAGACTCTCATTGCAAACTAATTATCTCCTGCCGAACGTCATCCCCTTCCGGATGGTTCTAGGCAAATCATTGTGGAGGTGTCACAACCACCACAACTGATTTCGATCAGTTTGCGGCTCCTTCCTTTACAGCGTGTGTAGCGGATTCTATTTTTTCTCTCTTCTTCTGCCGGAGGATTCGGATAATGCGATGTTACGTACACGGTGGCACGAAACCGCCACAAACTCAGCGTGGATTCACGCTCATCGAGCTTTTGGTGGTCATCGCCATCATCGCAATCTTGATCGGGCTACTGCTACCGGCGGTGCAAAAGGTCCGCGAGGCAGCCGCCCGCAGCACGTGCCAGAACAACATGAAGCAACTCGGCCTCGCCGTTGCGAACTACGAGAGCGCGCAGCAAAGGCTGCCACTCGGGTTCCACGACACGATCACGTTGCCGACGGGCACGATCGAACAAGGCTCCAAAGCGGGCGTTCTGGTTCAACTGCTCCCACAGATGGAACAAGAGAACATTTTTCGACTCATCCCGTCGCAAGTGTACACGGCTGGAGTATCGACGGGTGGCCAAGACTGGGTCAACTTCCAGTTTCCAACGACTTACTCGGCCTCGCGAAATCGCGTGAAAACGTTCGAGTGTCCATCCGACAATCCTTACGAGGCCTCGGTTGCAATCATCACCCGAATCGGTTCGGGAAATCGTCCAGGCACGAACTCGCCGTCGGGTACGGGTTCCGGTTATGGTATCGCAGGTTTGGTCGGTGCCGGCGGGTTGCCCGGCCTGACGAATTACGTCGCGTGTGGGGGAACTTTGGGAAATTATACCCCTAGCAATCCGGCTTCCCTCACGCAACCGATCTACGCGCGGCACGCCGGTCCTTTCGTCAGCAACATTCAAAACAACTTTGCCAGCGTCACCGATGGCCTGTCGAATACCGTCTTCTTCGGCGAATACGTCGGCGGGTTCAATAGCACCAATGGTTCGACCCGCGAATGGTCGATGGCATGGATGTCGGGTTCGAGCTTCCCGACGTACTGGTCGATTTCGCCCGATAAGAAAACGCTGAACCACTTCTACTCGTTGAACAGTCGTCACACGGGTGTCATCAATTGTTCTTACGGCGATGGTTCGGTTCGTTCGATTCGCAGTTCGGGGATTTCCGTTCCCGCAGCGGTTGCCGATATTACGGTGCCGACCGGGTCGGGCTGGCAGACCATGCAGGCGAACACGGGTCGCTCGGATTCGGACACGTATGCTTTCGACAATTAATCGACGCCCGTTCTTACCAAGTGGAGTCATTTGTGAAAGCAAAGATACTAGTTCTCGCGGTTGGTAGCTGGTAGCTGTTTCGCGTTGGGCTGCGGTAAAGGAAACGACGCCGCCAACCACAACAAGAACTTGCCGCCCGTGACCGCCAAGCCCGGCGACCTGAAAATGGTTGGTTCGGGAGCACCCGGTGCGGGTGGTGATAAGGCGATTCCCGGTGCGGGCGGTGCGGGTCCGTCGGCTCCCCAAGCATCGGCACCACCGTAAGCGCATCTCGAAATTCCTCGGCCGACCGCATCCTGCGGTCGGCCATTTTCGTCGACTCGCGCACTTCCCCGTTCGCGGTCTTTACCGTAAAACCGCGATATGTCGTTAACATCGCTGCCGAACCTGCTTTCGCTCTCGCGCATCCCACTCGGGATCGTGCTGTTCGCGTGCATGAGCTATCAACTGTGGCTCGCTGGCCTCGTCGTCTTTCTCGTGGCTACGCTCACCGATTGGCTCGATGGTTGGCTCGCGCGGCGCTGGAATCAAGTCTCGCTCGTCGGCCGCAACCTCGACCCGCTCACCGATAAATTCCTCATCTGCGGCGCGTTCATTTACTTCATCCCCATAACGTCCGCAGGTATTCTCCCCTGGATGGTCACGCTGATCGTCGGTCGGGAAATCCTCATCACGGGCCTGCGCGGCATCGTCGAAGCGACGGGCAAAACCTTCGCCGCCGACCGTTGGGGCAAGATCAAGACCGCGCTACAATGTGCCGTGATACTCGGCGCACTTCTGCTACTTTGGCTGAAACAAATCGAGATCGCGCCCGAGACGTGGCCCGCGCTCGATGCCGTACAAACGACGTTACTTTACGCGATGTTGCTCGCCACCATCGGCAGCGGGTTGCAGTACGTCGTAAAAGCGGCGAAGATGCTGGCGTGAGCGGTAGTTGTTAGCCCGACGCGCTAGCGAGGGAATCTCATCACTTTCCGACCGGAGTTGCGGCGAACATGACAAAAATGACCAAAGAGACGATCCACGTCGGCTTCATCGGCGCGGGCGATATTGCGATCCTTCATGCGAAGGCGGTGCAAAAGACGCCGGGTGCGAAGCTCGTGGGCTTGTGGAATCGTTCGCAAGATCGCGCGAAGGAACGTGCGGAACAGTTCGGCTGCAAGAACTACGTTTCGCCGGAAGCCCTCGTGCGCGACCCGAATATCGATGCGGTATTCGTACTGACGAATCTGGAATCGCACCTCGAATATACGAAGCTCGCGCTCGATCACGGCAAACATGTATTGGTGGAAAAACCGGTCGGCATGAATGTCGGCGAGATTCAGGCGATGAAGACGGCGGCCGATGCGAAGGGCCTCATCTGCCTGCCGGGGCACAATTACATCTACGAATCGAGCATGAACCGGACGCGCGAACTGATCGACGACGGCGACCTTGGCAAGATCGTCTCGGCGTACGTCATGTATAACATCCACCATCCCGAAGAAGTCGCGAAGCGCTATCCTGGCGTTGTGCGACAAATCCTCACACACCATTCGTATATACTCGTTTATCTCCTCGGCGCGCCGGTCGAACTGTGTGCCATGAAGGCGACATTGCACTATCAGGAGTATACCGAGGAAGATATTGCGATGGTGCAAATGCGTATGAAGAACGGCGCACTCGCGCACTTCTGCGCCAGCTTCGCCGCCGACGATCACGCCGCCGACCCGTGGACGGTGATGGTGAAAGTGATTGGCACCGCAGGGAGTACGCGCTACAGTTACCGCGACCACGTGGAAATTAAGCCGGGCCTCGTCCACAGCCAAACCTACACGGCCTATCAAGGTTCGGTCATGAATGAAGTTCGCCACTTCCTCATCGATTGCTTGCGAATGGGCGGGCAACCGCTCTCGACCCTCGACGACGCCATTACTGCGCAAAAAATGATCGAAGCCGCCGAAGAGTCGATCGCGACGCGGACGATCGTGACGATGTAGACGGAGGTAAGTTAATTTGCGCTTCCGCGTGCGATGCCGCGACCGGCTTGGGCGGCGATGGTGTGGCCCATTTTCCGGCCCGGCACGTTCGGGCCACTCGGTGCGGTTCCCGGTGCGGGCCACGCGCGAATCACCAACAATCGCATTCGGCTCTGCGCCTCGGTATGCGTGATGAACCACGCGCCGCCGAGCTTCTCTGCGGGTGTTTCCGTCGGGCCGATAATCAGGAACTCACCCGGCGATACGGTGACTTCAAAGCTGAGTTTCGCGTAGCGTTCTTGCGACTTCTGATCGAACCATGCGAAGCCGGTGTTGTCGGCGTTCGGGCGTAACCAACCGGTTTTGAGGCCGTGTTGCGCACGCGGCTCGAAGGTCAATTTCAACTTGCCATTTTCGACGGGCACACCCGCGACAGAAAACGCGAACTCGGCCGTCGGCCAATCGCAGGCGATACGCTCTGCACCGATGTCTTGCGCGACCGTAAACTTCGCGCGATCGACGGGGCCGAGCGTGGGAATCGCTTTCGCTTCCCCAGCTACGATGGTGTTTTCCGTCGGGCGGATCGTCGCGTCTTCGGAGTGGACTCGTTCGAGGAACGGCCCCGGCGCATTCGTGGTAAACACGCCGACGCGCAGCCCGTTCTCCGCGAGCAACGCCACTTTCTCCGGGGGCAATGGCTTCAGTGTGGCGGCCCAAATCCCGGTGGTTAAATAGGCGTCGCCCGTCGGTTGTTCGATGAGTACCGAGCGCAACACGACCTTCTCTTTGACTGCCGCATTTTGAAACGGATTGTACTTTTCGATCGCTCGCACGCCTCCCCGAAACGGCATGCAACCGACCAGCCACACGCAAACGAGCGCGACGATACCGTGCCAAAACCCACGCATAGCCGTGCGCCCTTCCCTGGATGACGACGATCGAGTCCGGGCACGAATAGCGTGTGCAACGATCGCGGTCAATCCAAGGTGCGGAGTCGCGAGACGATTTCCGTATAAAATCAATGCTTATCGCAGTGCGATTCCCGGAGAGTAACATGGCCAAGCGATCCGACGAGGATGAAGAGCGACCGCGCAAGAAGAAACCGCGACGCGAAGACGAGGACGACGAAGCGGAAGCGGACGATTGGGACGAAGAAGAAGATCGGCCGCGCAAGAAGAAGAAAAAGTCCGCGAGCAACTATCAGAAGTCGCCGTTGCGATTCGTCATCCTCGGCGTACTCGTCGTCGTACTGATCGTGATGGCGTACTTTCTTTTCAAGAAGAAGCAAGTCGATCGCGATAACGAGAAATTCAACCTGGATCAGAAGCAAAAGCAGAAAGAACTCGACTAGTAAAACACCCAAAAGCCCAGCGACGAACGTCGCTGGGTAAGGCGTTCGGGGTTGTGACGCACCTCCCCGGCGACTATATCGAACACGTAGAAGGTGCGGATTGTTCGCAATCGCCGATCACGATCACGGAGCGACGGATGCAGGCTCAACGTTCCTACCGCTGGCTGTTTCTCGGTCTGGCGCTGTTCGGCCTCGCTGCCGATCAAGCGTCGAAGTACGGCATGTTTCGCTGGCTGTACAACGGCGGGCGGACCGAAGAACGCGGCGCGTTTCGCTCGTGGACCGACCAACGCGGCGAGTACGACCTCGTACCCGGTTGGTTCAAATTCACCGCGGAATTCGACCCGACCACGCCACTGTGCGATTGCGGCGCGAGCGGCCTCCAGACCTGGAGCGCCCCGGTGATGCCGCGCGTGAATAAGGGCGCGCTGTTCGGCATCGGCGGGCACCACAAGGAACTGGCGAACAACATTTTCGCGGGCGTCAGCGTGCTCGCCGCACTCGCGATTCTGGTCTGGGGCACCCGCCGCAGCACGTCGCACGACCGCTGGCTCAGCATCGCGCTCGGCCTGATCCTCGGTGGCACCATCGGCAACTTCTACGACCGCATCGTCTTCCAGGGCGTCCGCGATTTCCTGTACTTCTACAAAATCGAATGGCCCGTCTTCAACGTCGCCGATTGCTGCCTCGTCGTCGGTGCGGGCTTGCTCCTGATACAGGCGATGATTACGCCCTCGGCACCAGCCGAGCCGAAGTAAGAGTAGAGGAAATCGGGTAATGTACTTGACATTGCTCGATCCTCTGGGCAAAATCATTGTACAAGCATACACAAAACATTGGAAGAGTATCGATATGGGTGCCGTACGTGGTGTGCCTCAACCGTTTCCCTATCAAGGTAGTAAACGCCAACTTGCAAGGCAGATCGTTGCATGCATCCCATTGGACACGAACCGACTCGTCGAGCCGTTTTCGGGTTCCGCAGCGATTACTTTAGCCACGGCTTACCTTCAGCGCGCACGCCGTTTTCATTTGAACGATGCGCATGAACCATTAATGTGTCTTTGGAAGATGATCGTGAATGATCCAGAGGAATTGACAAGACAGTATCGATCGCTTTGGTTGGAACAGGTAGGACAAGAACGAGAATATTATGACAGAGTGAGAGAAAAATTCAATGAAACGAAGGAACCCCATTACTTTCTTTACCTTCTCGCGAGGTGTGTGAAGGCCGCGGTTCGCTACAATTCCAGTGGAAAATTCAATAATAGTCCCGACAATCGTAGGCTGGGAATGCGACCTGCAACAATGGGTCAGAACATTTTGCTCGCTTCAACGTTGTTGAGTGGTCGCGTTCGGTTCGCATCTCAAGATTATCGAGAACTATTAGCTCAAGCGACTCGTCAAGATGTTGTTTACATGGATCCGCCTTATCAGGGAGTGACCGATACGCGCGACCATCGTTACTGTCACGGCGTGAACTTCAACGCGTTCGTTGAATCGTTAGATGATCTCAATCGTCGAGAGATACCATTCATTGTGAGCTACGATGGTAGGACTGGCGACAAGGTCCATGGCCATGTACTACCCGAGGAATTGAATCTACTTCGTATGGAGTTGAAAGTCGGTCGCTCGACACAGGCGACTTTACTCGGAAGGACGGATGCTACTTTCGAGTCACTCTATTTGTCGTCCATTCTCTTGGAGCGGCTCGGTACAATACCGTGCCTAAACGAAGAATCCGAACCCTCACTTTTTGCAAATCAATGAATACCCCTAAGATTTCTCCGCAGATACTGGCTAAAGTGGCGTTGATTTCGGGTAAACGCTCCCGCATCGTCGTCGAGCATATCGTTGTGCACGGAAGCATAACAACAGAGGATTTAGAAAACTACGGGTACAAGCATCCGCCTCGTGCCATTCGCGATGTCAGGGAACAGGGTTTGCCGCTGGAAACCTTTTGGACCAAAAACAGCCTTGGTCGAAGGATAGCGGGATACCGTTTTGGCGACGAATCCGCGATACGAAATGATCGTCTGTCAGGAAGGCAGGTTCTTTCTAAAATCTTTCAAACGGAAGTCTGTATACTTCACAATTCCAAGTGTGGAGTATGTCAAACGAGGTATGAACCGAGATACCTTCAAACAGACCACCGAATCCCATTTGAAGTCGTTGGAGAATCGGAGAATCGCGATGCAAAAGAGTACATGCCGTTATGCGCCGCTTGCAATCGGGCGAAGTCTTGGTCTTGTGAACACTGTGAAAATTGGTCGAAAATGAGGGATCCGTCGATTTGCAGCAATTGTTGCTGGGCATATCCAGAAGCCTATAGCCATATTGCAATGAAGCCAATGCGAAGATTGGAACTCGTTTGGGAAGGCAAAGAAATCGGCGATTACGAAGCAGTCTTGGCAGCTGCAAAAGCGGCGAATGAACTAGTACCGAGCTTCGTGAAACACGTGCTTCGCGACGCTCTCCAGCGTGGCGATGTACAGTAACACGTACCGTGCATCTCCGACCTGACTCCGCTTCGAGTGCGTATCCATGAACGAAGCGAGTGGGGCATCTGAGGTGGCATGGATCGCGGGTGCGTTTCTTCTCGTCGTTGCCAGCATTGCAACGCTACTTCGACGTACTCAGGGCGAACCACCATTTCGTCGATTCGGCCTCATGATGTCATTGGTGTACGCGGCAGTGAAACGCGCGATGCCATACTGGAGTACGATCATTTCGTTTGCAGCCGGTATCGGGGCATTCGCGGCAAGTTTTCTCATCGGGATCGGCGCTACGATTTTGTGTATCAGGATCGGTATGCCGAATTCTGAGTCTCAGACGGATATGGCGGCCTTTGCCGATGGGATGATGGCATTGTTTCACTTCGTCTTCGGAGCTGTGTTGTCGTTAATGGTTGCTTCCATCGTGGGCATGATCGTCGGTAGCTGGGTGGATTCGCGTCAGGCTCAGCGTCGAGACGCCTCTTTCGGCACGGTTCAAATAGAGGTTTCCGCGACGGAATATTGGCAGGCGATTCTCGGCGTAGTCGAAGTCGTGAGACTTCGGGACGCGGGAAGCCACTGGGTCGGAAGTCTCACGACATCCGCTACGAATACACCGGTTAATGTTCAATCGAATCATCGCAACTTCGCGAGTGCGGCTATGGCGGCCGATTGCACGGCGGGTTCGGCGTCGGTCGTCCACGCTTCGAGGTTCTTGACGTAGTTCGCGTCGGCGTGGCCCATCTTGCTGAGCAACCCGATGCAGTGTCCCCGGACGACGCCGATCGCGTCATTTTCGGCAGCGAACGCGAGCAGTTCTTTCACGTCTTGTTGGGCGGCGGCTTTGCACTCAGCGAGATTCGAGGCGTTCGTCATTCGGAACGACGGTCGCGGGTGCGTTTGGATGTTCTTCACCATCTCGTTAATCATCGCGGCGAGTTGCTTGTCGCTCAGTTCCGGCTCATCGCTGACTTCGGGCACGATGGCAGCGATTGGCTCGCTGATCGCAACGGGCGTGATGACGGCGGCCACGGGTCGCGCCTCGACGATGGGAGTCTCGGCTACGGGGCGGCGCGCGACCGGTGTGCCTGCGTTCGTGATGATCGATGGCGGCGGTAGCACGCCGACGCGGGCTTGCGCCCTCGGCTTGGCATCGTTCGCCCCGAACAACTTCCCGAGTACGCTCGGCGGTTGTTTCGCAGGCGTCAGTGCGGTGCCGTATGCGGACGTCGTCTGATAGTTTGCCGACGATTGCGGGACGTTCGCCGCGTTCTTCCCGATTTGCGAATCGACGTAGCGCGGGCGCGTTTGCGGCAGGTATTGCGCGGCGGGATTGCCCGCGACACTATCGACCGGAACGAGCGTTTCGTTGGTCGGGAACGCAGACTGTCGGCGGGCGTTCGGGTTCGGTGTTTGGGCCGATGGCGTATCGGTAAACGTGACGAGCTTCGTCGAGGGCGACGGTCCGCCAGTCGGGTCGAACACGGGGCGCGTCGATGATTGGATCGGGCGCGAGGCAAAGGGCGTTGCGACAATCGGCGTTTTCGTACTGGCTAACATCGCGGGTACGGGCATCGCGATTCGTGGGGCGACCGGTTCGGACTTCAAGCCACTCGGGTTGGTGAGCGTGTAGGTAATGCCCGTTGCCGTATCGCGAACGTCGGCCAAAATGGTGCCGTCGGGCATTCGCTCGGTACGCAGTACCGTCACCTTACGCTCCGGCTGACCCGACGTGCGAATGGTCAGCACTTCCGCCGCCGGTTCTTGCGCAGGCGCTTGGCCAACGCACGTTCCGGCGAAGCTGACCGATAACGCAACCGTGCTAAATCCCAATCGCAAATTCATCGCAACGCCTCCATGCGCGATTACATACCTGCTCTCTATCGGCTGTTCGGGTCGTTTGGATTGAATCGGTTAGCGGGAATTTTTCTTCGGTAGTTCGCATACGCCATCGTGGCAAGGTACGAGCTTGAGGCGGTTGCGGGCGACCCAGAGGTACACACGGTTGCCCAGCCACGGTATGCCGGGCAAGTACATGATCGGGGCGAACGGCATCAGGAGCGGGATCCGCCAAGCCATCCAGCGGAACGCGCCGAACCCCGCATACGTTCGATCCCGCGACGGCGTCAGGAGGTGCATCTCATCGAGCATCTTCGCGTTATCGAGCGTCACACGCGCCGCCGGGAGATGCTCCGTATCGCGGGCGCTTTGGAAGTGCAACTTCCCCAGCCAATCGAGCCGCTTCAAGATGCGCACCGATCGCTGGCAGAGCGGGCACTCGCCATCGAACAGCACGATCCCCTTCCCCGTAGCCTGGTCTACCATCGCGGCCTCCATTGGTGTCCACACTATCTTAACCGCATCATGCCCCGATGCGCAATTTGTCGCGTTTCCGTTTCGCGGCACGAATCCGTGTCAAATCTCGTATCACGCAAAAAATCGTGCTTGACACTGCGTGGGATGTCGAGTGAAATCGGGCGCAGAGTTTAGAGAATAACGGTTGGGCGATGAAAGACACGATCGTCGGGTATTAGTCGCAAAAGGATTTCTGGGCGGTGGTTGCGACAATTTTTGCCCGCCCTCCACCAGCGTTCCGCTTGACTCGGGCGTAGAAAAGGTTATAGTTCTGTTATGACGGCACCCGATACCCTTCGGAGAGTCCGGATCTGCCGGCCTGCGTTTCAGGACATGCACCATTTGGTGATGCCCAGATTGGCGGCGAGATTCCAGCTGCGACGCCATGCGATGAAACTCCGGTTCTGGCAGCGTGCCGATTCCCTGGTAGGTGACCTGAACTGTTTTCGGATTCCCGATGAGACGCTGTTCGTTCTCGATTTGACAGACGGGTTTGGCTTGGCGGACGGGTTTCGCATCGTTTTCTGCGAAGGGCCGAACCCGGAACCGGACGGAACGATCTGTGTCTTGGCCGTGATTCGATCCGATGAATCGTTCACAGTGACAATCACCGAGATTCTTCGGGGGCGCGAACGAATCGCCCGCGAGCGGTTGGTCGGTGAAATCTGACTGGTTGGAGGACGACGATGATGGAAACGCTATTACGAGACGAACCGCAGACCGTGACGATGCTCGATTCCGTCGCGTGTATCATTGAATGGACGCGATCGATGGACGTGCCGAGCCGGAAACGGTTCTTGGGCGCACTCATCGAATGTAGCGACGAGGTGCAGCAAGTCGTCGTCTCGCTCGTGAACGTGTTGAAAGACTCTCGCACGACGGTGTCCGAACGCACGCGGGCGCTGTCGACGATTGCCGACGCGCTGTTCCTCAACCCGTGCGAAGACGATGGGGAGTACGGGCAGGATCTGGCTGCGTCCGAAGCGTACGCCGCAGTCCGAAGTCCGTCGCTGGCTCGCGAAGTTGCGAAGATGAATACGCAAGAAGCGACGTTTTCCCAACGCCTCCAAGAACTGATGGCGGCGAAACGGATTTCGCAACAGGAGTTGGCAGATCGCGTGGGCGTTTCCCAGCCGGCGATTTCTCAGATGATTCGCCGGGTATGCCGGCCTCAGAAGAAAACCATTCTGAAACTGGCAGAGGCTTTCAACGTGCATCCCCGCGAAATCTGGCCGGACATCGATGTGGCCGAAATGCTCGATGCCGTCGCCGCATTCCAACAAGACGATTACGTGATGACGGCCGCAGAGGCCGCCGCATTCGCGGATACGTCGAAGAAGAACCGGCCCCGGCTTCCCGTGAACTCGCTTCCGACACGTCCGTAGGCTGGGACTCTCGAATGACCCGCCACGAACATCAACTTTACGCCGTCCCGTTCACTGAAGCCGACCAGGTTCGCCTGGCCGGCTTTTCGTGTGGTAGCGACACGGCGGGCCGTGCTGTGACCGAATGGCTTCTCGGCTCGGATGTCTTCGATTCGATGAAGCGGGGCACGCGCGTCTGGCTCTTCGAGAACGGAATGCGAGAGGTTGTCGGCTACGGTTCGATCGGGTCCACCAACTGGAAATGGCCACCCCCGGAGGGCAAACGCGCGACGATCGTCTACATTCCCATGCTTGGGATCGCCGAGCGCTTCCAGGGGCAACCGTCCGACACGGACTGGAAATATTCCAACCAAATTATGGGGCAGCTCATCAGCGAAGCACGAACCCACACGGCGGCCTGGCCGAACGATGACATCAAACGACTGAAGTGGCTCGCTCTGCTGGTTCACCCCGAAAACACGCGGGCGGTCCGGTTCTACGAGCGATGGGGCTTCGAGCAAATTCCCGATGTCGTACGCTCTCACGGCAATGTCATCATGAAACTCTGGATCGGCGACTGACGGGTGCAGAATTAGCCGCGACGCGCAGTCTTCGTAGCGGAGCGCGTGCGCGTCACCCATTCGCATACGCCTTTCGAGGTCGGTTGGAGTACAAAGGTAAAGGGGAGCGCGACCTGGCTGACTTGCTACAATGCCGAGAGAGGATAACCGCATGACAACGACGATAGAAACTATTTTTGAATAGGGCGTTTTCCGCCCGTTGAAGCCGGTTGCCATTCCTGAGAATCGACGCATCACAATCTCGCTCGACGACTTGGAATTGGCCGCCGACGAGCAAGCGGTTCTGCCCCTTCCCGTTGGCGAGTACCCGCTTGAGACGCTTGGCGATGATTTCGATTATCGAACCGTTCCGTTTCCCGAAGTTGGCAAGATGCAAGTGCGATTCGTCTACGCGGGAGAGATTCCCCCACTGCCCTATCAAATCGGCGATTTCCACATTCTTGGCGAGCGAGGGATGTGATTCGGCTGACGCCAACCCGCACGTCTATTCCCCCTCCGGGCCGAGCAGTTCCTCGATCGCGTCTTCGATGATGTCCTTGATCCGTTGGATGTCGTCGTCGCCCATTTTCGCGGCGGTTGCCTGCGTGACTGCGGACGCGATTAAGCCGATCATGCCGAAAAGCAAGCAGCCGAGCAGTTCCTTATCGGTATCGCGGCCCGACACGCGCTCCGGCACGAACTCTTGCCGAAGCGCTTCGCGAAGCCCGTTGCGGCCCGAGTCGGGGAACTTCCGCAGATACCGCTTGGCGTAGCTGCGGATGTCGCTCTTCCGAATTTTCGCCCTCTTGGCAATGCCGCGGAACAGGTTCGCGTTCATCGCCACCAGCACGACCAACACGACCACAAACAACAGTAGCCCAAAGCAACCGAGCCACTTGGTCGCGTCGTGCATTCTGGCTCCTTCAGGGAAATTCCACGTAACCGATACGTGGCCGACATACAAAACCATTCGCTCGGGAGCGGGTTTGCTTACCCACGAACGGTGACTTCGTTCGACTCTACATAAACTAGTGTTTTCAATCTGCACGGGGGTTACCGATGGCGTACCGAACTCTTGCGGCGATACTGTTACTGGCCGGGGGCACGATGGCTTCGTTTGCCGATGAGGGTATGTGGTTGCTCAGCGATCCGCCGCGAAAGGCATTGCAGGCGAAGTACGACTTCGCGCTGACCGATGCGTGGCTCGAGCGCGCGATGAAGGCCTCGGTCCGCTTCAACAACGGCGGCTCCGGCGGGTTCGTGTCGGCGAACGGGTTGATCGTGACGAACCACCACATTGCGGCCGACGCACTTCAAAAACTCAGCACGCCGACGAGTGACTTATTCCGCGATGGCTTCTCGGCAAAAGTGCGAGCCGACGAGAGAAAGTGTCCCGACCTCGAACTCAACGTCTTGCAGTCGATTCAGGATGTGACGGCGCGAGTGAATGCCGCCGTAAAGCCGGAACTGAAAGCGGCGGAGGCTGCCACCGCACGGCGTGCGGTCCTCGGCGAGATCGAGAAAGAGTCGCTGGCGAAGACGGGGCTGCGTTCGGATGTCGTTACGCTGTATCAAGGAGGCGCGTACCATTTATACTGTTACAAGAAGTATACCGATGTGCGCTTGGTGTTTGCACCCGAACAAAACATTGCAGCGTTCGGCGGCGACGTCGATAACTTCGAGTATCCGCGGCACGGCCTCGATTTCGCCTTCTTTCGCGCCTACGAAAACGATGCGCCGGTGATGCCGAGCCATCACTTCGCATGGAGCCAAACGGGGCCGCTGGAGAACGACCTCGCGTTCGTTACCGGTCACCCCGGCGTCACGCAACGGCTGGAAACCCTGGCGAAACTGAAACATCGCCGCGATGTCACGTTGCCGTTCACGCTGTATCGGCTGCGAACATTCGAGGCGGCACTCGCACAATATTCGGAGCAAGGCCCAGAACAAAAACGCCAAGCCGCGACCGACCTGCACCGCGTCGCGAACGCCCGCAAAGCCTTCAGCGGCCAACTGCAAGGGTTGCTCGATCCGGCGATACTCGCACAAAAGAAACGCAGCGAACGCGACTTGATTGGCACGTCGATGCAATATTGGAAAACGATTGCCGACATTCAACGAAACTACGCGACGTTCGAGAAAGAACATGCACTTCTCGAAACGGGGCAGGCGTTCTTCAGCGAGTTGTTCCCGATCGCGCGGCACTGCGTGCGAATGGCGGACGAGCTACCGAAAGCATCGTCGGCACGGTTGCGCGAGTATCGCGATTCCAACTTGGAATCGCTGCGGTTCGCGTTACTATCGCCCGCGCCGATCGAACCGGAGTTGGAGCGAGTGAAACTGCAAACCTCGCTCACGTTCCTCGCCGAAAACCTCGGCGGCGAGCACCCGACGGTGAAGCTCGTTTTAGCGGGAAAGAACCCCGCTAAACGGGCGGCGGAACTGATTGCCGGGTGCAAGCTCTTCGACGTGAACGTGCGAAAAGCCTTGCTCGCAGGCGGTAAACCCGCAATCGCTGCGAGTACCGATCCGATGATCCGGCTAATGGTGGCGATCGATGCCACATCGCGTGAGTTACGCAAACAGTACGAAAATGAGGTCGAGGAACCCGAACGCCAAGCCTACGGCGAGATCGCAAAGCTCCGCTTCGCGGCGCTCGGCAACACCGTCGCCCCCGATGCCACTTTTACATTGCGGTTGGCGTACGGCACGGTGAAGGGGTACGAAGTCGACGGCGCGAAATTGCCGTTCCACACGACGTTCGGGAGTGCATTCGCAAAGGCCGAAGCACTCGGACATCGCGAGCCGTTCGACATGCCGAAACGCTGGCGCGACGGCAAAGCGAAGCTGGACCTCACGACGCCATTCAACTTCGTCAGCACCGCCGACACGATCGGCGGCAACAGCGGTTCGCCCGTGCTGAATCGCGCCGGCGAACTCGTCGGCATTAACTTCGACCGCAACCGCCACGGCCTCGTCCGCAACTTCGTCTACACCGACGAACAAGCGCGGCACATCGCCGTCCATTCGCGAAGCGTACTCGAAGCCCTGCGCAAACTCTACGATCGCGTCGATCTGGTGGAGGAACTGACGGCGAAGTGATCGCCACGCCTCTTCAGAGGCTGCTTCGGGATTCTTTGGCTCCAGTGTTGACACTAGAGTGACAATAGGGTAAAAATTAATTGCACTCACATGCAGGTGCTGGGGCGAAGTCGCCATCCAGCTGGCAACTCAACTTGACCTGTACTGGACAGGGTTCGGGTAATTCCGAGCTTTGTGCATTCAATTTTACGGAATTCTTGTGCCTGTCAGTAGCACTACAGGTCTGGTAATCTGTCGAGGTTCACTCAAGGCACTTCGCGAACCTTGGAATTCCAAGGCGATCGAATCTCACTCGTGAAAAGGAACCGTTCGCGGGATCGATTGCATTTCCAACAATCAGACGCCGTAGGTCGCGGCCGAAGAGGCTTTGCGATGAGGCCCGACGAATGGCAACGACAACAACCCTCATGGTTTTTATGTTCCGCGCGATAGCACTGTCGGGCCTCCCAAAGCCTCCGGCCCGACCTACAAAACCAGCGAGGAGAGTGGAAATCCCGTCCTCGCCATAAACCCTTTCCAAACAAGTGGATTCGCCGAACTCGTTACAAGACCCGCGCTGTAGTGGTAGACAGCAGGCGACAGTAGTATTAAACTAAACTAGCACTCACATGCAGGTGCTGGGGCGAAGTCGCCATCCAGCTGGTAACTCCGACTAGATATGACCTGTACTGGACAGGGTTCGGGTAATTCTGAGCTTTGTGCATTTGAACAAGAAAGGCGAACAGCGACAAGCTGTTCGCCTTTTCTGTTTAGATTGCGGGATTTCGCCCCAAATCGCGTTCGGCAATCCGCGCCGCAAACCATACACCTTACGGCATCTACGACCGTGCCGATTTGGTGCAGGAACTGACCGCGAAGTGACGCTAAATCCTTCGCCGAACGTCGAAACGCGAACTAAGGTTGCTCATCCTTTACGCGTGTCACTTTCGGATGGGCTGCGATGTTTTGCGGGCTGGACTTGTTACTGATGGCGGTCGGAATTTGGCTGATGACAGTTAAATCGCTGTCGTTTGGTCGGATGGAAGTGCCGTCGCCGCGCCCCTTGTTCATGGGGCTAATTCTGCTGCTGCAAGCACCGGTAGGGTTCGCCTCGCAGGGCGCGTTGGGTGCGGCCGAGGGGGTCGTCGCCGCCCGCGATGGGAGCACGCCGGACGTGCGAAAAATCGAAAAGAAGTACGGGTGGCTGAGTTGGGGCATCCCGCTCATGGCCAGCGCCACGGTCGGCGGTTTGGGCGTCATCTCGCTACGCCAAAAAGAGTATGCGATGGCAAACGACGGCGGCGATGATGTCGTCGGCATCCGCAACTTGATCCGCGAACGCAACGCACACGAACGCGCAGACGAAGAGGACGACACACCCGCCCGCAATCGCGATTGGTAACGGCTCAACGAACCGCCGGGTTTATTCCGGCGGGAGCGTTCGACGACACCGCATCGCGAATGCCAGCACCGGCCATATGAACCAAGATGGCCACGATCTTGCCCGGTTCGTGCAAGTAGTATTCGCGGTGATCGATAGCGAGTACCGCGCCGCTGAGCTTCAAGAATCGCCAGATCGACCCGCTCGTCACCGCGCCGAAAACCACATCGATGGGTGTCCCGTCGCGCTCGTTGAACTCGCGCAATGCCACCATCGACGCAGCACACTGGCCGAGACCGCCGATCAAGTCTTCTCGCTTCGCTTCCACGGCCACGAGCGGACTTTTCAAGAAGAAGTATTCCGCCGAAGCCGCGATTACAAAGTCGCAAAATCCGCTCAGCCCGCGACTGCGATCGACGTCCACCAGAATTTCCTCCAGTGGGTTGAGCTTTTTCTATATCCCGTTGGGATAAAGCAACCAAAACCGAGATGACCCGAAAACACCGTCACGATCGACTTCGCGCCACTTGGGTGCAGTCCACGCGCTCCGCTTCGCAAAGCCTGCGCGTCGCGGCTAATTGAAAATCATCCGCTCGGCCACTCGTACAGATCGGCTTTGACGCTCGCGTAATTGGCGTCGAGTTCCGGCCCCATGAGTCGTAGTGCGGCGATGCGGCGGACGACGTGCTGCACGTACTCGACCTCGTCGATGCCGAGCGGGCGACCCAGCAGCGCGAATTCGCGATAGCTCAGCCACTTCTTCAACACCTGATAGCCGCCGAGGGTATACGTCCAGACGCGGCTCGGCACGTTCTGCCAGTAGGCGCGTTCGTTCAGGTAAATGTCGAAGGTCGTTTCGCCGAGTAACGCGATGCCATCGCCGAGCGAGGCCCGTTCTGCGACCGTGTACTCACGCTCGATCGCCTTCCCCGTACTCGGCATACAGATGCCACCCTTGCCCGCCGTGCCCCAGTGCGCGGTGACGGCGAAGTCGGTTTCGGCATGGAATCGTCCGCCACCCACGCAGCTCGGATCGCCGAGGAGTCGAAGTTCCGCGCGAACTTTGCCAGTCGTGACCCCGTTCACCGGTTTGTCGGTATCGAGTAGCGCCGCGATTTGTTGACCGAGTATGCCGGAGGTTTTCAGTAACTTCGCATCGTTGGGCAGAGGCACACGCGGCCAAACCTGTCGCAGGGCGTCCTTGTTTTCGACTGCATATTGCGGGGCGTGCAACACCGCCATCGTGTGAAAGAACAGCGATGGCGTCGCTTTGATTTTGCCGCGGACTTCGAGGTAATCGACGGCAGGATCGGTGAGGTTGACGCAATGATCGCCCAGTTCGTGGCACACCCGCCCCGTATCGCCGAACAGCGAATGACCGTTCGTGTCTTCTTTCAACAGCATCGGGAAGACGTTCGCCCCGCGCTCGATGAGGTGACGACAGCCGAGAATTTTGTGGATGACCGGTGGATCGTAATCTTTGCGATTCTGTTGAACGGCAGAGAACCACACGTTTGTTGGGAAAGTGTGCGGAACGTATTCCGCACGCTTTTCATCGAGTAGTTTCGTTTCGGGTTCCCAATACAGCCAGCGCGTATCCATTGGACGATACGCAAACTTCATGATGTTGCTCGGCAAATACCCTCTCTGCTGCAATTTGCGTCGCGTCTCGACCGCCTGAAACCGTTGCGTTTCCTCCATCGCTCGCGGAGAAATACGCCGCATCTCAACATCGGATACCGACTTGTCGAAATAGTCTTTTATTCGTTCTTCAAGGGGCGATTTATCGATGTCGACAACGACATCATCGCGACTCGTTTGCACGCCGTTGAAGTACGTCGGATAGAGATCCGGCAACAGCGGCCACTTCAAGTAACCTGCGGTCGTTATCATCGGGCGGAATGGCAAGCCGAGTTCGCGAATCGGCACGACCGGCGTGTAGTTTTTCTTGCGATTCTTCTCCGCCAAACTCTCTAGCAGTGCCGCACGCCGCTCTTGAGCTTTCGCTTGTTGCCAGTCTCGAAACAACACTTTTGCCGGCGGTTTGTGTTTTGTTTTGCGCACCATCGTTGCAATGGCCGTACCAATACGGATACCCGGTGATTTTCCTTGTAGTGCGAAAACGGTTTCGCTGGTGCGTCCGTCGGGTGCGTATTCCGATACGATTCGATTTCCGTGAAGATCGTCGATCCAGATCGTATCGAAGCCTTCGAGATATTTCTGCCGCATCAACGGGAACGACAGACCATCGAGCCAGGAATAGTTGGAGATGAAGCTAACGACGCCTTCGGAGGCTTCGCCGCCGAGGATGCAGCGTTCGGCCATGCGGAAGAAGCGGATATACAGATCGTTCAACCCCTGCCCTTGCGGTTTCAAGTCTTCGGGGTCGCCGAATTTCCAACGATAGGTGTCGGACAGCGCGCGTTCTTCCGCCACGGCGATACCCGCGTAGCCATTGTAAGGTGGATTACCGAGGATCACGAGAATCGGCTTTTTGCGTTTGACTAGCTCCGCAGCCTCGCGTTCCTTGTTAAATTCCTCGAAGATGCTCTTCGTTGCATCGATCTTGGGATCCCAGCCCGTCAGTGAATTCGTGAGGTAGATTCCTGCCCGTTCGTCGACTTCGTGAAACTCCGCTCCGACTTCTTGCAGCAACAAGCCGATTTGCAAATGGGCCACGACGAACGGTGCGGGAAGTAACTCGAAACCGAAGATGCGTTCAGTCACCGCCTTTTTCAACTTGGAAGCGCGGATGGGTCCGACACCCTGTTCCGTCATTGTGGCTTCAATCCGTCGCAGCACCTCGACCAGATACGCGCCCGTGCCGCAACAGGGGTCGAGGACGTACACCGATTCGTCGGCCAGGCCATCCTCGCGTCCCAAGTCGTCGCGGAGGATCTGATCGACGCGGCCGACCATGTACTTCACGATCTCCGGCGGCGTGTACCAGACGCCGAGTTGCTTGCGCAGTTCGGGGTCGAACTGTTCGAGGAACGGCTCGTAGAAATACTGCACCGCTTCGGTGTCGTGGAACCGCGAAAAGAATGCGGCCCGATCGACGCGGTTCAACACGTCGCCCGCCCAGTTCAGCACCTCTTCGAGCTTCCACTCGACCAACTTCCCCGGCTCGGCGAGTTCGTGAAACAGCTTGCGCAACACCGGCACGCGCAGATACTTTGCGGCTTTCTCCCAGTCGAAGCGATCGCTCGGCGTCGGGTGACTGCGATGCCAAAGCACCCACGCGGAGAAGACGCCGTAGAAGAGCGTTTGCACGAGCGTGCTGCGGAAGAAGCGACGGCCTTCTTCCTCCTTGGCGGTCTCGAACGAGAGGCCGAGTGCCTGTTCGAGCGCGCGTTGCACGTTCAAAAGCGCAGGCACATTCCCCGCACGTTCCATGCGCGACTTCGCATCGCGGGCATAACTGGCCAGGAACCACGCGACATCTTTCGGCTCCGAAATCGGGGCCGGACGCAGCAGGCAGCGCTTCAGAAAATCGAGGAACGGCGCTTCGAGCGTAGCGACTAACGCGGCTGCATCGGCGGTCCAGAATGCGCGCTCCGAATCGGCCAGAACGAAGTGTTCGTAGCGAACCCGCTGCCCCGCATCGTCGCGGCCGAGCAACACGAACTCGCGATAATTCGTGACGAGCACTTGCGAATACTGATTCCAATACCGCGACACTTGCGGCGAATCGGCAATCGCCAGGAGGTCGTCCTTCGGCGTCTTGCACTCGATGACGCCGCGCGACGGCAACTGCCCCACCGGGGCTTCGACATCATCTTTGTCGAACTGATCCGGCGTGAACAACCCGCCATCGGGCATGTTCCCATCCCGATTCTTCAGGCTCATGAACGCCCGCACACCCGGCCGAACCATCGTACCGACCGTCGTCAGCAGTTGTTCCAGTGGCCCGTACAGGCTCGTTTCCGGCGTGACGGCTCCCGTCGAACGGCGTGCCCGACATTCCGAAAGGTAGATCGCCAGCGGCGGATTGCTCATGCTCGTATCGTACGGCACGGCTACCCGACAGTCAGTGTCATCGTGAAATCGCCCTTCCCCGAACCGCCATTGTGCGGTTCGGGGCGGTTGCTATAGTCGCCCGGATTCGATCTCCTTTTGGGGACTTCCGTGAACGTGCTTGGCATCCTCTTTCTGGCGACTTGGGCACCGATGTCGGCCGAACCGCGTGCGATTGGGCCGACGTTTTGCGTGGGCGACGAGATGGTTTACACCGGCGAAGTGACCGAGGAATGCACCCGCCACGACCGCCCGTACAAACGCAAATTCCGCCTCGACGTTCGCGTGTTCGCTCTGAGTGGCCGCGACGATTCCACCGACTTAGCGATCTTGACTCGGCTCTGCCCGCTCGAAGATCCGAGCATCGCGGGGGCCGCCGCTTCCATCACGGGCCTGAAGAGTGCCACGGGGCCAGCCCCCGCCGTCGTGCGGCTCGAACTCGTTCGCGTCGATGCCCGCGGCGCGGTCCAGATGCTTCGCCCCAAGCCGTTTCCGCCATTCGTGCTCGACGACAAAACGACTGTCACACCGGTGACACCGCTGCCGCTCAACGAACCGGCGACTACCGAACTCGGCTTCTTCGTGCCACTACCCGCAACGGTGGCCACCATCGGCCAGACCTGGACGATCGACGAACCGACGCGGCCTTCACGACATTGCACTGCGAAGCGAACCGTCGTGCAGAACGGCGCGCAGGTCGTCGAATTGTCTGCCGTGCAACGGACCGCCGAATGGGAGAAACCGACCGGCCTCGATCGCCCGTGGCAACGCACCGATGACGTTTTCGTTTCGCCCGTCGATGGCCTCGCACGCGAATTTACGCGCGTGGTCGAACGCAAGGAAGGCATCCACATCGTCGAACGGCGTACCGTGCGGGCCGAGATGACCACGCCGCCGACGCCGCACCGCGGCGAGAGCTTCGCATCGACGCGGCGCGAGATCGAATCGGCGTATTCCTTCGCCCACGAATACGAACAAACGGCTAACAACGCCCGCCTGCTGATCCGCATCGAGCAGTATCGGGCACGACAAACCGAGACAGCGTATCGCGACGCGATCGACACCGTGCTGCGCCGCATCCACGCCGACCGCGACAAGTAAGGCTGTACAACCCGCACAGCTTTCGGTTGGGTGAGATTCGCCGGACGAAACCGGATTGCCACGCATGGTTCGCACAGCGTAGGATGGAACGAGGCCCCGTGTGACGCAGTACGACATCGCCGCGCCGACCCGCATTTGTGCCGCCACCGGCAAGGAACTCAAGCCCGGCGACGCGTTCTTTGCCGTGCTCCTCGAAGTGGCGGGGAAGTTCGTGCGGAAAGATTTCGCGGTCGGTTCGCAAGTGCAAGAACCCGGCGCGATCGCGAGTTGGACGGGCAAGATCCCGGCGAACGACAAGCCGCACAAACCGGTGTTCAACGATGAACTCTTGATCGAGTGGTTCGACCACCTGGCACGGTCCGAAGATGCAAACCGCCTGAACATTCGCTATGTGGTGGCGCTGTTGCTGATGCGGCGGAAGCGGTTGAAGTTCGAAGATTTGAAGCGATCGAAAGACGGCGACACGATGGTTCTGCGCGATGCCCGGACCGGCACGCGGCACGAGATCGTCGACCCGCGGTTGACCGAAACCGAGATCGCCGCCGTGCAAGACGAAGTGTTTCAGGCGTTGGGTTGGCAGTAAGCCGCGCACTCTACTTTGGGGCCGTCCATGCGAGCCAGTTACCGAACCGCTGCCCTCTTCGCTTGCCTGCTCGCGCTCTCCGGCGGGTGCAAATGGATGGACAAAAAGGAACTCGCGGTTCTCCCGAAGCCGACCGGCCGTATGGAAGAACGCCAACCGCAGCAGTTCGTGAATTACCTGAATACGCAGGCGAGTTACCTGCAATCGATCAGCTACGAAGACGTGCGAGCGACCGCGTTTGAAGCGGGCAAGGAACTCGGCAACCTCAACGACAGCACGCTTTACAGTGCGCGACCGCGCAACGTTCGCCTCATCGGTGGCCACACCCTTGCGGGGACGATGATCGACCTCGGCTCGAACGACCGCGAGTTCTGGATGTACGCCAAGCCGCTCGGCCGCGATAACTACTTTTATTGTTCGCACGACACCTTCGCCCGCGGTGACGTGAAGTTCCCGTTCCCGTTCGATACCGACTGGATCATGCAAGCCATCGGCATGGCCGACTACGACGTGAACGGCCAGTACGAAGTGAAAATGAACGAACAACAGCGCGTGTATGCTCTGACGCAACGCACCGTGACGCGGTCGGGCCAGTCGATTATCAAAGTGACGTACTTCAACGAAAACTCCGACGATGGCCGCAAGCCCGCCGTGCGAAAGCACATGATCCTCGACGGCAACGATACCTCGAAGATTATCGCGACCGCAGAGATTACCGCCGTGAAAAAGATCGCCGTGAACGCGAAGCCCGGCGAATCGGCGTCGATCCAGATCCCGACCGAAGTGTCGCTCGAGTGGCCGCAACAGCAGTTTCGCATGACGATGAAGCTGAGCAAAGAGCGCGTCAACGAAGACCTGACCGACCGCATGTCGGCACTGTTCAACCGCCCGCAAATCCGCGGCACGAACCCGATCGACCTCGCGAAGTATCAAGTCGTGGTGCCGAGCAGCTACCGCGGGCAATCGCCAGAGAAGCGCAAGTCGAATTGGACGCGAGACAGGGTCAATGATTGATAGGGGTCTCGCACGGCTCAAAATTAGCACGACGTCTCAAGTCATCCCGATCGAAGTGTGTAGCCAATCCGATTCGACATCTCTAGCCCGGATATTTCATCTGCGGTTTCGGGCGGGGCATTTCCTCGCTGCGACGGCGGAATTTGTTATTTTGAGCGGTTGCGGTCGATTGGGAGTG
>JAYVXI010000045.1:0-23394 GCA_043785305.1 Limnoglobus sp. | reverse complement strand
CACTCCCAATCGACCGCAACCGCTCAAAATAACAAATTCCGCCGTCGCAGCGAGGAAATGCCCCGCCCGAAACCGCAGATGAAATATCCGGGTTAGCGTACAGTGTGTGTTGCTCCTCGCCGGTTTTCAAATTCACCAACGCTAGCCCGCCACCGTTCGTCACGTAGAACGACTCGCGATCCGCAGTGAGTTCGGCGCTCTTAGTCGACCACTTCGATAGCAATTCATTTTCCCACGACTTTGTCGGCAGTTGCACCGGCCATCGATTGGTCGCGTTCGGGTAGTTGCCATAACTGGCGAGTTCCTTGCCGGTTTTCGCATCCCAACGCACGAACTTGTTGTCGTCCCCGGTCGTTAGAATTTCCTTGCCGCCATTCGTATACGCGATCAGACTCACGGCGCTGTAGTGACCTTCTTGTGATGTCAACGTTTTGCCGGGAATCGTCCAAAGTTGCAGCGTGGAATCGAAATTGGCGAAGGCCACGGCAGGCCCATCGGCGGGGAACGCGATGGTATCGACGCCAGCAGTCACGTGCGCCGCCCCGGAACCGAGTTGCCGCCCCGTTGCGGTTTCCCAAACTTGAACGTGCCCCTCTTTTGAAGCGGCGGCTAGTTTTGTACCGTCGGGCGAAAGGAATAAATCCGGCTTTCTGCCACTTCGCGTAACGAATCGCCGCAACGATTTCCCCGTGGCGATGTCCCACTCTTCGACAGGTGTACTTTCCCCAGCCGTATACACTCGTTTGCCATCGATGGAAAACTGCACACCTGTGATGGGACTCGAAGTGGTTTTGATCTTGGTGATCTGTTCACTTTTGTCGATATCCCAAATCTGTACGACACCCGATTGGTCTTCCGTATTTTCTTTGCGCGAAGAGTGCCTGCCGCAGGTCGCGAGTCGCTTGCCATCGTTCGAGAAGCTCGTTCGGACTTGACTCGTGAGATGGACGTTAAACTCCGCGATGAGTTGGCCGGTGCGCGTGCTGCATACGCGGACTTCGACCGTGTCGAGGTCGTGATTTCGCTGTTCCATCGCGTAGGCGCATTGTTCGGCTTTGGCGTCGGTCGTGAAATCGACAAGAGGCAAATGGGGATTTGCCTCAAACAAATAAGACCAGAATGTTCTGCCGGTGCGCGGATCGACGACACGCAACCGATCGTCGCAATTCACAATCAGCCGTCGCCCATCTGGCGTGAACCGCAACAGGTGTACGTTACTAGTCAGCGGTTCCTTCAGTTTGATCGTGTGCGTTTCCTTACCGGTTTCAATGCTGGTGTAGCGCAAGATGTTCGGCGACCGAAACTGCAAAATCGAGCGGCCATCGGGAGTGATCGTAGATGCGATCCCGTCTTCCGGCTGACGAAATTTCGTCGAACCCAAACGCAAGATCGCGCCGCCGGGAAGTGCATCGTCGGAACTCGCGGTGCCGACGCCAGCCGCGAACGCGACGCAGACCAGCAGCACGCGAATCACGTTCATGGCCACTCTCAATATCGGTCGGGATCGAAACGCAATTCGTTGAGGCGGATCGCGTCGCGTCTCGAAGACTCGCCACGACTCCCTCGCTAGCGCGTCGGGCTAACAATTCCGATCCTGTTAGACTCCCTCGCTAGCGCGTCGGGCTAACAATTCCGATCCTGTTAGCCCGACGCGCTAGCGAGGGAGGACGTTCACCTTTTGCGATTGAGGGTCGTGTTGAGTCATCGAAACGCGACGGTTCGTGCACCCGAATGGTCGCACGCATCTGCAAAGGAATTACAAAATCGCGAGCCAGCCGATCCAGGACCAGCCGCCGGTGGCGAGTACGATGCCGAGGACGAGCACTTTGATCGTGAACATGCAGGTGGCGATGATGCCGAGGAGGCGGCCGGCTTTTGCGGTGGCTTCACTGGCGGGGTCCATGCGGCCTTCGGCCATCGCGCGCAGGCAGGCATTTCCCACGAGCCAGGCGATGATGCCGAGCGGGCCGATGAGTAGCGAAATGAGGCCGAGGACGAGCGCCCATTGCGAGCGGTCGGGTCGGTCAAAATCGGGGCCGTCGGGGTCGTAGCGCTTCGCGCCGCGATAGTTTTGCACGCACCCGAAATCGGCGGACTTGCGCCGGAGTTCGCGATACGTGCGATGCTGATCCTGTTTCCCGATCATGACGGTACCCGTTTATCAGACACGTGGCCGTTCGGCTCATCCATGATGACCGTCGCTTCCGGATTATTCCTCGCACGTTCTGAAATATTGTCGAGGCGTTCGCGGTCGATTGCAACAGTGGAATCGGCAGATGGTACATTTTTCTCCGGTCGCGGATCGACCGAACTCAGTAAGTCGCCGTACGGCACCCAGCCATCGACGTGCAACAACACCGCTTTCAGTATCGCCATCAGCGGCATCGCCAGGAACAGCCCGGCGATGCCCCAGACGAGGTGCCAGTACAGGCAGGCGATCATCACGGTTGTGGCGTTCAAGTCCATGCTGCGTCCCATCACCCACGGGACGATGATGTAACCCTCGAACGTGACGACGCAAGCGTAGACCAGCATGATGCCGAACGCGGTCGTCGGTTGGCCCTGAATTACCGCTTCGAGCATCGGCAGCACGCCCGCCGCAAGCGTCCCGATGTACGGCACGTACGTGAACACGAACGTCACCACGCCCCACAATAGATATTGTTCGAGACCGCAAACGTACTTGTAAAACAGGCACAATACGACGGCGAGAACGAAGTTGACGATCGTTCGCCAATACAGATACGTGCGGATCGACTCCGCAATTGCAGCGAGTGCCGCCGTCACGCGACCCTGCGTGTCCTGACTCGTCCCGAAGATCGCCCGCACCTTCTTCGCCAACAATTCGGCTTCGAGTAGCAAGAAAAGCACGATGAATAGAATTAGCACTAACTCGGTCAGTTGACGCAGTCCGACCCCGGCGATTCCCTTGATCGAATCGGCGACGTTCTGCGGCGTGAACAGTTCCTTCACGCTCCGGTAAACGTTCGACTCATTCGCTTTGAGCGGCAGAATTCCCTGGAAGCGCACGGTCGGGAACATCGAATGTAAGTTCTCTGCGACATCTTCGTATTTTTGCTTCCAGCCGTCTTTGCCTTCTTCCGACGATGGCAGGCGATTGATGAACTGCGGAATGGCGGCGGCGGCGATCACCGTCACGGTGCCTGCCATCACGATGAGGATCATGATCGACGAGAAACAGGCGAAGAACCACGGCAGCCGCAGTTTCAGATGCAACCCCGCCGCGAGTGGGTAAAGCAGTGCCGCGAGGAGCGCGGACATCGTCAGCGGGATGAAGATCGACGAGCCGAAGTAGAGCGCTACGGAGACGCCGAGCATCCCCAGGAAGTTCAGCCCGTATCGCGTGAATGCCGTCAGGTTGAGATTCATTTGCGAACGCCTTTTTCTCAGCCATCGATCAATTCCGCGGCACGGAGGGTGTTGAACAGTAGCATCGCAATCGTCATGGGGCCAACCCCACCCGGAACGGGTGACAGCCAACCCGCCACATCGGCCACGCCCGGATCGACATCGCCGACCAGTTTCCCATCGACGAACGACGTACCGACGTCGATCACTACTGCACCCGGTTGCACCATATCGGGCCGAATGCAGTTCGACACGCCGGTCGCGGCAATCAGGATGTCTGCGGAACGGCAGATGTCCTTCAAATTCGCGGTCCGCGTGTGCGCCACTGTCACGGTCGCATCGCACCCCGCCGGGTTCGCCGCCGTCGGTTTCTGCATCAACATCAGCGCGAGCGGCTTACCGACGATGTTACTGCGCCCAACGACAACGGCATGTTTTCCCGCCCACGGAATACCGTTACGGGCAACGAGCTTCACGACACCGTGCGGCGTACACGGGTAGTAACGCGGGTGGCCAGCGGTCAGTCGCCCGACGTTTTCCGGGTGAAAGCAATCGACGTCCTTCAGCGGTGCGACCGCGTGAATGACGGCCTCTTCGCGGATCGGCTTCGGGAGCGGAAGCTGAACCAGAATGCCGTGAACCGCCGGGTCCGCATTGAGTCGATCGATCAAGGAGAGGAGTTGCTGTTCTGAAGTATCGCCCGGAAGGGTATGCAACCAGTTGGCGATGCCAATTTCGTCGCAAGATTTTCGCTTGTTGCGTACGTACGTCTGGCTAGACGGGTTCTCGCCAATCAGCACCGCTGCCAATCCCGGAGGCCGTCTGCCCGCCGCAATCCGCGTCGCCACCGTAACCGCCATCTCGCTGCGCAAGAGCTGCGCAAGAACTTTGCCGTCGAGTCGTTTCGCCGTCATGGCCACTTTCCCCGTTTAGCCGCGCCGCGTAGTCTTCGGAGCGAAGCGCGGGGCACGATGTACCGAAAGACAACACGATTTGATAAGCGTTCATAACCCATGGTCGCTCAAGACCTCTGAGCTAACCAAGAGATACACGTCCATCCAGTCCAGCGACCGCCGATCCGCAAGCCGCGCGATCTGGTGCGGCCAGCCGAGCGAGTCTGGCTTGACCCGGTGACGCTTCGCGAGATGCTGACTCAGAACCTCGGTAAATCGGCACTCGCCCGCAGTGCCGTACTGGTAGCCGTGCAGGAAAGAGACGACATTTTCGCGATTCGAGGGACAGACAAACATCCCCATGCGAGTGTTGAACCGGATGATGTTTTGTGCATCGGCTAGCCGCATTAGTGACTTCTTCCGCTAACGAATTCAGGCGAGCGGGGTTAATTGTTTTCACCCCGCTTGCCAAAAACGATTCAAAAATTCCTCGAAGGTAGATCACGTTGACCCCTGCCATCCTGCGATGGCTCATATAGGTTGCCGTTCCAGGGCAGGAACAGGAAACCTTGGGAGGCGTCCTGTAACGCACCCTGTACCTCCATGAGCGTATTGATCTCGTCGAGCGCGGCGTCCAGGTCGTCGATGTTGACCTCGAATCGTTCGCTGCAATCTCGCATGTTTGCCGCGTGTGGGGTGTTCTCGCCAATCTCGGCGGCCTCGATTGCAACGTGCGGTCCGGACACCAGCCGGATGTTGAACTGCGGACTTCTGGGACGGCCAGCGATGAGCAGTTCGCCCTGCCGGGCAAAGGTCAGACCATACCCAGCCAGCGATTTTGCGGCGGCGTCAAGATTGCACGCGTTGGTACGGAAGAACACCATAAATCCATCTGCCATAAATAGCCTCTCAAATCATCCCCTATTCTGCTTCGACAGCGCATCGAAAAGGCACCGATCGTCGCTTGGTCTTGGGGGCGGCGTAGGTTGGCTGAACATCACTTTCGTTTGCCCAGACAAATGTTTCGCCAGCTTTGAACCATTTCCGAGTCCGCACATGAGACTGGACGTAAACGATCCGGTATGCATCGGGAGGTGTCGGGGATGGAATCCATTTTCGGATTTTCAGTCTGTCCAGTTCGGCTGCAATCACTTCGCCAGCAACACGCCCGAGTCGAGTGGGCACTGCATTGCCGACTTGAGCATATTGCTGCATTGTTTTACCACAAAATACCCATTCATCGGGAAATTCCTGGATGCGAGCGTACTCTCGAATCGAAAGGGCACGACATTCGGTTGGGTGGCAAAGCGACGTACTGGCGTGATTCGGCATCGTCACGAGCGTCGGGCATGGCAAATCGAACGTAAGACGCCTCCACCAACCCGATCTGCCACCCTTGGCGAACCATGCCTTACCCATCGACTCCTTCTGGATTTCCTCGGGCAGGCTGCGCCAGTTGGAACCGGGCGGTACGAGAGCGAGAAAGCTCTTTTTCCTCGGGCTAAAATCCATGACGACCGGTTCCGTCTCATTTAAGTCGCCAATGGCATCTCGCAGAGTCGCCCACGTGAGCCGCTCGGTTTCATCAGGGAACAGAGAAAGTTAAATCGGTTTGGCGACGGGCGCACTGTGGGTAGGGTCTGGAAAGTTCACAACAGATTGAAATCGGTTGCCGATGAAGATCGCCCGTTCTCGTAACTGGGGTACACCGTAGTTTACAGCGTTTACCTCGAAGCAATCCATATGGTATCCACCGCCGCTTATCTTCTGGAGATCGTTTGCGAACAAGCGAATGACCGAACCTGCGATTTCGTCGTCAGCAAGCGGTGCGCCTCCCTTGTCTGGTCTTCGGTCAATCGGTCGGTGGTTGAGCGCGGCCGATAGTAGGCCACGGACGTTTTCCATCAGGAAAAACTTCGGCTGAATCGCCTCGACGAAGCGAAGATACTGCCACAGCAGCGTGCCACGGGGATCTTGAGTTGCGGCTCGCTTACCGGCCGTGCTGAACGACTGACAGGGCGGGCCACCCGCGAGGACATCGACCTCGCCAGGGTTGAGGCCGATGGCGTCGAGGACTTTCTGAGGGGAGAGATCGGCAATGTCGCATTCGAAGATTTTGAGATCCGGCTCCAGTCGACCGGCTCGGTGGTTCGTTCGGATGGTTTCGCAGAAAGCTCGCTCTTTCTCGACGCAGGCGACGACACGAAACCGGCCCGTTTGCTCGAGACCGAGATCGAGCCCCATCCCTCCTGTAAAGAGGGAGACCACCGTGTATTTCTTCTCCGTCATATGTTTTGGTGTACCATATTCTCGGCCCTTTGCTCGGCTTCAAATCGGATTTCCGAGTGCCGCACAGAACTTCAGTAGCGTTTCGCCGTCATGGCCACTTTCCCCGTGTTATTAAAGGCGAGCGGGGTGGCGTCAGCCCCCTGATCCTTCCAGAGTCGTCGTCAAAATCCATTTCAATGACGCAAAGTGTATCCATTCGCATTGCGATTTACGGGTTCTTCGGCATTGGCAGGAAGCCGTTGAGTAGGTCGCCGACTTTGTTTTTGACGGCGTCTTTCCCCACTTCTTCGATGAACTTCTTCGATGCGGCGAAGAACGCGCGCTGGTCGAGTTGCGGTTTATTGATCGTGCCGCCGATCGGGATTTGGATTCGTTTCTTCATGACCGCGTCTTTGAGCTTGGGCGTGTTGCGAAGAACTCCGCCGATCATCGAGTCGGGAATCGGCAGGTCGGCCACCAAGCTGACGGTGCCGTTGAGGCCGACCGAACCCGAAGTCGTCATCGTGAACCCGCTCGTGGTAATCGTCAAATTCTCGTGGTAAACGCGACCGTTTTCGACGCGGATCGGCACGACTTGCTCGTTCGCCACGGTGAGCTTGGTTTGCTTCCCGCCCAACATCGTCACGATCTCCGTCACCATCGGCCCCGCTCCGACTTGCACCGAATGCAGCGTGAGCTTGCCCTTCAGAGTCATGCCGTCCGGGTTGCCGAGCGGGATGCGATTCTCTTCGAGGTCGAAGCTGATGTTGCCTTCGGTTTCGGTCGATTGCGCGAGCGCGGGTAAAGCATACCCCAGCGCATCGGCACACGCTGCGGGTGTCAGCTTGGCGCGGTCGATCATTTTGCCTTTGGCGAACGTCAACTCGGACGTTGGCCCGACGAACGACACCGTCGGTTCGAGACGCACTTTGCCAGTTTGACCGAACGTAGCTTCGAGCGGATCGACCTTCAAAATGCCGCGATACAGATTCGCCTTCAACTCCGCCTGGCCGACATCGAAGCCGTAGGCTTTCAGCGATTGCCACGCGAGGCCCGCGTTGCCGTTCAGGCTAACGAGCATTCCGGTCGGCGCGCCGAGGCTGCCCTTCAGACGGAAATCGCGTGCGTCTTTTCCGACGACGCGAACGCTCTTGCCGAGGTAGTTTTTCAGTTGCGGTTCGAGGGTGGCGAGGTCGTAAGTGAGCTTGCCGTTGAGGTCGATGTCGAGGTCCGAACTCAGCTTGCCGAGGCTCCCCGATGCCTGCACGGCGAGTCCATCGGGGCGGTCGATTTTCGCCGAATCGAACTTGAGGCTATCGCCGTTCGGGTTGTATTCGCCATCGAGCGCCACCGTCACTTTCGCTTCGGACCAAGTCGGTTTTGCGGGCAAGCCATAGACGAAGTCGGTCAGTGGCAGTTTCGTTTTGAAGAGGTACTTCCCGTCGGCAGTCGTGCGGAAGTTCACTTCGGCGTTCTGCGTAAAGCCCGCGATGAGGTCATTGCCTTTCGGGTCGCTTTGAAGTTGCAGTGTCTTCTGCAACCGGCCGAGGTTCGCGGTGGCCACGGCGCTGAAGCCGATGAGATACGAGCCATCGGCGGCGGGTTGAAACTTCATTTCCTTCGCCCCCACTGCCACCGTTTGCGATGAGGCTTGCAAAAGCGGAATATCGATCGTGCCCGATGCGCGATCGAAGATAATGTTCGTCGGGAAGAGTTTGAGCTGTGGCTCGTCGGCCTTGATGCCGTAGCCGTAGAAGCGTGCGTTTGCGAGGTCGGCCTCGGTGCCTTGCAGGTTCAGTTTTGCGGCGTCGAATTGCATCGACGCCACGCTAATGGTGCCGTTGCCGCCGATCTCCATGCTCTTCGGGATCTTCACGAACGAGCCGATGCGCGAACGCCAACGCAGCAGATCGCCCGTCAGTTTCGCGGTCGCTTTGCCGGACTGGAGCGTGCGCAAATCGGGGATCGGTTCGAGTAGCGTCAATTGCAATGTGTCTTGTACCGCCGTCGCTTTGATCAGCCCCGCATCGAGCCGGAGCGGCGTCGCGGTGGCGTTCGTTGGGAAAAACAGACCCGTGCCCGCGAACTCCAGACTCAGGTCCGGTTCGCGAAACTGCGTCGTGGCGTCGGCGTAAACGAAGTTCTTCAAGACGATCGTACCGTTGAGCGATGACACCCCGTTGGCAGCGGTGCGGTTCGAAGAAACGAGAGTGGCCGTACCGCCGAGCGTGATCCCTTGCAAGTCGATGAATTCCGCGAGCCGTTGCGATAACTTGTCCAGCGAGACATCGCCGTTGATGTGGAACAGGCTCACCGAACCCGACGAACTCAGGCTCGCGAACTCGGACTTCGCGAACAGTCCTTCAAAGATCGGGTAGCCGTCCGCACCGAGTTTGCCGGTGAAATTGAGATCGAGCGGCTTGTCCCAATCGAGTAGTTTGCCGTTGCGAACGCCTCGAATCGCAGAGGTAAACAGCGTGCCGGTCCAACTCGTTGCGGTGCCGTCGGCCTTGCTCGCGAGTTTCGCGTTGATGCGGCCTTCGCGAATTTCGGTGCCATCTTTCATGCGAATGAGCTTCGGGAACATGGCTGCGACTCGCGCGAGATCGAGATCGGCGGTGGCGCTGAGGCCCGGTCGTTCCAGCCACTTCGCCAAGAGTTCGTTGGGGTCGAACGTGCCGGAGATCGTGGCCTTACCGAGGTCGCACGTCAGTTCCGCACGGTCGATGCGCACGCCGTTCGGCGTCGTTTCAATCGTCAACGGCAGTTCCAGTTTTTGCAGTTTGAAATGCTCGCCGCCGAGTTGCGCACTGCGAATATCGAGGTCGGCAATCGTGAGTGTCCCGCTCGCTTTGAGCTGCGATGCACCTTCAACTGTCACCACCATGTCACTCGTCAGCGTGCCGACGATGTTCGTAGTTTTGTCGACGAACCGCTTCACGAGCGGCGTGGCAAACTCCATCGGGAAGTTTTCCGATTTCAGCTTCGCGTCGATCCCCTTGCCCATGCTCACTTCGGCGTCGATCTTGCCGCCGGACTTCGTGCCGCTCGTTTCGCCGCGGAAGCGTGCGACGATCGGGGCAGCCGTATCGCGTGGCAGATCGGCGTTCGCTTCGACGTTCGCCAACGTCCACGTTTGGTTCTCGTCGGCATCGCGCAGGACGATCGTGCCGTTGACGACTTTGATCGCAATGGCAGGGCGGCTGGTGCTCGGTTCGGATTTGTCGTCGAGGTAGTTGGCGATGGTTTTTTCGAGGTTCGTCGATTGCTTCTCGCAGACGATTTCGATCTTCGGATTGTCGATCGTGAAGGTGCCGAGGTCGGACTGGTTCTGCGCGAGCGACAGCAACGAGTGCGACGACGAAATCTTCGGTGCCGTCAGGATCGTGCGGCCTTCGGCATCCTTGAGTTCGACATCATTTAACACAACGCCCGACAACCAACCGAGCGAAGTCGAACCGACGGTCAGCGTGCCATTGAGTTTCGACGTCGCTTTAGTGATGACGCCGTTGAGGATGCCTGTCTTTGCGGCAATCGCTGGCGCGAACCATGCTAACCCGATGAGCAGCATCGCGAGGATTACGAAACGGCGTGCCCAACGGCGTGGCTTGCGTGGCGGGAGTTCGTGGGTTGAGTCGGTCATTTGCGTTTACTCCGCAGAAACAGTTGCGTTCGATTGTGAGAATCATAACCGGAATGCAGATTCTCCGGGAAGCCGAATTGCGAGCGTTCGTTGTCGCTGATCTTGCCACGCGCAAATCGCTTCAACCGACGTGAAAATTCATCGAATGACAATGCAATCCGATACTCAGGAAAGATCAGGGGCTAAAATTTGCCTGGAGGATGATATTACCCGACGAATACGCCGCCAGTGAATCCGCGACTCTCATGACACTTCGCAATGACTGCTCGGGAAAAGTAAGATCCATCTAAAAATCTCGATTTTTCGTGATTGACAGCCGCAATCGTATCGTTTACATTCTAAACATCCTATGCGTATGTGCCAGTATACACCGATATGGTTTATATTCCCTCTTTGAGTACAGCTTGGGGATGCTCAATCTGGTCTTTCTGAACGTCAATTTGTGGGACGCTGAATATGAGCCGAAGCACCACGCGGCGGCTATGTCGATCTTGTTCAAGCTGAGGCGTTCTCGTGCTGCATACCCTTCGCGATTTGGCTCGCCAAGCGGGCTGCTGGGTCTACCCGCCGTTTTGTTTCGTCTGCGAACGAGACTACGACGGCACGGGTGCCGACCATTCGATCTGCCCCGATTGCGCTCGTGAAATTACGCACGATCCGCACGAAACCTGCCCGCGATGTACGAGTGTCGTCGGCCCGCACACCGATGTCAGCCAAGGCTGTTCGCGCTGCCGCGAACGCACGTTCCATTTTTCGTCCGCGTTTCGCCTCGGTGAATATGCGGGCAAACTCCACGATGTCATTTTGAAAATGAAACGCGCAACGGGGGAATCGTTGGCCGAGTCGCTCGGGTTCGTTTGGGCCGAAGCGCAACGCGAACGCTTTCTGCGCGACAACCCGCAACTCATCGTGCCGATCCCGCTGCACTGGCACCGCCGCATTTCTCGCGGCTACAACCAGTCGGCGGCGGTGGCTTCGAGCGTCGCGAGTTCGCTCGGGTTGCCGTGCGTTTTCCGCGCGTTGCAACGTACGCGCCCGACGCCGCATCAGACGCACCAGACCGCAACGGCCCGCTGGGAGAACATTCGCGGGGCGTTCCGCGTGCCACGGCCGAACGCGGTTCGGGGTCTGCGGGTTGTGCTCATCGACGATGTTTTAACGACGGGCGCTACCTGCCACGAAGCCTCACGGGAACTTATCGAGGCCGGTGCCGCGCAAGTCACGGTCGCCGTTCTCGCCCATCGTTAGCAAGCGAATCGCGTGAAAATAAGGCAAGGATAACCGATTGTGTCAACCGTGCCGGATAGGCAACAGGTACCGCGTTTCCGAATCGGACACCCCTGCCTACGGAACGACGGTCGCAAACGGACACATAATTCTCACGCGAAGTGCATCGTGAATCGGATAAACTAGGTTCTAGGCAACGGTTCGTTCAACAGGGGGAACGAACCATCGCCATGGGGAGTGTTATTATGCGACGTGTATTGTGGAGTGCGATGTTCGCACTGGCTATGGTGGGGCGTGCCGATGCGGCCGCTAACGATTACTTCACCGAGTTCGTCAAAGATTTCGGCGTCACATCGCGTGGCCCGGTTCTCACGCATTACTTCGCGATTACGAACACCACGAAGGCGACGCTGACCATTGGCACCGCCCGCGTCTCGTGCGGTTGCGTGTCGGCGTCGGTTCTCAAAAACCAACTCGCACCCGGCGAATCGACCTCGGTCGTCGCCATGATGGATACGCGGCGAATCCCGCAAGCGAACACGTTGAAGACGGTCACGGTCTACGTGCCGTTTCTCAGCCCGATCCTCGAGGAAGTCTCGCTACGAGTCATGTCGATCGCCCGCGACGATCTCGTGATGTCGCCCGATACGATCGCCCTCGGCACCGTCCGCAAGGGCAAAGGTGGCACCGCGTCGATGAAGGTCACGCTGTATAACTTCGGTAGCTGGGATATCTCCGAAGCCACCAGTACGGGCAAGTTCGTCAAAGCCGAATTCAAGCTCGCGAACCGTGGCACCAGCGAAGTCACCTTCGACGTGACCGCCACGCTCGACCCGACTTGCCCCGTCGGTAACTGGACGTCCGATATCTTCATCAAGACGAACGCACCGGGCATCGAGAAACTCCGCATCCCGGTGACGCTGAACGTGGTCGTGCCGATCAGCACGAACCCCGAAGACGTGAAACTCACCGACTTGAAGCCCGGCATAACCACAGAGCACCGCGTGCTGCTGCAAGGCACGCAGCCGTTCAAGATCATGGAAGTCAAAGGCAACGACGACGAAGTGACCGTGAAAGCCCAGTCCGAAGAATCCCGCCCCGTTCACATTCTCACCGTAGCGGTAACGCCCAAAGCCATGGGTACGATGGTCCGCAGCTTTGAAATCATCACCGATCACAAAGAGATGACGAAGATCGTACTCCCGTTCAAAGCCACCGTGAAGTAGTTTCAAACGACGCCCACGGACGACCGTCCGTGGGCGATTGATTTGAAAGGCTGACAAAATCGTGGCACGATAAACGTATCCAGTTGCCCCGCTCGAATTATCACTGCGGTGTCACTCGTGTGCCGGGTCGAACTCGGGGATATTTGAAAACACGATGCGAGTCGGGGCGGTGGTCTCCGAACCGCACATCGTGCCGAAGTGGATCGCGTTCTTTCCGAAGGTGCGATTCACTTTATCCATGACGTGCGAGAGCGTCGTCAGTTGCCGATCCGATTCAAATAGCGATGGTGTCGTGGTGGCCGCGGGGGTGAGGTCGAACAGCACCATGCTGACTTTCAACGGTCGCCCCATGCGGAATAGTGGCCGTTCGGACCACCATTCGCCGAACGCCAGCAATAGTGTCAGCGTATCTTGGCAACGGGGGATCGAGCCTTTCGCTTCCCATCGTTCGCCGGAATCGTAACGCACCGACACGGCCATGCGACCGCACCAGTAACCGATGCTGCGTAGCCGTGCCGCGGCCTTATGGATGAGTTTCACCATGATGCCGCGCGCCCCGGCAACGGTGCGTAACACCGGTGGCAACACGTGCGAATGACCGACCGTCCGCCGGTGCGTCGCCTTCTCGTGAACCTCATCCCCACGCAGGATGAAATACCAGCGTTCGCCGTGAATCCGGCTTCCCCAGATCAGCGTTTGCGCCTTCAGCGATAGCTCGCACAACTGCTGCGTCGTGAACACGCCGTGCTTGTGGAACCGCTTGCCCATACGCGGGCCGATGCCGGGAAAATCGGTGATCGGCAACGAGTACAGCCGATCCGGTAACTCCTCCGATTCGATGATCGTCAGGCCATCGGGCTTCTGCATGTCCGATGCAACTTTCGCGAGAATCCCGTTCGGCGCGACGCCGATAGAGCAGCGAATCCAATCGCCCGCCTCGGCGCGAATCTCGGCTTTGATCTTCATCCCGATCCGTCGGATTGTCGCGGGGGATCGTTCGTCGCCGATGAGTCGACACGCTATCTCGTCGATCGACATCACGCGATGGACCGGCAAGCACCGGCCGACGGCATGCACGATCTGGTTGTGAACTTCCACGTAGCGGTCGTGCCGCGCCACCACCAATTGCAACGACGGGCACAGTTGCAGGGCTTCCCAAACGGGAGTGCCGGTTTTGATGCCGTACGCCTTCGCCTCGTAACTCGCGGCCAAGCAACAGGTGGAACGCGCCATCATCGGCACGATGCCGACGGGCTTCCCGCGCAGCTTTGGATTATCTTGCTGTTCCACCGAAGCGAAATAGGCGTTCATATCGACGAAAAGGATGCGGAGCGGCATGAGTGAACCCCCGAACATTTAGTAATCGCGCGTACACTTCACTCGTAAGTACGCGATGGCTCGTTCGGGTGCAAGCGATTTGTACGGAAGTTCACTAGTTTTCGGATGGCGAATGCCGTTCGTGCCGAAGGAAGCGATGAAAGAGCCAATTCGCAGTTCGGTCTCGCGTGGGTGTTGCTTGATACAGCGAGACCGCCCGTTTCAAAACGAGCCGGATCGCCGTGAACTACACCCCACTCCCCTCTACTAAATATCCCAGACGCCGGGCTTCTTCGGCTTCGGCACTTTCTTCTTCGACTTGATCCGTTGCGATGGGGCTTTGTTCACGATGTTGTCGCGACGCGGCTCGGATCGCTTCTCGCTCGGCTGCTCGGCGGGTTCTTCTTTCGCGGCGGCGACTTTGACTTTGGTGCGGGCCGGTTTGGCCTTCTCGCGGCCGGGTGGCGGCGGGAACTCATCCGGTTCGATTTCGCCGCTGAAGTCGGGGATCGGGTTGCCGTCGAGGTCGACGGCCAGATCTTCCACCTCGCCGGGTTTGCCGCGGATTTTGCCGCCTTCGTTCTTCGCACGGTAGATCATTTTGATCGGCACTTCGCCGAACGGGCTGGTGTCGCGCAGCACTTTCGTCAGGTACTTCGTGTAGGTATTGTCGAACAATTCGGGGCCGTTGGTGACCATCGCGATCGTCGGCGGGAACACTGCGACTTGAGCGGCGTAATAGACCTTTGCCACGCGATTGAACCGCACCGGTGGTACGTTGTTCGCGAATGCATTCTTCAAAATGCGGTTGAGTTCGCCGGTACCGAGTCGCTGTCCGGCCTGCTTGTAAAGCTGTTGCGCGAGGTTCAATAACCGGATCGTGTTCTTGCCTTGTTTCGCCGTCACGAACGCGATTGGCACGTGATCGAGCATCGGGAAGACATCGCGAAGGTACTTCGCCATCTTCTCGGTTTCCATCGCGTGCATCACCAAATCCCACTTGTTCACGACGAAGATCGCGGGCTTGTGGTTCTCGATGATGTACTCGGCGAGCTGCTTGTCGACGCGGCCGACCCGCGTGCGGGCATCGAAGAAGTGCAGCACGACATCCGCGCGCCGAATCGAACGCTCGGCGCGGTGAAGGCTATAAAATTCGACGTTGCCCGACATACTACTTTTCTTGCGAACCCCGGCAGTGTCGATGGCGATGAACGTCTTGCCGTCGCGCTCGAATCGCACGTCGATACTGTCGCGCGTCGTTCCTGCCACTTCGGACACGATCACGCGCTCTTCTTCGGCAAGGCTGTTGATGAACGTGCTTTTGCCGACGTTGCGCCGACCGACGATTGCGAGTTTCAGTTCGACGCTATCCGGTGCTTCGCCGGTATCGACGGGCAGCTTGTCGATGATCGCGTAAATCAGGTCTTCTTTGCCGCGACGGCTGTTCGCGCTGACGAGCAACGGCGGTCCGTAACCGAGGCGATAGAGTTCGGTGGCGGCGTTGTCGAGGTTCGAGTCGTCGGCTTTGTTCGCGACGAAAATCACCGGCCTGCCGATCGACCGCAGCCGTTCGGCCACGGTCTGATCGAGCGGCGTTACCCCGACGCGAATATCGACGAGGAACAGTACGACGGCCGCGGTTTCGATGGCATTTTGAATCTGGCGTTCGACGTCTTCGGTCAGATTGTCGATGTCCTGAATGCCCATACCGCCCGTGTCGACTAGCTCGAAGTGTCGTCCTTCGTATTCGAGTAGCGTCGAAACGCGGTCGCGCGTCACCCCGGCAATCGGGTCGACGATGCTGATTCGCCGATTCGCGAGTGTATTGAACAGCGAGGATTTGCCGACGTTCGGGCGGCCGACGATGGCAACAATAGGCAGTGGCATGGTTCCGTCTCTTCGAGTCGTGGTCGAGTTGGCAAATCGGCAACCAATCCGTCGTCGCACGTAGCCATTCTTCGTTAGGAGTTGCACTCCAATTCGTTTAGTATATCGAGAACTGGAAAAAAGGTTAAAGTATGGCACGATGCGACGAAGGCTATTGCTGCCAGGTCTGCGGTTCGGACGTCGAAGCCGTCACCGATTCGGACCTGTATCTTCGCTACATTTTGGGCGAAGTGCCGCTCGAAGCGCTGCACCTTCAGCCGGAGTGCCACGTTCGCTGCAACGCAGCACTCGCACAGTACATTGACGGCGAATCGTGGGCAATGGTCACTTGTACGGGCGATTTCGCCAAGTCGAACTTCGACGCCGCGTTCGTCGCGGAAGAAACGTCCCGTGTCAGCCGCGGCTGGCGGCGACTGCAATCCCTTCCGACACTCGGATTGTCGTTGCCGGAATATCCCCTGAGTGTCACGCCGGAGAATCGATTATGAACGCGATTCGCACTTTTGTATTGCTCCTCGTTGTGGCCAGCCCCGCATTCGCGGATGTCGAGTCGGGGCCGAAGCCGGGCGAGAAAGTCACCGAGTTAAAGATCTTCGCCGCAACCGGAACGAACGAAGGCAAAGATGTCGACATCGCGATGCTACGCAAAGACGAACCGACGATTTATCTGTTCGTGAATGCCGAGAAGTTTTCGCGACCGATGGCCAAGTCCCTGCGAGTGATCGATGCGAAGGTGAACGACGATTCGGACAAAGCCGCGGCCGTTGCGATCTGGGTCGGTGGTGACAACGACAAAATGAAAGAGTATCTGCCGAAGGCGCAAATGTCGCTGAAGTTCGTGAAAACCGACTTGGCCGTCTACACCGAAAACAAGACCGGACCGAACGGCTGGGGCCTGAACAACGATGCCCACCTGACAGCCGTGATCGTCCACGGCGGCAAGGTCGTGAAGTCGTTCGCGTTCGTTTCGGTCGATGATGGCGACGCGAAAGCCGTACTCGAAGCGTTGAAAGCGGCAGTGAAGAAGTAGGCTACTTCTCTTCCAACGCTTTTCGCACTTCGTCCTGAAACTCCTTGGCCACTGGCGTGGCGGGGCCATCGAGGACTTTGAACTTCGCTTCGGGCATCACGGTTTTCGTCGGGTAGCAGTTCGACTTGTCGCACACGTTCAGCCGGAACGACTTCAACGCAATCGCGATCTCGCCGGCCTTGGCCTTCGGCGAGACGACCGCTTTGCGTTCGTAAATCACCTCGTTGCGGTAGATTCGCATCTCTTTGATGCCGAGTTCGGGTTCGGCTTTCGTGTCGTAGTCGATCGGGTCTTTCGTTTCGCCGACGAAGATCAAACCGGTGCCGTCGGCGAACGCGATTTTGTTCACCATACCCGCCGCGTTCTTGTCTTCTTGCTTCAGCGGGTAGGTGTAGTAGTCCTCGTTGAGGTGGACGAGCAACTTGAACGTCACCGTCTCACCCGGTTTGGCTTGCGCGGGTTCGATGGTGACTTCGAGTTTCTTCACGGCCTTGACGTACCAAGCGTCCTTGTCGGCCGCCGTCGCGCTCGACACCGCCACACACATCGCCACGATTGTCATTAGACGCGCCATATCGTTCATCCCGTTCGTACTCCCAGGGGTACGACGAAACGTCTAACCCTGGGCTATCAGATGGAACCCCGTTGGGGTAAGAACAAGTTACTTCTTCGGTTCGGTGGGGGGTAGCCATTCTTTTTGCGGCGGGGGTGGCAGCACGCCTTTTAGCGCCAGCGTGCTGACCTTTTTCGTGGCCAGATCGACGACGCGGATGCGGCTCGCGTTGGTGTCGGCCACGTAGACTTTGCCGTTCGCGATACTCAGTCCGGCCGGTTCGTCGAACAGCGGCCCCGCGAAGAAACTGTCGGCGTCATCGCCACCGAGGAACGTCGTGCAGGTTCGCGTGTTCGGGTCGAGGAACTTCAACTTACTGTTGTAAGTGTCGGCGATAATCAGCTTGCCCTCGTGGTAAATCACACCGAGTGCGTGTTGCAGTCGCACCTTCTCGGCGACTCCATCCACGTCGCCGAACTCGAACAATCCTTCGCCGACGAGCGTCGAAACTCGCCCTTCGCCGCCGAGTGGCACTTTGCGAATCGCGCTCACTTCGCTATCGGCTACGTAGAGGAACTTGCCATCGGTCGCGAGGCCCGATGGTTGCGCGAACCGGGCGGCGTACAGCGGGCCATCCTTGATGTTCTCGCGGCCATCGCCGGCGTACGGTTTGATCTTCTTCGTGTCGAGTTCCATCGTCCAGATCTGGTGGTGTCCCGCCATCGCGATGTACAATTCGCGGCCAATCACGAGCAGATCCCACGGGCTGTTCAAGCCGATACTCGTCCCGGCAATCGCCTGATCGAGACGCCGATTCGTGGCATCGCCCTCTTGCGTTCCCGTACCAGCCACGGTGCTGACGGTCTTCGTTTTCAGGTCGATGGCACGAATGCAGTGATTCTTGCGGTCGGCCACATAGAGCGTTTCGCCGTCGAGTGCCATGCCTTGCGGGTCGTCGAATCGGGCGACATCGAAGGCCCCATCGGTACGCCCCGGCGAGCCGGTACCGACGCTGTCGATTTTGTTCCCGGCGAGGTCGGTAATGACGATCCGATGGTGCGTACTGTCGGCGATGAACAACCGGTTGCTCTTACCGTCCGCGTGGACTTTACCGGGGAAGAACAACGGCGTGTCCTTGGATTCGCGGTAGCGAATCAGGTCGAAGCGGATCGGCTTCTCGTCGAGTGTGCCCTTGGCCTTCGCGTCCTTGACGAGCTTGCCGATGATCTTGTCGAGGAGGTCGAAATTGCCTTCGCCCGAAGCATGACCGAGGAACTTGCCTTCCGTGTCGACGAGGGCCACCGTCGGCCACGAACTGACGCCGAATCGGTTCCAAATCTTGTGTTCGGCATCGTTGACAACCGGGTGCGCGATCTCGTAACGCAAGATCGCCTGACGGATGCTTTTCGTGTCTTTTTCGTTCTCGAACTTGGCCGAGTGAACGCCGATCACGACGAGTTCGTTCGGGTACTTCTTTTCGAGTTTCGCGAGGTCGGGCATCACGTGAATGCAGTTAATGCAGCACAACGTCCAGAAGTCGAGCAGGACGACTTTGCCTTTCAAATCTTTCATCTTGATCGGGCCGGACGTGTTCAACCAAGCGATACCGCCATCGAGTTCGGGGGCGGGCTGCGGTTCGCGTTCGGCTTTCTCGTCGTCGGCTTTCTTCGTTGGCTTTTCTTCTTGGCGAGCATTCACCGACGATGTGGATTTATTCAGTACGCCAATGGTTCCAGTGATCGCAATCACGGTGATGACGGCAAGAATCCACGGGCGGCGGCCAGCGGCCAACGGTTGTTCGGGTTCGGACATCGTCAGATTCTCCACAGGTGGGACGGCCTTCTAGTCAATCTTACCCAACCGGCGATAGTTTTCATACCACAACGCAGGCAGAATCTAAATCGACATCGCGTATGATTTTACGAACGGAGGAAGTCACAATGCGAATGCGATGGATTGGGTTGCTGATTCTGACAGGGTGTGCTCCGGCAGTTACGCCGGTCCCAACCGTTGCGGTAGTCGAGGTTACGAAGCCAGCGTCGCGACCTAAGGCCATTCCGATAGTGAAACCGCCGTCGGCCAAGAACTTCGTCTTCTCGAATGCGCCGAACGACCCGGCGCGGGTGCCGACGGTGCGTGCGGTCGAGTGGCCGTTGTTTCATGCGGCCGCGTCGGTCTGGGGAAGCACCGGGCGCGATCACCGGGGGCGAATTTATTTCGGAGTCTCGTGCGATGGTGCGGAGAATCTCTCGGCACATCTCTTCGAGTTCGACCCCGAAACGGGCAAGTCGATCGACATCGGTGGCGTCGTCGAGAATCTGACTCGCCTCAACCTTGCAAAACCGGGTGTCGAACAAAATAAAATTCACACGAAGATCCTGCAAGCCGCCGATGGCTGCATCTATTTCGCGTCGCTCGATGAGGGCGGCGAGAACGAAGATGGCTCGAAACTGCCAACGCACGGCTCGCACCTTTGGCGTCGCAAACCGGTCGCCGATGCCGTTTGGGAGCATATCGCTGAAGTGCGTGAAGCGGTGATCGCATCCGCAGTCGGCGGGCGGTTCGTTTATTTTCTCGGCTACTTCGGTCACGTGCTCTATCAGGTCGATACCGCTACGGGCAAAGTGGCAAACAGCGTACGAGTGGGGTCCGTTGGCGGGCACACGACCCGCAACTTCATCGCCGATTCGCGTGGCCACGTCTTCGTACCTCGTCTGAAAATCGAAGGCACGAAGACGATTGCCGCGCTCGTCGAATACGATGCGCAACTCCAAGAAATCGCCGCGTTCCCGCTCGTGCATTACGGCACTTCACCCGATGCATCGTCGCACGGCATCGTCGGCGTCACACCACTGAAAAATGACAGTTATGCCTTCGTTACCGACCGTGGCCGCCTGTATCGCATCGACCCACGCGACACCGGAACCGCGTTCGCCGACCTCGGCTGGTTCCACCCCGATGGCGAAAGTGACACGCCATCGCTGTTCACCTACGATGGCGAAACGACACTGTGCGGGATCGGCAAACGCGGTAACGATACGGCGTACGAATGGCTTTCGTTCGACCTGCGTACCAAGTCCTCAACGGCGAAGCCGATCGTGGTGCCGATACCCGTGGCGAACACCAAAGGCTTGCTGATTTACGGCAGCACGACGCGCGACGACGAAGGCCGCTTCTACATCGCCGGGCGGTACATCATCCCCGGCAACCCGGACCTGAGCACACCCGCCGTCTGGCAACTGACGCCGTGACCGGACTTACCGACAAAATGGTCGGTGCCCACCCAAAGTGACGGCTACGACATACAAAACGTATCTGTGCCGCGTTGCTACGTCGTTCGTTTTCCTTGGGATTCTGCCATGCTCGTTCCGCTATCGTGGTTGAGTGAATACGTGCCCCTGCCTGCGAACCCGGCGGACCTCGTCGAACGGCTGACGCTCGCGGGCCTCGAGTCGGCGGGCGTGAAACTGTTCGGGCGTGCGGCACCGGCGGGGTTGCACGTGAAGCCCGAAGATGCGGGCCTCGTCTGGGAAAACGACAAGGTGGTGGTGGCCCGCGTCATCCGGATCGAAAAGCACCCAGAAGCCGACAAGCTCAAGCTCGTTACGCTGGAATACGGTGCGACGGAATCCAAGACGGTCGTCACCGGTGCGCCGAACATCGCACCGGGGCAGAGCGGCATGAAAGTCGTGCTTGGGCTGCGCGGCAGCAAATACTTCTACGCGGACAAAGACGGCAAAAAGACGGTTTTCACGCTGGAACCGAAGGCACTTCGCGGCGTCATGAACGACGCGATGTGCATGTCGAACTACGAACTCGGCATCGCCGACGACCACGACGGGATCATTATTCTCGACGATGACGACGCAGCCCCCGGTACGCCGATGGCCGATCTCCTCGGCGACATCGTCGTCGAACTGGACGTGCTGCCAAACATGGCACGCTGCTTGTCGTTACTCGGGATCGCGCGAGAAGTCGCGGCACTTACGGGCGGAACCGTCACCGAGCCGGACCTGAGCGTTCCCACGGTGGCGGACACTGCCGAAGGCCGCGTGAAAGTCCGCATCGAGAACGCGAAACTTTGCTCGCGATACTCGGCCACGATCGTTCGCAATGTGACCGTTGGTGCGGCCCCACGCTGGATGCGTTCGCGGTTGCAATACGCGGGGATGCGGCCGATCAGCAACGTCGTCGACATCACGAACTACGTGATGCTCGAATACGGCCAACCGCTCCATGCCTTCGATTACGACGTGCTGGTGAAGCGTGCGGATGGCAAAACGCCGACGATCATCGTGCGAAGTGCGCGTGCCGGCGAAACGCTCAAAACCCTCGATGGCCAGGAACGCACCCTCAATATCGAGGACTTGGTAATCGCCGACGGTGTCGGTGCGATCGCGATTGCGGGTGTGATGGGCGGGCACGATACCGAAGTAACCGCGACCACGAAAACGATCTTGCTCGAATCGGCTGCGTTCGATTTCGTCAGTGTGCGAAAAACGGCACGCAAGTTCAATTTGTTCAGCGAAGCGAGTTCGCGATTCAGCAAAGGCATCCACCCGGAGATCGTGCCATCGGCCGCGAAACGGGCCGCACAGTTGCTACACCGGCACGCGGGCGGCGAGGTACTGGCGGGGGTCGTCGAAGAATATCCGGCCCCGTTACCGCCGCAAATTATCGAACTGAATAAACGCGAAATTGCCCGCTTGCTCGGGTTCGACCTGCCGCCCGAGGAAGTCGAGCGCGTGATGAAAGCGTTGCAATTTCAGGTGGAAACATCAATGTGGGGATGGTCGGTCACCGTACCGCCGACGCGGCTGGACATTCAGGCGGGTGCGGCGGATTTGATCGAAGAACTGGCACGAGTGACCGGTTACGACAAACTGCCGGAGTCGCTGTTATCGCAAGAAATGCCGATGCCGAAGGGCAATCCGTCGCTCGAATGCGAAGAGCACGTCCGCGATATTTTGGTGCAACTCGGGTTGTTCGAAGCGGTGACGTACTCGCTGAGTTCGATTGAAGTGGAGACGAAACTCGGGCTGCCCGCAGAGAAATCGGGCTTTGTGAATGTGGTCAACCCGCTCTCGCCGGAACGTGCTGCGATGCGCCGGACGCTGTTGCCGGGATTGTTGGCGGTGGTGCAACGCAACCTCGAATCGAACCCGCGCGTGGCGATGTTCGAACTCGGCCCCGTGTACCTTCCGAACGCCAACGCACTCCCCGACGAACCGCGCCGGGTGGCGATCGTTTTGTGCGGTCGCCGCTCCGCCGCCACGTGGGACGACCCGCAAGGTGTCAAGCCGGTGTCATTTGATTTCTACGACCTGAAAGGCATCGTCGATTCGCTGACGGCCGACCTGCACCTCGTTGGCGTAACGTGTCGCGGCGCGAAAACAATCCCGCACCTGCACCCCGGTAAGGCAGCCGAACTCGTGATCGGTGGTAAAGTCGTCGGCACGCTCGGCGAACTGCACCCGAAAGTCGCGATGGCGTTCGGCTTCACCGATAAGACCGTGCAGGTGGCGGAACTCGATTTTGAAGCAATCCTGTCGGCGATACCCACGCGCAATGCGTACCGGCCATTCAGTACGCACCCGCCCGCCAAGCGCGATGTGGCGCTAATCGTGCCCGCAGACACGACCGTCGATGCCGTGCGTGCGGAGCTACTCGCGGGTGGCGGCGATCTGCTGAGCGATGCGACATTGTTCGATGTCTACACCGGCGACCGCATCCCCGCCGGAACGAAATCGCTCGCGTTCGCACTGACGTACCAAGCCCCCGATCGCACGCTCGGCGAGAAGGAAATCGAGAAGGCGCATCAGAAGATCGAAGGCCGCCTCCGACACATGTTGAAAGCACAGATTCGCGGCAAAGACGATGTGTAAGGCGCTCGGCACGTAGAGTTTTACCTTATTTGGTCTTTTCGGTGTCATTCGTTTTGTAAGATGATCGTATACGACACGACCCCGTACCCGAGTCCG
>JAYVXI010000044.1:0-23592 GCA_043785305.1 Limnoglobus sp. | reverse complement strand
TTGAGTGCCTCGCTGGCGGCATACAGGCGACGTTGCCGTTCGTTGAGAGCCGCATACGTGAGCCGCATCGCGTTTTCGACAACGGTAGAATAGGGGTTTTGCATAAGGCTTCCTGCCAGGGAAATGAATTTAAGCTCGCAGAACCTACCACCCAAACCCCGTGCCAAAAACCCCAAATGGGACAGTTATTAAATTTCGTGTGCTTATGCGAAACCGCAACGGCGATTCATATCATTTCCCAAGATACGCCCATCACTTTATGGAGAGCAGCGATGACCCCGCTTCAATCGATTGTGGCCGCCGGTACGAAACTCTGGCTCGATTCGGTCGATCCCGTCGAAATCGCAGCCAATCGCGCGTTCGGTGCCACCGGCGCAACCTCGAACCCGATCATCATTTCGGAACTCCTGAAAACGGGCCGATTCGATGCCGACATCGCCGCCTTCGCCAAGCAAGGCCTCGACGACGAAGGCATCGCGTGGGCCATGACCAACCAACTGGTGAAGAACGCACAGGACGTGTTCGTACCGGTCTGGAACGAAACGAAGGGCAACGATGGCTGGGTGAGCTTTGAACTCGATCCACTGCTCGAAGACGTGGCCCGCAACGTGCCCGTCGCCGAACGCACCAAAAGCTACATTGAACTCGGCAAAAAGTGGTCGGCGGGGCACTGCAACCGCATGATCAAAGTCCCTGCCACACCCGGTGGCCTCGGGAGTATCGAAGAACTCGTCGCAGCGGGTGTTGCGCTCAACGTCACGCTCATTTTCAGCGAACGGCAGTACGTGGCCGCCCGCGATGCCTGCGCCCGCGGTGCCGCCCGTGCCAAAGACAAAGCCGCAGTGAAGACCGTGTTCAGTATCTTCGTGAGCCGCGTCGACGTGTACACCGAAAAGGCCGTGCCCACGCTGATCCCCGAGGCACAAGGCCTCGTCGGGATCGTCAACGCGAAACGCATCTGGAAGATGAACAAAGATTATTGGGCGAACAAAGGCTATGCTCGCGATCAAGAAATGATCTTCGCCAGCACCGGCACGAAGAAGAAAACCGACGATGCGTGGAAGTACGTCGAGGCATTCGCCGGCTCCGACATCGAAACCAACCCACCCGGCACGAACAAGGCCGTGCAAGAGAGCGGGCGAACCTTCACGTCGCACATCAACGAACTGCCACCCGCCCACGTCCTCGCGGACATCGACGCGAAAGTCGACATTACGGCACTCGAAGAGACGCTGATGTCCGAAGGACTGGCGAAATTCGCCGACCCGCATAAGGCGCTCATTCAACTGATCGCCGACAAGCGAGCCGCGCTAACAAAGTAAAGATAACGCAACGACAGATTTGACAGTCGCAGGGGCCGAACTAGGTTACGTTCGGCCCTTGTTCGTTTTGCGAACCATCGTTCCGTTGAAACGTTTTCGACGGTTGGGCCACGATTTGCACCTGGGGTTCCTGTCATGATCCCGTTTCGCGTTCGGTTGCGCGCCCTGCTAAGTTCCGTTTTCGCGATCGGAATCGTTCTCGTCGCATGTTTTCAGGCCTATTGCGGTGAAATCGACGAGGCAACCGTTCGGCGTCTGTCCCGCCAAGGCGCTTTCAGTGCCGACCTGCGTGGGATAGCGGCATTTCGAGTGCCCGACAAATTCCGGATGGTCACCGAAGATAAACTCGTCGAGTTTGCAGAAATCCTCAATGTGGCACTCATCGGCGACGAACTCGGCGTCGTTCTGCCGAACGACAAAAGCGGCTGGATCTGTTTAGTTCTCATGCCTAAAGAAGATCCGCTCAAAGGGATCGACAAGAAAAACCTAGCGGAACCGTTCGTTCGTGATGGTCTGATGCAGTGGCAACGCGATTTCGCCGAAGCGCGACGCAATCGAGTGGGGAAGGGCACGCAATCGGCGAAAGTCGTCGGTTGGACGCACCCACCGGCATACGATGCCGAGAAGAAACGGCTCATTATGGGCGTGCGGATGGAACCCGAAAATGGCAACAATCGGTCGGCCGTCGTCAGCTATCAGATTTACCAGTACGGCAACGACGACGAATTCGTCTGCTTAAACACGATGACGACGAGCGATAGTTGGGACAAAGCCGTTCCAGAAGTGCAAAAACTTGCGGGCGAAATCACCTTCCTGAATCGCCCATCCGTCGAAGCCACCGAATCCGCGAACTTGAAATACTACGGCCAGATTGCGGGTGGCGGCATCGTCGGCGCGATCGTCGTGATGTTCCTGTTCCGTAAAATGTCCGGATCGAAATCGTCGTCGCCTCGCCCTCAGCGTCGGACGCCTTCGATGCGATCTGGGAATTAACGCGCAAGGCGCGGGTGGGAGTCGAACCCACTTCTATCGGGTTGCAGCCGATTGCCCGACCGTCTGGCTCCCGCGTCGTTTGGGTGGGGGCCGGGGATGTCCCTTTCGGTGACATCCCCGTTGCCCGTCCCAGCGGTTCACGTCTTCGCCAAATATCCTCGCCAGGAATCGAACCTGACCCACAACTTTCGTAGAGTTGCGTGCAACCAACACACCCCGAGGATGTCGCTTCACGCAACAATGGACATCGCTACACAGGCAAGGTTCGCGGCTACTTCGCTTCGTGGTACATTGCGAAGCCGATCATCATCTCGTTCCAGGTTTGAGTGCCCCAACGCACTTTCGACGCCGGATCGGGGTTGAACGGGTTGCTTTTCGAGTTGTCGTAAATGGCAGTACATTCGATCCGCGACTTCGCAGGGATCGTGCGGGCATCGCGGAATTCGTAGCTCGCCTGCCAGTTGAAATCGTATTTCGGCACGTTCAACAACACCTCGCGTTTGCCGTCGGGTGTAATCAGATCGTAGCGGAACGACTTGCCGCGAAGGTGCATGTGCGGTGTCAGCGAGAGTAGCGTGACGGACTTGTCGAAGGTTTGCTCCGACAGCACTTCGTGCTTCGCGACGCCGGCGGGGATCACGAACTTCGGGTTGAAGATCGCGGTGCTGTAAAGCTCGTGTTTCGGCGGTTTCTTCGCGTAAATGATGCCAATCATCGATTGATCGACACCCGCGCGACCGTTCGGCGTGTAATGCACCTCGAATACCAGGCGGCTCCCCTTTGCGATGCGGCGTGCGAAACCGTCGGGGTTGATAATCGGCTGATCGCCGGGGACGAACGCGCCGAGCAAGTGCGTGCCGAATTGCCCGCCGGCGACATCGAAAATCGTCCCGCCCGGCGGGATAATGAAGCAAAGAATGTGGTGAACGACCGCACGGTAACTCGGTCGCACTTCGATCGCTTGGACCCATTTCTCTTCCTCGAAGACATCGCCGACCATCACGTATTGGTACGGGAAACCGAGGCCGAACATCGCGTTCGCTGGGATTGAGATCGGTTTGAGCATTTTCAACACCGCATCGGGTTCGCGGCCCAAACGCCAGCCGTCGATATAACTCGGTTCACGCGCTGCGTCTTTAACATCGCCTTCGGGGCAGCCGTTGTCGATCCAGCCGAGGATCGCCTTCTTTTCCGCGTCGCTCAACCGGCGGTCGTTCTTAAAGTGCCCACGTGGGGCATCGGCGTGCCACGGTGGCATCACGTCGTCGGCAACCACCTCACGCATCATGTCCGCCCAGCCGATCGTCTGCTTGTAAGTCATCAGGCTGAACGGGGCCGCTTCGCCGGGGCGATGGCATTCCTGGCATTTCGCCTGAATGATCCGCGAAACGTGCTTCGTGTAGGTGTAAGTCGCGGTATCGCTCGGCTTTTCGGCTTTTGGCCGGGTGAGTTTGCAACCCATCGCGGTCGTGTGCGAAACCTTCATATCGTGCCCTTCGAGCACCGCTTCAATCGCGTTCGCCAACTCGCGGGTACCCTGTTTCGCCTTGTGGACACCGGGGCTGAACTGATCGTCGATACGGCCAAAGTAGCGGACCGTGCGCGTCGCATCGAGAACGATCGCCGTCGGCACGCGCTCGACGCTGAGCTTGTCCGCGATGGTCGTGCGATCGTCCTTCAACACGGGGAATGGCAATTTCCATTCCTTTGCGGCTTTCGCAACATCTGCGGGTTCATCGGCACTGTGGCTATTGATGCCGACGAATACGACGGCATCGGGCGAGTAGCGTTTCGCCATGTCGATGATTCGCGTCGTGTATGCACTCGCCACGGGGCAAGTGGTGCTGCTAAAAACGATGACCGTGGCCTTCGCATCGCGCGTATTCTCGACGAGCGACCACGGCTTCGCGCTCAGCGGTTCCGGAAGGGTGAAATCGGCCACCCGCGTACCCACCGGAGCGACGGCATCTCCAGCCGAGAGCGGCATAATCGAGCAAACTATTGCTAGAAAACAGTATCCGATACGTCGCATATGCCGATCTCCGTGTTGGTACCGTCCCTGTTGTCTATTGTATTACCCATCCAATTACCGAATCGTTTCGAGGAAAAGTGGCAGTTCCTGATTGGACTTGAGATGAAATATCCAATTCGGCTAACTTCCGCGTTGACAAAATTACCGATCTTTGCAATAACTACAATCCTTGGCCTCTTTTCGGTTCCGGCCCCACCAGCACAGGTGCAAACCTGAGTTGGTGGGGTTTTTTCGTACCTGTCACTTCGTGAATGTTTGGTAACAGAGATTCAAACGCGGCTCTGGACCCGCTTTCGCTTGGGATTGCGGCGTCTTGCAAAATGCGCTAACTTGTGGGCCAACTGAGAATTCTCTGCGAAGGAGTCGCATGTCACGGGCAATGGACGCCCCCAGTCGGATGGCTTTCGTCGTTGCCGCTTTGGTGGCGATGGTCCTGCGTGCCCCGCGTCTGGTACTGGCGCTCGGGGCGGCGGCCATCGCGGGTTCGATTTGGCTTTCGTATGCCAAAATCGAATATCATACGCAACGCAACGACCTTCTGAGTGCGGAAAAAGAGTGCCAGAAGCAATGGCAGAAATACCTCGACGCCTTCGGCGATGACGACGACATGATCGTGGTCGTCAAGGGGACGGATCGCAAGCGGATGCAGGCGGCAGCGGACGATGTCGCCGCCGAACTTCAGAAGCGATCCGATTTGTTCGACCGCGTCTTTCACAAAGTCGATCTGCGCCCGCTCCACCCGCGCTCGTTGCTGTATTTATCGCAAGACGACCTCGCCGCAATCGATAAACGCCTCGATGGCATGTCCCCGCTTCTCGGTCGCTTCGGGGATGTCAGTTGGCAGGCGCTTTCGTTGCAAGCGCTGCTCGCGCAGGCGACGGTGGCGGCCGAAGGCAAACAAGCAGGGCGTGCAGTATCGAAAGCGGACAACGACCTGCTCGCGCAACTCCCTGCAATTTTGCAACAAGCCGCAGTATCGTTGCAAAACCCGGCGGATTATCAGAACCCATGGGCGGTGGGTGGGCGTCGCGATGAAGGCCGCACGCTCACCGAGCCGCAGTATTTTTTCACGCACGATGGCGCACTCGCGCTGGTGTTGGCACGCCCCAAAAAAGCCCTTGAGTCGTTCACACCTGCAAAGGAAGCGTGTGAAGTGGCGCGGACGATTATTGCGGACGTGCATCTAAAATACCCTGGCCTGACGTTCGGCCTGACCGGTTTGCCCGTCCTCGAAACCGACGAGATGGTCGCCTCCGACGAAGACTCGACGTTCGTGTCGTGGCTCGCGTTGATCGGTGTGGCACTGCTGTATCTCGTGGTCTATCGCGGGTTCCGCTACCCGCTACTCACCGTTGGCACGCTGTTGGCCGGGACCGCGTGGGCGCTCGGTTGGGCGACGCTGACTGTCGGCCATTTGAACATTCTTTCGTCGACGTTCGCGGTGATGATTATCGGCATGGGCGATTACGGCGTGCTCTGGGTGGCCCGCTACGACGAAGAACGCCGCATGGGTCGAAGCCCGCACGATGCCGCGATGGAGACCGCACGCCATGCGGGGCCGAGTATTGTGATTGCGGCGGCTACGACATCATTGGCGTTCTTTGCCACGATGGTGGCGGACTTCAAAGCCGTCGCGGAACTCGGCTGGATCGCGGGCTTCGGCGTGTTGTTCTGTGCAATCGCGTGCATCACGCTGCTACCGGCTTGTATCGTTTTACTCGAACGGCGTTCAACGAATCTCCTCGGCAAAGACGACCCGAACATCCTCGCGTTCCCGGCGGCGGGGCGGCCGTTCTTACCGTATTTATCGTCGCGGCCACGCTGGGTGTTGGGTATCGGCATTGGCATCGCGCTACTGTGTGCGGGGTTTGCGGGGCGCGTCACGTACGATTCCAATTTGTTGAACATGCAAGCCGATGGCCTCGACTCGGTGAACTGGGAACGCGAACTGATCGAACATGCCGCCGGTGCCACGTGGGATGCGCTGAGTATCGCGAAAAGCCGCGAGGAAGCGATTGCATTACGAGCGAAGTACGAGGCACTTCCCGGCGTCGGTCGCGTCGTCGATGCGGTCGTGCTCGTGCCGTCGGATCAAGATCGCAAACTGATTACCCTCGCTACAATACAAGCGAAATTGTCGCGATTACCGAGTATGTTACCCGAACCGATGGCAACCGACCCAGGTAGCCTAAAACAGATGATCGACCGCTACGGGCAATTGCAACCAGCGGCGATCCCAGCCACCATCCGCGAGGCACTCTCGGAGCCCACGGCAGACGTTCGCATCAAAGAATTCGACCGCAGACTAAAAGCCGACCTGCTCGCCGATCTGCGGTTATTAAAGGAAGTCAGTCATCCGCAGCCGATTGCGGCACACGAGTTGCCTGCGGAGTTTCGCGAACGGTACATCGGCAAGAATGGCGAATATCTCGTACGTGCATTCGCGAAAGAATCGCTGTGGGACTTCCCCGCACTCGAACGTTACACCGAGGCCGCAAAGACCGTCGACCCCGAAGCAACCGGGAAATCGTATCGCACGCTCGAAGGTTTACGGCAAATGAAAAATGGCTTCGAGCGGGCCGGGCTGTTCGCGATTATCGTGATCGTCATCGTGTTGTGGCTCGATCTACGCGGGTTACGGCCGCTGTTGTGCGGGCTGTTTCCGCTCGTCATCGGCATCGTGGCCACGCTCGGCGTCATGGGCTTCGCGGGCATCCCGCTCAATCCCGCGAACCTGATTGCGCTGCCACTTATTGTCGGTGTCGGCGTCGATAATGGCGTACACGTTTTGCACGATTACGCCGAGAAAGCACCTGGAAAACTCTATCGCCTCGGTGCGGCCACCGGTCGCGGCATCGCCGTTGCGGGCTTAACGACGATCCTCGGTTTCGGCACGCTCATCCTCGCACGACACCGTGGCATGGCTAGCCTCGGCCTCGCGCTCACGCTCGGCGTCACGTTCTGCATGATCGCCGCACTCGTGTTGTTGCCCGCGTTATTGCGATGGTTCGACGAACGAAAACTGCGAGCACCCGCAAAAGCAAAACCGGCGAACATGCGGGAACGAATTACATCACTTCGATAAGATCAGTCGATACGGAAACATTTTGCCGCCAAGGTCGTGCATCTCGATGAGTGCGATGTAGTAAATGCCGTCCTTCGGCAATGTGAGCTGCAACATCGGGTCGGCGGAACCATTCGCGTCGTCGTTGGAATCGACGATGCGTTTTTCGGAATCGTAGACTGTCATCATCAGGTCGGCGGGCGAACCGAGTTTTGCGGCCTGAACTTCGATGCGAATCGTCTCGCCGGCTTTGCCGCGAAACTGGTAGACGTCGCTATCTTGTACGCGATCGATTGTGCCGTCCACGGTGGTCGGGCAGTCGATGAGTTGCGCCTTGTCGAAGCCGTCGTTTGGCTCTTTTTCGAGAACGCGGTGAACGCCATCATCGATGGCAACCTTGGCGACGTTCGATTCGCCACCCGGCCCGATGACGCTGAACGATAAGGTCGCTCTGCCCAGTTCCTTCGCCGCGACGATCTCGATTTCCAGCTCCGAATCGCCAATGCGCTCGACTGGGAAGTTGTTCGGCACGCCGACTTTCTTGCCCTTGGCAATAATCTTGCCGCGCGATTTCGGTTCGTGAACGCGCAATTCCGTGACGGTATCGAGGTTCGCACCGCGGACCGTGAACTTCGTCGTTTCACCGGGCATGATACTCAGCGGCATCGCGACGATCAGCTTCGGAGCGGGTGTTTTTTTATCTTGAGCAACCGCCATCGCCGCAAGGAAACAGACGACGGCAATCGGCGGTAAGCGATTCACGATGACGCCCTGAAAGAGTTACGCGAACAGTTCCTGAACGGTTTCGCCCGAGTCGAGGATTTCGATGGGGCGGCCGTCTGGCGTGACGAGTTGTTTGCGCGGGTCGATGCCCATCGAGTCGAGGATCGTGTACGCGACATCGGCGGGCGAGACGGGGCGTTGTGCGGGGTAGCCGCCGTGCTTGTCGGTTTTGCCGAGCACCAGACCGGGCTTCGCACCGGCCCCGAAGAACAGCATCGACGCGGCTTGTCCCCAGTGATCGCGACCGGCGTCTTTGTTGACCTTCGGCGAGCGACCAAACTCGCCCATCACGACGACGAGTGTATCCTTATCCAACCCGCGAGTATGCATGTCTTCGACGAGTGCCGAGACGCTGCGGTCGAACTCCGGTAGCTTCTTGTCGAGGCTCTCGAAAATCTTACCGTGGTGGTCCCAGCCGCCGTAATTGACGGTGACGAAACGCACGCCCGATTCGATGAGCCGTCGCGCCATCAGCATCGACTGCCCCGGCGTGTTGCGGCCGTAGCGGTCGCGGAGTTTGTCGCTCTCGGCCGTAATGTCGAACGCCTTCTTCGCCTCGGTGGAAAGCAGCATCGCGGCCGCACGTTGCTGAAATTCATCGTACGTGGCGATCTGGTCGTTGCCTTGAATCTTGCTCGCCAAACCATCGACGGTTTTCAACAGCGTTTCGCGCCGGACGGCCCGCTTCGACGATTGATCGCCGTTCGGCGAAACGTCTTGCACTTTGTAATTCGCCTCGTTCGGATCGCCCGCTTTGAACGACTCGAACCGCCCGCCGAGGAACGCGGACTTACCGAGTTCCCAAGTGAACGACGGGTTGCGTGGCACCGACACATACGGCGGCAATGTGCCTTGAAAACCAGACTCGTGTGCCACGACCGCACCGATGGCCGGGTAGTCGCCGAACGGCGTGCCGAACCGCCCCGAGAGTACCCAGTTCGTGGCCGTTTCGTGGTGGTCGTTGTTGTGCGAACACGACCGCACGAGTGCGATCTTGTCCATGACGTTCGCCATCATCGGCAGTTTCTCGCCGACGTTCAGGCCGGGAACGCGCGTGGCAATCGCCTTGTATTTCCCGCGAATTTCTTCGGCAGCATCGGGCTTCGGATCGAAGGTGTCGTGGTGGGACATCCCGCCGCCAAGGTAGACGAGGATGACCGACTTCACGCGGGCGTTCGCCTTGCCCGCCGCTTCGGACTTCAACACCGAGGCCAACGACACGCCCAACCCCGCCAGGCCACCCACCCGCAGAAAGTCGCGGCGATTCGCTGTCAGTCGTACATCGAGCATTCCAAATCCTCCATACAGGCGACCGAATTTTAACCGCAGAGGGCACGGAGAACGCGGAGTCAGATTTTAATCGTTCTCGGCATGGTTCCAATTGCGGCGATTTTGGGTAGCAAGAAAGTGGTTCCGGCACTTTCCACCCACCCCTCCGCGAACTCACTCCCGAAATACGGAATCAACCTAACCCAACAACGACTTACGTCCGATTTTGACCGATTCCAATCACGCCGGAACCACAATTCGGAGGTACTTTTCGGAAAAATGCGACCTCGCTTTTAACCATGCCTCGTTCTCCGCAGAGCATCGGAATGCCCGTGACATTCCAAGTTTTCTCTCTGCGTTCTCAGCGATCTCTGCGGTTAAGTGTCTTTGAATTTTGTCATTCGTTAGCGGTTGAACGCGAATTCCTTCGAGTTCAGCAGTGCCCAGAATAAATCGGTGAACACATCTGCACGGTTGTCGCCCGTGGTCAGTAACCCGCGAACGGTCTGGATTTCGCGATCTTGTGGCAACCGCGATAGCGTTCGCAAGTACATCTCGTTCATCAACTGGAGATCGTCTTTTTGCGAGACGAGCGTCTTCTGGAGCCAGCCTTCGCCAGCGGCTAACTTACCCAAGACGCCTTGGCCGTTTTGCAGGTGCAATAGCTGGGGCATCGTTACATCACCGGTGCGTTCGCAGGCACAGGCGGTGACGCGCTCGGAGCGGCCGAACAGACGCAGGAAGTACGACTGCGTGCCGGGGTCGGGGACTTGCACGGCACGGATGCCACGCGGGTAACCGTCGAAGACTTCGCTGACATTCGTGGCATCCGAGAGGGCATCGAGCAGCACTTCGGCGGGTAAACGGCGTGCGTAATAGTGCGAATAAAATCGCGTGTCGGTTTCGTTCGTGACCCGCGTCGAAGAACTGAGTTGGTACGTTCGCGAATTCAAAATGACCCGCATGAGATGTCGCAGGTCGAACTTCTTCGCCACGAACTCGGTCTTGAGTGCCTTCCACAATGCGGGCACCGTGGGCGGGTTCGTCGCACGCAGATCGTCGATCGGTTCGACCAGCCCGACGCCGAGGTAATGCCGCCAGACGCGGTTGACCATCGCCCCTGCGAAGAACTCGTTGCTCGGGTTCGTGATCCACTCGGCAAGGTGTTGTCGCGGGTCGGCCGTGATGGCGATCGTGGGTTTCGTGCGGTCGAGCGGTTGCGGCTTCAGGAAGGCATTCGTGCGCGGCTGACTGACGCCGATCGGGCGTTTGTTTTCGTTGTCGTCCGGGTGTGCCACGCGGAGTTGCGAAGCGCCGCTTTTGGAGTCTTTGCGGTCGAGTTTCACCCGGCTGAAGAACGCGGCAAAATGGTAGAAATCGTCTTGCGTATAGCGTTCGAGCGGGTGATTGTGGCACTTCGCACAGCCGATCCGCGTACCCAAAAATGCCTGCGCGACCGACTCGCCGACTTCGGATTGTTCGCCGTGGCGATGCTCGCCGACCGTGACGAGGAAGTAACCGACGGCGGGGCTGGCGTTGATGTCGCCCTTCGCGGTGAGGACATCGCGGGCGATGGCATCCCACGGCCGATTCGCCATCACCTGGTGGCGGATCCAATCGTGGAACTGCCGCACGCCTTTAACGCCGCGCACATCGTGATCGCGCTCGCGGCGATTTTGCAAAAGGTCGCTGAGTTGCAAAGTCCAGTAGTCGGTAAACTCGGGCCGCTTTAGTACGTCTTCGATCAGCGTTTCGCGTTTCTTGACAGAGGTATCGGCCACGAACGCGGTTACTTCGGCGGGCTTCGGCAGGCAGCCACACGCATCAAGGAACAGCCGCCGAATGAACTCGTCGTCGCTGCACAAATCCGATGGCTCGATCTTGAGTTCGGCCAGTTTCGCGAACACCGCATCGTCTACGAAGTTGTTCTTGATCGCAAATCGCTTGCTGTCGATTTCGCGTGGGAACGGCGTCACGAATGTGGCCACCGAGACTTCCGTCAGGAACATCGCCCGTACCGCCGTGGCCCCGTGACGAATCGACTTCACGGTGCCCGCTGCGTTCACGGTCAGAAATGCGGCATCGTTCGAGTCGAACTTCGTCAGCCAGGTGACATCGCGTTGCGTGCCATCGTCGAAGGTCGCTATCGCCTTCAGTGTGGCCGTGTCGCCGACCGCCATCGTCTGCGTTTCGGGCGTCAGTTTCAGTGCCGTGATCTTCGCCGATTTCGCATCGGGGCCGGGTGCGCCGTTTTTCAGCCAGTCGTGGAGCAGTTGATATTCGCGACTGGTATTTGTGAAAATCCGCCCGCCTTCGTGTGGCGTCTGTGCCGATGCCTTGCGGAGTAACAAGCTCGCAGCGGGTTCGGCGGAGTCGAGGCGTCGCGCATCAAATTCGCGCGTCAGCCAGCGATAATCTTGATCGGGTGCATATCCGCGAAGCGACAACCGGAAGCCGTTCTGCCCCGAACCTTTGCCGTGGCAACTCCCTTGGTTGCAACCCGTTTTCGTCAGCAGCGGCACAATTTCATTGAGGAACGAAGGCGAATCGGCAGCCGTGGCGACACTTCCGAGCGTGAAGAGTAACGCGATCGCAAAGTAGCGTGCGGCAATCATATGTAACCGATTGGCAGAAAACGGAATCAGGCAGGTAGGATAACAGTAGCCGAAGCTTCGCACGTAAGCAAGCGAAAGGAAAGAAGTTTCGCGTCTGTTTCGCCTCTCATTATCGACGTAAGTCAGAATTGCGGAGGTTCCAAAACCGGTTTTTGGGGTGTTTTTTGTCTCAAAATGCCACTTTTCGATCGCAAATCGCTGATCTGTTTCGAGGTATTTTGGCGTAAATCGAACCATTGTTGTGGGTTACGCCGAGGATCGTTCGATTGGCACACGGCGAAAGTGCCGTCCAAAAATCGACCGACCGCGACACAAAATCGACCGGACGCGACATTCTCACGACACTTGGAGACACGTTCCGGTCACTTTGCGCTCGTCGCGAATTCCGACTTACGTCGCATCGCCTCCGATTTTTTGACTATCGCAATTCGCATGGGTGAGACCAACGCAGGCCGGAAGACTGGCATTTGGGAATCGAACCAAAACCAGGATGATTCAAAACAGCGCCAACTGCCACTTCCCATCGCTTGGGGAAACCCTCACGCATCCTTCTTCTTCGGGGCGGCTCGTTTCTTCGGTGCAGGTTTCGTCACCGCTGTTTCCGCCACCTCTGTAACTGCAGTTTCGGCCGCAGGTGCAACGCCACTGCCGACGTGCGGCGACCAGCCTTTTGCGATGTTCTCAGTGAGGAGTTCCGTCCAAAGTGAGTCGATCTGATCGCGCGAATTCGAGACGCGAATATCGCGTTCGAGCGGCGTCTTGCGGTTCGGGCTGAAATCGCTGAAGTGGATCACGTACGCAGGGAAATCGTCCGCCTCGGCTTGCTTGTTCGTTTCCCACATCACGAACTTGCGCACCATCGTCGCGCCTTTCAGCACCTTCGTGTAAACCTCGCGCTTTAGCGGCGAACTCGGCGTCAGGTTCAACTGCCGGGCATCGCGATCCACCAGTGGTACTTCGACGAGATCGGAGACTTGCTTGATGCGAATGTCGCTCGCATTAAACTGCTTGTCGTCGCGTCGTCGCACGAACTGCGGCGAGATGAGTGCCACCAGCGGCAGCCGCCGCACGATCTTGTACTTCTTCTCGACGGCGTCCCAGTTGAGCGCCATCTTGTTCATCGGCGTGCCGCGCGTCGAATGCGAAATCATATCGAGCACGCTGATCTCGATGACGATCTCCGGGCGCACCATGTGGTAGGCGACTTGGTCGTTGACTTCGACGTATTCGCTCGCCGTCACCGAGTCTTTGAGGTCGCTGAGGAACGCACGGCGATCGTGCTCGGTGAAGCCGCCGCCGACGTGACCGAGCACGTGCAGGAAGCCATCTTGCCGCATCACCGCCAGTAGCAAATCGTGGATCATCCCGTGGCGATCGTCGACGCCTTCGGTGAAGCCGATGACTACGGCATCGAGCGTGTGCCGCGGCTTCACTTTAAACATGCCGGCGCTATCGCTGCGGGCGATCAACCCCTCGGCACCGCCGTTCACCCACGCCTTGAATTGTTTGGCAATGTCGCCGCCATCTTTGATCCAGTGCGCCTCCGGCAGCACGACGCGCGTGCAGCCTTTAAAAAGCGTTTCGAGCCGTGCCCACGTGTCGCGAAAGATAGCCGTCGGTGTGGCCCCGTCGATTTCGATGATGTCGAACGGCGCGAAGTGCAAGCCGTCGAGTTCGGCTTTTGTTGCCGGCTGGCGGGCGACGCGGCTCACGTCGTGGACGCGCCCGCGCTTGCCATCGGGCCGCGAGAAATAGAGTTCCCCCGCGAAGAGTGCTTTCTTGATCCCCGCCGCTTTCAGCTTGTCCGCCGCTTCTTTTTCGAGCGCCAACCCGACGCGAACGGTGCCACCCGGATTGACGAGAATCGCATCGCCGTCTTCGTATGCCAGCACGCTAAACTCGCCGTCGATTTTCATCGTCACGTGATAGTCCGCCGACGACAACCGCTTCGGCACATCGGCGGCTTCGAGCGGAATCATCCGCGACGCCGTGTGCCGTTTGTAGTCTTGCGTCCGCGTGAGGAGCGTCGGATCGACGAGCGCCGCCGGGGTACCAACGGAATAGCCCGCGAGCTTGATTTCGAGTTTGTCTTTGCGAACGAGAGTCATGTTGTCCTCGACAGTTATACTTCGAGCGGGGTGATTCGAGGGGAACCCGAGAGAATGCACGTCATCTTATAAAACGATGGTAATTCCTCGCTAGCGCGTCGGGCTAACAAGAATGGATTGTGAGACTGGCAACGTGTCATGTTGTCCTCTGCAGTTATGTAAGCTTAACCAAGCAGGTGCGTCGTTCGTTCTTCATTCTCTGGTAGCCGCAGGTCTTTAGCCTGCGCGGGGGCAAATACCCTTAAAGACCAGTCGTGGCGAGTCTTCGAGACGCGACGCGATAAACCCCAACGGTCATTCCGGGCGTACGAACCGTCGTGTTTCGCAGACTCACCACGACCCTCAGCGATTGCTCGTGGCAAACGCAGGCTGAAGACCTGCGGCTACCAGAATCGGCAACAAGCGGACACTGATACCCAGGTTTGAACCATCCCGCGCTTATTTATCGTAGCAACCCAGCCACTCTTCGCCTTCAGCGCGAACCTTTGAATTGATATTTCGGGTCATACTAGTAAGATTCTTGAGAAGAGATGCCTCATGGCGATGGTATAGAATGTATCGCGTTTTCCCGTTCTCTGAACTGAATGGATCGAAGAGATGTCATTGGACCCTACTCCTGAAATTGCGGCGGAAACACCGAAATTATCACCGGTCGAAGGTATTAAATCGGCCAGCCGCTTCCTGCGCGGCTCGATTGCCGAGGAACTGCACTCCGGCGAGAGCCACTTCAGCGAAGAGTCGAAACAACTGTTGAAGTTTCACGGCAGTTATCAACAGGAAGATCGCGACGCCCGGAAAACCCGCTCGAAGGCGGGCGTGGGCAAGGCGTACATGTTCATGATTCGCCTGAAACTGCCGGGCGGCAAGCTGACGCCGGCGCAGTACCTTGCGATGGATGAGATTTGCGAGAAGTACGCCAACGGCACGATTCGCCTGACGACGCGACAGAGCATTCAGTTCCACGGCATTTTGATGCCGAACCTGAAGAACTCGATTGCCGCGATGAACGATGCGCTCGTTTCGACGCTCGGCGCGTGCGGCGACGTGAACCGCAACGTCGTGACCTGCCCGGCCCCGACCGGTGACCCCGTTCGCGTGCAAATGCAAGAACTCACCGAGGAGATCGCCGCGCATCTTGCCCCGCGTGCGGGGAACAAGGCGTACCACGAAATCTGGCTCAACGGCGAGAAAGTCGATACCGGCGTCGGTTCGGGCGAGTTCGAGCCGATCTACGGCAACGTCTATTTACCGCGTAAGTTCAAGACCGGCTTCGCGATGCCGCACGACAACTGCACGGACCTCCTCGCGCAGTGCCTCGGCTACCTCGCCGTTATCGAGAACGGCAAACCGGTCGGTTACAACGTCTACGTCGGCGGTGGCCAAGGCACCACGAACAGCAAGCCCGATACGTACCCATTGCTGGCGCAGCCGATCGCGTACGTCGACCCCGATGAAGTTGTGTTTACGGCCGAAGCGGTGGCGAAACTGTACCGCGATCACGGCTTTCGCGACGACCGCAAACGCGCCCGCATCAAGTACCTCATGCACGATTGGGGCGTCGAGAAGTTCCGCGATGTGTTCGCGAAGGATTACTTCCAGAAGCCACTGCGAGCACCGAAAGATCTTGCGATCACCGGCGTCGATCTGCACCTCGGCTGGCACAAACAGGCCGATGGCAAGCTGTTTATCGGCGTGTCCGTCGAGAACGGTCGCATCAAGGACGAAGGCAGTTACCGCCTGCGTAGCGCCCTTCGCGCCATCGTTAGCAAGTTCCAGTGCATCGTGCGGATCAGCACGCAGCAGGACATTTTGCTCGGCGACATCGCGACTTCGGACAAAGCCGCAATCGATGCGATGCTGACCGAGTACGGCATCCCACGGCACGAAAATCTGTCCATGGTGCAAAAGTGGAGCATGGCCTGCCCCGCGATCCCGACGTGCGGCCTCGCGATCACCGAATCCGAACGCTCGCTGCCCGCGTTGGTCGATCAACTCGAAGTCGTGCTGAAGGATCTGCAACTCGATAACGAGCCGATCAGTATGCGGATGACCGGCTGCCCGAACGGGTGTGCGCGACCGTTCCAGAGCGAAGTCGGCCTCGTCGGTCGCGGCGGCACGAAGTACACGATGTACATCGGCGGCGACAGCTACGGCCGTCGTTTGAACTTCGAGTTGCAAGACTCCGTACCGATCGAGCAAGTGACGCCGAAGCTCAAAGCGATCTTCCAGAGTTTCAAGGCCGAACGCCAGAACGCCGAACTCTTCGGCTCGTACTGTCACCGCGTCGGCATCGATAAATTGCTCGCACTCATCGGCCCACCCAACGGCAAATAAGTCCACCCAGGGGTACGACGAAACGTCTAACCCTGGGCTATGAGATGAAACCCCGTTGGGGTAAAGAGAGGGGCCGACCGTGGCGACTTCGCCTCAATTGCAACTTCGGCAGCGGCTCGAATCGCTTCGCGCTGCGGGGGTGGAGTTCCTCCCGCGAACCCCAACCCTGCCGACACCCGTGGCGATTGCGGCAGTGCGTTCACTTCCCGCATCTCCCGCTCAAGCCATCGAACCGGTGTCTGTACCCGTCGATACGCGGCGAGTTTCGCTCGGTTTGTTGGCGAAAGAAATTGCGTCGTGCAATCTCTGTCCGGAACTCTTCTCGACCCGCACCCAAACCGTGTTCGGCACCGGTCCGCTCGATGCGGATATTTGTTTCGTCGGCGAGGCACCGGGTGCGGACGAAGATCGCCTCGGCGAGCCGTTCGTCGGTGCGGCCGGGCAACTGTTAGACAAGATTATTGCGAAGTGCGGATTGCGCCGCGAAGACGTTTACATCCTGAACATTTTGAAGTGTCGTCCGCCAAGCAACCGCACGCCGGAACCGCTCGAATGCGCGAACTGCGAGCCATTTCTATCTCGGCAACTCGACCTCATTCGTCCGAAGGTTCTCTGCTGCCTCGGCGGAGTTGCAACCAAAAATCTGCTTCAAACGAAGACGGGAATCACCGCACTTCGCGGTCGACTGCATCATGCGCGGGGGCTACCCGTGGTCTGTACGTATCACCCGTCGTATTTGCTACGGTTGACCGGCGAGGCCGAAGCGCGAGCGAAGTGGGAATGCTGGGACGACATGAAATTGTTATTGAGAACCGCCGGGCGATCGGTGCCCGGCGAAACGTAAATTCTCGTTCAACCTGCGTCATCCTCGGGGGCGTCACCGGTATCGAGGCCCAGCCCTTTGCCGATGGCTCCTGAAAGGTCTTTCATTTTCACGGGCCGCACCAGCACGACGCCGCCGCGACGAATGCGGATCGTGGCCTTCCAGTTCGCTTGCTCTTCGTTGAGGATCAACACCGCCGTCATGTCCAGATGCTGCAAGTCGGCCTCGCGTAACACTTGATCGAACGCTTCGAGTCCCGCTTGGCCGACGGTGCCTGCGTCGATGATGAGTGCGTGGTACGGCTGTTGACGGTAGCGACTGATTGCTTGAGTCGGGTCGATCGACATCAGTACGCGGAGGTCCATTTTCTTGAACCGCTTGCGGAACACATCTTGGAGTTTCAGGTGATCTTCGATGATGAAAATCGTCGACGGCCCGGATACTTGCCGCGAAGTCACCTTTCCTCCCGCGATTTCGGCCCGTACCGATTTGATCCCTTCGAGCATGAGTGCCGGCGATTGATACCGCGACGCTGGCTCGAATGCGCACATCTTCAGCACCAGGCCAACGACGGAGGAGTGCAGGCCGAACTCTTGGCCGAGGCGGCGAATCGGTTCGTCGAGTTCGTAACGCAACCGCATTTGCATCGCGAGTTTGTCGCGGGTTTTCGGCAAGATCGATTGCCCAGTGAGAATCTCGAATAGCACGGTACCGAGGAAGTAAATGTCGGTTCGCGCATCGCCCTTTTTGCACGACGTGAGCTTTTCGAGACCGGCGTAATCGACGGTGCGATCGACTTCGGCATCGTCTTTCTCTTTACCGGGGGCGCGATCGCTGAACATTGCGGCCGCCCCGGCCTGGCTGATTTCCGCGAGGCCGAAGTCGACGAGCCGTGCGACTTTGTTCGTACCGATGAGAATGTTCGTGGGCTTAATGTCGCGGTGCGTCAGGCCACGCGATTGGGCATACGCTAACCCCGAAGCACACTCCTCGATCACGCGAAGCGATTCATCGACGTCGAGCTTCTTGCGAATCGAGATAATATCGCGAAGGTTGCCCCCTTCGATGAACTCCATCACGATGTAATACTGACCGGTGATGTTATCCTTGTTCACCGCCAGAATCTGCACGATGTTCGGGTGCTGAAGCGTCAAGCCGAGACGGCCTTCCCGCTCGAAAAGCTCGACGCGCCGCGGGTCGTCGGTCCAGCGTTTCCGCAAAATCTTGATTGCGACGATCTGCCCCGTTCGTGGGTCGTCGCCGCGATAAACCCGCCCGAAGCTTCCCGACGAGATTTTGTAAAGTAAGCGGTAACCGCCGAGGATGTAACCGTCGGTGTCGCCCTTCAACAGCTTGCTACTTTGAAGTGGCGTCGTGAAGCCTTTACGCTCGAAGTGTTTCGCCATCGCGTCGGCCGTGCCGCGTGGATCGTCGAGTTCGTACAGGCATTCCTTGGCGACGTAGTCTTCCACCAACCCGACGCGGATGACGAGCTGAACGAAGTCTTTGGCATCGAGCGGTACGGACATAATACGTTCCGACTTGCGGTGCGAGTGAACTGCGGGGAGAGTGGCCCCGATGTATTCGGTTAATTTAGCAGATGCAAAACCGCGTGCAATCGGGTTGTGCGAGTTGTCGCCACAGCATCCCCGCACGCCCTGCACAATCGACATACCCGGAATGCGCCACGAACCCGACTACCGAGAACCTTCCGATGCCTACCATTGAACTCGTTACTTCGATTGCTGCCCCGATCGACCGCGTGTTCGATTTGGCTCGTAGTATCGACTTGCACACGCATTCGACATCGCGTACCGGCGAACGTGCGGTGGCTGGCGTCACTACGGGTTTGATCGGCCTGAACGAAGAAGTCACGTGGAGAGCGCGGCATTTCGGCGTCTGGCAGTCGCTCACGGTTCGCATCACAGCGTTCGCGCGCCCGACTCACTTCACCGATGTAATGCTGCGAGGTGCGTTTCGCAGTATGGAGCATCACCACGATTTCGAGACGGCAGCCAACGGTACCACCACAATGCGCGATCGGTTCCACTTTCGGTCACCGCTCGGGATCCTCGGCCGTTTCGTCGATTATCTCGTCCTCACGCGACATATGAAATCGCTGTTAATCGAGCGTAACCGAGTCATCAAAGCCATTGCCGAATCCGATGACTGGGAGAAATATCTACCGCACGGCTCGAAGTGAATCGTTACATGATTTGAACCTTGTGAGTGCCAGGTGGAATGGTAACCGTAGTTTGAATGCGTGTGACCTATGCCATCCCGATGCTCTCAATCATCGAGAACCACCTGTGACGAACTTTCCCAAATCGGCGACGGGCCGCATACTCACCGTTAATGGTGGTTCTTCTAACATCAAGTTCGCACTTTTTGAAGCGGGCGAACCACCACGCCGCCTCCACAGTGGAACCGTCGATCGTGCGAATACCGATTGGCTCGATTCGCTCGATCTGAACGGATTGGTGGCGGTGGGGCATCGTGTCGTTCACGGTGGGCCGAAGCATTTCGACCCGCAATGGGTGACACCCGAACTGCTCGCCGACTTGCGTCTGGCGATGCCGCTCGACCCGAATCATTTGCCTGCCGAGATTGCCTTGATTGAGACGATCGCACAACGGCTACCCGGCGTGCCACAGGTCGTTTGCTTCGACACCGCGTTCCACCGCGACTTGCCGAACGTTGCCAAGTTGTTGCCGATTCCGCGAAAGTACGCCGATGCGGGGCTTCGCCGCTTTGGCTTCCACGGGCTTTCCTACACGTATCTTTTGGGCGAACTCGAACGCCAGGCGGGGCGCGAGATTGCCAACGGCCGCGTGATCTTCGCGCACCTCGGCTCGGGGGCGAGCATGGCGGCGGTGCGTGGCGGAAAGTGCATCGACACGACGATGGGTTTCACCCCGGCAGGCGGGCTGATGATGGGCACGCGGACCGGCGACATCGACCCCGGCGTGCTCGTCTACCTCGCTCGAAACGAAGCAATGACTGCGGACCAAATCGATGACTTGGTCAATCGCAAATCGGGCTTGCTCGGCGTATCGGGAACGAGTGCGGACATGCGCGATCTGCTTGCGAAACAAGCGACGGATCCACACGCCGCCGAAGCGGTCGAACTGTTTTGCTATCGGGCGCGCAAGTGCATCGGCGCGTATGCGGCCGCACTCGGCGGGCTGGATGCGATCGTCTTCTCCGGCGGCGTCGGCGAACGCTCGCCGGAAGTCCGCGAGCGAATTTGCGCTGGCCTCGAATTCCTCGGCGTAAAACTCGACGCGGCGGCAAATGCAGCCAACGCGCCGGTGATTGCAAAGTCAAGCGTGACCGTGCGCGTGATCCCGACCGACGAAGAAATCATCATCGCGCGTGCGGTGCTTTATTCTCTGGTAGCCGCGTAGATCACGCGGCTCGCGTGATTGCGAAATCCGTGTCGCCCCAGGGCTTTGGCCGTCACGCGAGCCGCGTGATTGCGTGTTGAAATCTAGTGTTGATCACGCGGCTCGCGTGATTGCGAAATCCGTGTCGCCCCAGGGCTTCGGCCGTCACGCGAGCCGCGTGATCTACAAACGCGAAAGCACACACCATGACAGCCATCAGCGACGAACTTTTGCAGAAGATAGACGCCTACTGGCGTGCGGCTAATTACCTATCCGTCGGGCAAATTTACTTGCTCGACAACCCGCTGCTGAAAGTGCCACTGACGCGCGCACACATCAAGCCGCGATTGCTCGGCCACTGGGGCACGACGCCGGGGTTGAACCTGTTGTACGTTCACCTGAATCGCGTGATTCGGGAACAGAATCTGGAAATGCTTTACATCGCCGGACCGGGACACGGCGGGCCAGGGATCGTTGCGAACGTCTATCTCGAAGGTACTTACAGCGAGGTGTACCCGAACATTACACGCGATGAAACGGGCATGCAGAAGCTGTTCAAACAGTTCAGCTTCCCCGGCGGCATCGGTAGCCATTGCACCCCGGAAACCCCTGGCTCGATCCACGAAGGTGGCGAACTCGGCTACTCGTTATCGCACGCCTTCGGAGCCGCTTTTGACAACCCGAATCTCATCGTCGCCTGCGTCGTCGGCGACGGCGAAGCCGAGACCGGCCCACTGGCGACCGCCTGGCACTCGAACAAATTTCTCAACCCGGCCCGCGATGGGGCCGTGCTGCCGATCTTGCACCTCAACGGTTTCAAGATCGCCAACCCAACGCTGTTATCGCGTATCCCGCACGACGAACTTCGCAAGCTATTCGAAGGCTACGGCTATACGCCGCACTTCGTCGAAGGCGACGACCCCGCAACGGTCCACAAGGCACTCGCCGCCACGCTCGACACGGTGATCGCGGAAATCAGGACCATAAAGGATGAAAGTAGAAGGATGAAAGATGAATCGGGAAAAGATTCATCCTTCATCCTTCATCCTTCATCTTTTCCCCGCTGGCCGATGATTATCCTGCGAACGCCGAAGGGCTGGACGTGTCCGCACGAGATCGACGGCAAGACGGTAGTCGGCTCGTGGCGGAGCCATCAGGTGCCGATGTCGGACATGAGTTCCGAGGAGCATATTCGCGTTCTCGAAACGTGGATGAAAAGCTACCGCCCGGAGGAACTGTTCGATGCACATGGCGAGTTGCGGCCCGAGTTGGCCGCACTCGCGCCAACGGGCACGTTCCGCATGGGCGCGAGTCCGCACGCGAATGGCGGGCAGTTGCTACGCGATTTAATGTTGCCGAACTATCGCGATTACGCGGTGACGGTACCATCGCCGGGCGCGATTGATGCGGAGTCAACTCGCGTTCAAGGGAAGTACCTTCGTGACGTGATGAAGCTCAATTCCGATGCGAAAAACTTCCGCATATTCAGCCCCGATGAGTTGGCGTCGAACCGATGGCAAGACGTGCTCGACGCGACGGGGCGATGCTTCGTCGGGGAGATCGATGCGAACGATGGCACCCGCGAATCGCGCGATGGCCGCGCGATGGAGGTACTCTCCGAGCATCAGTGCCAAGGCTGGCTGGAAGGCTATCTGCTAACGGGCCGACACGGTTTCTTCTCTTGCTACGAAGCGTTTATTCACATCGTCGGTTCGATGTTCAACCAACATGCGAAGTGGCTCAAAATTAGTCGCGAGGTGCCGTGGCGAAAGCGGATCGCGAGCCTGAATTACCTCCTGAGTTCGCACGTGTGGCGGCAAGACCACAACGGCTTCAGCCACCAAGACCCCGGCTTCCTCGACCTCGTGTTGAACAAGAAAGCCGAGATCGTGCGGGTGTATCTGCCGCCCGACGCAAACACGTTGCTGAGCATCACCGACCACTGTCTCCGGAGCCGCGGTTACGTCAACGTGGTCGTGGCCGGGAAGCAGTCTGCCCCGCAGTGGCTGGACATGCCCGCAGCGATCGCGCATTGCGAAACGGGCATCGGCGTTTGGAACTGGGCCTCGAACGATGGCGATACCGAACCCGATGTCGTGATCGCGTGCAGTGGCGACGTGCCGACACTCGAAGCGCTGGCGGGAGTCGCTCTACTGCGCGAACATTTGCCCGACCTGAAAGTGCGATTCGTGAACGTCGTCGATCTGATGAAACTGCAATCCGACAGAGAACATTCGCACGGCCTATCGGACTTCGCGTTCGATGCGTTGTTCACGACCGACAAGCCGATTATTTTCGCGTTCCACGGTTACCCCTGGCTCATTCACCGGCTGACTTACCGACGCACGAACCACAATAACTTGCACGTTCGCGGTTACAAGGAGGAAGGTACGACGACGACGCCGTTCGATATGTGTGTACTCAATCAGATCGATCGTTTCAACATCGTGCGCGACGTGATCAAACGAGTACCCGGACTGGCCGCAAAGGCGACGGACACCGCGCAGTTCATGGAAGCGAAGTTGGTCGAACATCGGAAGTACATCACCGAGCACGGCATCGACATGCCCGAAATCCTCAATTGGAAGTGGCCGATTTTGCCCGCAACTTGAGTCGGGTGCCACTCCAATTCTTCGTAGCGGAAGTCGTGAGACTTCTGACGCAGGAGCTTCCCCCGAAGTCTCACGACTTCGACTACAATGCGTAGTTCAGAAGTAACCGTTCACGGGTCTACAAAACTGTAGCGTTCCTTAATGCAGAGCAATAGCCCGGATATTTCATCTGCGGTTTCGGGCGGGGCATTTCCTCGCTGCGACGGCGGAATTTGTTATTTTGAGCGGTTGCGGTCGATTGGGAGTGGAAG
>JAYVXI010000043.1:0-53458 GCA_043785305.1 Limnoglobus sp. | reverse complement strand
GTAAGTCGTCCAGTACCTTCGAGTTGCTCGCAGATCCGAGCCAGCTCAAGTACAAGGTGGAAATGCCCACAACCGCTTAACTTGATGCCAATGGGGTCATAGTCCAGCGTATCCCCGGACGCAGGAACAATATGAACCATTTGCTTGTATCGGCGATCAAGGAATCCGGCCTTTCGATCTACGATACGCTTCAAAAGCATCTCGACTTATTTCTGATTGATGAAATTCTTCAGGCCATATTGGACGATGCGCTACGCGGATTAGTCCTTGACCAGCCGCTTCGGACAAGATCGAAGGTACTCAAAATCGCCGTATGCAAAGCCCTTGGATACCCGGTTCCAAAGTCGTTCTCGAAGACCCAGCCACGCTTTCTGGGGCAGAACTTCGACACTTACATTCAGAAATCCAACAACCTGCAAATATGGAATGAGGAAGTTTCACCGCAGCGACGCTATGTTCTCATTCGAGTGAATGATAACAACGTGGTAACGAAGGTTCGAGTTGTGACCGGCCCGGTCATTGCCGCATTTGATACCACAGGAACGCTGACACAAAAGTATCAGGCGCGAAGTATCGCACCAGTGAACGTTTCCAAGCTGGTTTGCCCAGAGGATACCGACAATATCAAAAATCGCATCATTGCGGTCAAGCGCAGCGGGTTCCTACCAATCACCGAGATGTTCGGCGCACTGTCAAAGCTTGTTGGGACGACATTCCCCGACCCCGGAAGCGATCAAGAGCGCAACCGTGGGGGCAAGCTGCACGAGGCGGTATGTAAAAGTCTCGGCGGCTCCACATGGGCGGATAACGGACAATTCCCAGACATCAAAGAGCAGATGCTCGAAGTGAAACTTCAGACGTCACCGACCATCGACTTAGGCTTGGTTACTCCCGATAGCCAAGAACCCATCGCTGATCTGCCAGAATTCTTGCACCATGACGTTCGGTATGCGGTGTTCTACGCTGATACCGACTCCCGCGTAGTGCGAATCAATCACGTCGTTCTCAGCACTGGCAAGGAGTTCTTTTCTTTCTTCCAACGGTTTGGTGGAAAGGTCACGAACAAGAAACTACAGATTCCGCTGCCAAGGGATTTCTTCGCTTAACCCGAACGCTTGCCAGACGAGGGCGTTGATTTTTCTCTCGGCCACGTCGGTGACTCCATTCTTCAGCACGGCCCGCACCACTTGAACGATAGCCGTGGATTTCTCGAGGTCGGGCAGCGGGAACTTTGCGACGTACTGCGTCATGAAGCGGCGACGGCCTGCGTACAGCTTGTTGTGAAACACGGTGTCGTAAAACTTCGTGATGAATGTGGAGTTCGCCACAGCCAGCATCAGCAGTAGCCAGTCCGGATCCACACCATCGAATAGCGTAATCCAGTAGCAGTCGCCGTTGATAATCGCCCCGCTATCCTCGTAAAAGAATCGCGGATATTCCGAGATGTCCGGGTAAGCAATCTTCGGCTCGTCCCAATCCTCGGGGTTATGGGGAACCCAGATTTCATACCACTCGCGCCCGCCCTCGATGACATAGGTTCTTCGCGTGAGCCTCTCCCGATGGCTTTCCAGATATGCCGCACCCTTGGGGAATTTCTTCAAGTCGATGGGGAATCGCTTCCCGTTCTTTGATGCATGAGGGTAAAGGACGTGCTTCTCGGCGGGTTGTGCTTTCCAGCGATTCGAGACATGGTGCGTCAGCAGAGGGCGAAGGAGCGGTTTTTCTGGCTGCTGTTCCTTGGGTAGATCGTCCCAGTCCGAGCGAATGAATACTTCATCAGCGGTGGTTTTTATCCCTACACGTACCTTGCCGAGGTCGCCGAATGTATGCACTTGGTGCTTGCGGATGGTCGCGAGCCACGCATCCGATTGAACCGAAGCCAGCGACCACGTGTCGGCGTCCGTCGCAAGCTTTCCCTTCTCGATACAAAACGAACCATTGGGCGTTTCGATGACACCGGCCAAATCATCGCGTAGGGCCTGAAGTGGAGAGTCACTCGCGATCGCGGAGCCATTCACTCCGTTGCGGTGTTGGTAGATTCGGTGGAATGAACAGTCGTTTTTCCCCGTGTGACCTTTGCGGCCAACGAGAATGACCGGCAACACGGCCGCGACGAAAAGTTTGGTGTCGCCCAGATCGTAGATGGCTTCGAGATCGAAGTCGGTAACGAACAACTCGCGCAGCGAGGCACCAGACTTGATCGTCAGGAACCGATTGGAAGTGAGCAGACCGAGGATGCCGCCGGGCTTCAGGACATCGGCCATGCACTTGGCGAAGGCATGATAGAGGTCGACTCGCCCCGTCAGACTGAACCGCTTGGCCAGTGCCTTGGCGACCTTGGCACCCATGACTTGCGTGCGGACGTACGGCGGGTTCGCAATCACGATGTCGTATCTGGGCGTATGGTCTTCGGCAAACAATCCGCCCTCAATTTGGAACAGCCCCTCTTCGGCAAGAAAGTCGCGGTTATGCAGGTTGATCTCACAAACGCCGATTCCTTTCAGATTCTCAGTCGCAATCTCGATGGCCTCTGGGTCCGTTTCGTAGCCTTCGAGGATCATCCGGCCACGGATTGCGTTGGGCGCGGCTTCGACAATCGCCTTGAGCAACCCACCATCCCCGCAGGCGGGGTCAAGAACGCGGATTTGGCCAGTGAGCATTCCCGTCGCCGCAAAGGTCACGTCGGCAAGGAAGGACGCGAGATCGTCCGGCGTGTAGTGGACGCCGTGTTGCTTCGTCAGATCGTGCTTGGTTTTTCTGGCCTGCATCGTATTCTCGAAATCAAGTGATCTGCCTGATGTTGACTATAAGTAACAGGCTTCAGGCTTAATGTAGGAAAATCGTCTTGCTCGGACCAGGCATCGGAGAATTCCGGAATTGGCGGTAGTTTGGCGACATTCACGAGTTGTCACTTGTTCTGTTGAAATAGTGCTAAAGATAGCCATTCTCCGTTTCAACTCGATGTCTTTATCGACGCGGATCTTTATTCGACAAGGCTTTGTCACCTGCCGCTTCAGCGATTGGAATTGTCCGTGGCAAGCATCAATCGCCCTGAAACCGAAAAGAACGCCCCGAGTTACGGGGCGTCCTTCGTTACTCGACGGTAAATTCGCTCAAGGCTACGCAGCCCGCGTTGGCTTCGTCTTTCGTGATGGTGAAACGGATCGCTCGTACGCCGCCGATCGCCGCTTTTGGTGTGTGCTCGAAATCGTGCTTGTCGCCCTTCGCAACTAAATCCTCTTTGGCCAACACCTTGTCGTCGGCATCGAGATACTCGATCTTCCCCGCCGTGGCGGAGTAGCCATTCGGATACTGCGGATCGCGATTGCCGAGGATGTTCACGCGGCGAACGGAAACAGTCTCGGGGAAGCGAACGCGAACCCATGGCTCTTTGCCATTCGTCGCCGTCTCGCCGTTCGCCGAGTACCACGAGGTTTCCTCGTTGCCGTCGAAGGCGTGAGTGGATGGCCAGTTCTGCCAATCGGAACTGGCGTCGATCGCGAGCTTGTCTTTGTGGTCCTTGATGAGCGTGTTCGCGTTGGTCTTCCCGAGCGCTGGCAGCGTGTTCTTCGGCACCGGTGCCGCAGACAGGACGGCGACGGCGACCGACGCAGCCGCCAGCAAGTAAAAGTATCGCAACATGAAAACCCTCCGTCGAAGTGAAACGTGAGCCTCCACACACAATACACGATTTCGTTGCGATCGTCGTCGCATTTCCCAAAACTGCTGGTTCGCGGTGGGCGAATCGTAACGCCCGTATACTATGAATGATTCGGCATTCACCTGAATTTGAACGGAAAAGTCATGGAAACTCTCGATAAGAAGACGACCGAAGCGGTTCGGAAATTGGTCGTCAAAGCACATGCGGCGGGGAAGCCGTTGAAGGTATCGGCGGCAGAAATCAAAACGCACACCGCGACCGAATCGCACGGTTACCTCGAAACGGTTGCGGACCCGAAGCCACCGAAGAAGGCCCCGAAAACCCCGACCACTTTCGTGCAAATCACCGGGAAAGGCCGCGAGTGGCTGTTGGACTCGATGACGCCGAAAGCGGCGCTCGAATCGTTGCGCGAGACGGTTGCACATCAACTCGAAGCCATCCGGACAACGCCGCCCGAGTTCCACGAAATCGCGACGAAGATCGAGCACCTGCAAAACGAGTTGCACGCGCTCGCCGATCGCCGCAAAGGCGAAGTCGAGAAGCTGACGCACACGGTGACGGAGATCAAAACCGTCGTCGATCGCGCGACCGAGGAAACGAAGAAACTGTTCGCGGTGGCACCCGCCGCAGAGACACCAGCGGCCGCAACCGAAGTGCATTCGACGCAGCCCCTCGAAGACGCGATTGTGAAATTCGTCGGCGAATGGTGGGCGGATAAGAGCCGCGCGTGCGGGATCGACGAAGTCAAGAATCACCTCGATCACCATGGGCACAAGGTAACGATCGGCGCACTCCACGATGCGCTGCGAAAATTGCACCACTCCGAAACGCTTCGATTGGGTAGTTGGGACAAGACGCTGAGCGAAATCCCCGTAGGCGAGCTGGCGATTTTCATCTCGAATAAGGTGATGTATTATGTCTACACCAACGATCGAAGCAACTGACATCATCCTGCTGCAAAACCCCGCAACGGTCGCTCTCGGTCACCTCAAGGACGGTGCGAACCCGTTCACGTACACCGTCGTGACAGCGGGTTCGGAAGAACAATGCGAGGCGTACGACGTACCGGAAATCCACGATTCGCAGATCTCGGATTTGCGAAATATCGTCGGTTTGTACCGCGACGGTCGCCCGACGTCGCGCGTCTACCCGATTCTCGGCGACCCCGGTTCGGGCAAGACGCACCTGATGACCCGCTTCGCGAACGAATTGATGCGCGATGCGGTGGAAGCGGGCCGAGAATCGGTCGTGCTAACGGCGGGGCATATCCCGCCGATCAACGGCGTCGATTATCTGTACCGGCTGCTCGTCAGTCACATGCTCGAACACAAGGGCGCAGGCGCACGCACGCGAACCGCCGTCGCGGCCAGGGTCAGCGCCCGGCTCCTCGGCGAAGCGCTGCGACGGCTCGCCCCGCCGAAGCAAATCCAGTTGATCCCCGCGAAAAGTATGTGGGATGGAATCGCGCTGAAACTCGGCAGATCGAAGGCCACCGAATCGCGATTTGAAGCGATCGCACGAATCGTCGAAGTGTGTGCCGACGCGCACCCGACTCGCGAACAAATTCTTCCAGCGTGCGATGCGGCAGGAATTTCGTTTGGGAGTGCCAAGTCGCTCGCCATCGAGCATCTCAATCGCACCGAGCGCGCGAACGACGCGCGGGGCTGGGTTCGCCGACAGTTGTACTCGCGGCTCGTCGAACTCTTTTTCGACGAGAACTCCGACCGCTTCGACGAACTGTTTATCGGTGAAATCCCAGATATTCCGGGGTTCTTGTCGAACCTGCCGAAATCGCAAGCATCGGCGAATCCCAAAGACCCCGACGATTCTGCACGTCGCTCGATCGACATCTGGCTGTTGCGCGTCTGGCTCGAATTGTTCGACGAATTCGCGATCCCCGTCGTGCTGATACTCGATCAAATCGAGAATGAAACGCGACGTGCCAACGCCGAAGATGATCTTGCTGCATCGAAAGCATTCGGCCTGGTACTTTCGTCGATTGTCAATAACGTCGATGATGTCTGCATCCTGTTGTTCTCGACGCGAACGGGTTGGGATGGATTGTTACGCGACATCGATAAACACGCAACGGACCGCCTTCAGCAACAGTTTTCGTTACAAGGTCAACCGTCCAAAGACTCGATACGGATGCCGGTGAAGGTGACGCGCTCGACGATTGAGAAAATCATCCGTCAGCGCATCCGTAAGGCGGCCCCCGACGCGAACTTTACCGGACTCCCGCAACACTTTCCGTTCTCGGACAGCGACTTTGCGAAGCTCGACAATTCCACCAGTGTCCGCGAGTGTCTGCGTGCGCTCGGCAAGCGATACAACGAGGTCGTTTACGGCGACTTCGATAAAGACGCCTTGAAAACGAAGCTGAACGACCACTGGCTGAACGCCATCAAGAGCACCAAGAAAGAGTTCGGCGACGATGCGATTTACACCGCGGCGAAGATACCCGACGTCCAAATCGCGATCGACGGTTGGCTACAGGTTTTGAAAAACGAGGGACTGACGGGAACCGCAAACTGGCACGGCGTCGAACTGCTCAACGTTCTGTCGCGGAGCCAGTACGGCTACCTGAACGTCATCCGCACCGATAGCCGCGACGCGCCGGGTATCGGCATTGCCGCATGGCTCGCCGAGGGGAGTGCGAAGTCGAACGACTTGAAAAAGCGCCTCGAGTTTTTTGAAGATAACCCGTGCTCGATTCGCACGATCGTGCTGTTCCGCCGCGATGGCAACGAGGCCGTGAACGCTTCCACCACGAAGAAGATTTTCGATGACGCGGTCAAGAACGGGAAAGATGTTCGCATCCAAAAATTCGAGCCGAAGCACGTTCATTCGCTGATGGCGCTCGATCGGTGGCGTCAGTCGATTGCCCCCGAAGTCGATCAGTTCGGCGACGAGGGACGCAGGCTGTACCGCGAAAAGCTGACGGAAATTTCGACGGAACTCGTGCGTTGGATCGAGAGTTGGTGCCAGCCGCTGAAAGGGCAAGCGACGTGATCGACCCCACCGAACCCGCATGGCTACCGCCGCCATCGCTGACGCGACGCGGTCCGGAACGGATCGAGTTGACCGTCGGCAGCGGCAAGGCCGTGAAATACTTCCGAGGCAGCATCCGGCTCGTCGCCGGTCAATCGCTGATCGTGCGAGTGGTGTTCGACAAACCACTTCACGGCGCAAATTGCGAAACGTTTATCGAGGGCAGCGATGCGCTACTGCCGATCATGAGAACCAGCCGCATCGCGTCCGGGAATCGGGTGATCTATCACTCGGAATTTCGCAGCCGCCTCTACAGCCAACTCCCCGAGTGGATTCGCGGAAAGATTCCGCTTCCCTGCCACTCGAAAATTCACGTTCGGATCGCCGACGCAACCTCGGACCCGGTGAGGATTGACATACCGGTGTCAATCCGGCCATCGTTTGGTGCGATTGGAACGATCTGCCTGTTCGTGCCATTCTTTTTCGTGCTCGTGCCGGAACTCGTACGCCGTTACGAACGCATGGGAAACATCTGGGATGGCGGATTGTCACTACTCGAATCGCTCGACATCTGGAAGCGTTGCGGAACGCTGGCGATTGCCACTGCAATGACGTTGGGAGGATTGCTCGTCGTCGCACTCGGTATCGGCGGTGTCGAAGAGGAGTGAGGCTTTTAGTGATACTCTTTCTTCTTCAGTACGCCGCCGCTAGTTTCGTGGACGGGTGAAACGACGATGAACGCGATCGGGTCTTTCGCTTTCACGATCGTTTCGAGCCGGGTAATTTCGAGCCTCGTGATGACGCAGAATAGCACTTCTTGTGCGGCATCGGTGTATCCACCTTTTGCCATAAATGATGTGACGCCACGGCCCATCTCGCTGAGAATGGCTTGCCGAATCGCTTCGTTTTGTGCGGAGAAAATCATCACGCCGTTGTAGGCTTCGATGCCGTGGAGTAGGTAATCGATCGTCTTCGAGGCGGCGAAATACGTGAGTGCCGAGTAGAGCGCCGATTCGACGCCGAGGAAGACGGCGGCCACGCAGAAGATGACGACGTTGAGGCCGAGGATCACTTCGCCGACAGTGGCGAACGTGCGTTTGCTGAGGATGACGGCGAGTACTTCGGTGCCATCGAGAACGCCACCGCCACGGATCGCCAAGCCGACGCCCGCGCCGATGAAGAAGCCGCCGAAGAACGAGCCGAGCAGCTTATCCGATGTCACGACGGGGAACGGCACAACGGCGAGGCAGATGGCTAAACCGAAGATCGCCAGTGCGCTTTTCACGGCGAAAATGATGCTGATATGCCGGTAGCCGATGAACACGAACGGCGCATTCACCACGACGATCAGGATCGGCAACGGGATGCCGGACAACTTCGCCAGAAGCATCGCGATACCGCTGAATCCGCCATCGATGAAGTGGTTGGGAATCAGAAACCCCGCAATACCCAAACCGGCCACGATCACCCCTGCGAGTAGGGAACCGGCACTCCACGAATATCTGGCAAATTTCATTCGTTCCGCCTCGGATTCTCGATCGCAGGAGTCGGTTGGGTCTGGACGCGACATCACGTGCCGTCGCCTTTTTGGCGGTAGACGAAGATCGTCGCGTCTTCGGGTGGGCCGGCGGCGGGCCAGTGGTACATCCTGACGGCTTTGTTTTTACTGTCGTTTACCACGTTCTTCGCGGCTTCGTGCATCGGCAATCGCGAGTGGGGCGACTTGCCATTCTCGTAGACCACCCAGCGATACTCCGGCACGTCGGGGAATGCGGGAATGCGATATTGCGTGTAACCGGCGTACCAACTGGCCCAGTCGTACGGGTCGATCAACGCATCCTTCGGGCCGACTTTCCCACGCAGGAATTCCCCGGCGGCCTTGTGCCCGATGCGGCTCTCGTGCGGCGGCTTCATCGCGACCGGTACCGCACTGCCGACGAGTAATAACAGTACGACTGCGGGTGCCCAACTCGCACGGATGCGGAAGAATTTCAGTAGCGGTTCGATCGCCGCCACCGCGAAGATGCACGCGAGGAGCGCGAGTAATACGGTGTGCCGTTCGGAGACGTAGCCCTGCATGATACCGAGCATTGCGAGGACCGACGTGTTGACGATTGCGAGGACGATCACGACGCCGAACCCAACATCCTCGAAGAGCTTTTTACGGAACAGAACGACGCCGATGAGGCCGAGTACGAACGCGGCATAGTGCGCCGTCTTGAAGGTTTCTTTCACGATCGCTTTGACGGCCCAGACGTACTTGCTCGCATCGCGAACGGGGTCGTACCAGTCGGCGAACAGCGTCGTCTGGACGACCGCTCGCTCGCTTGTGCCTTTCATCCAAAGGCGATTCGGCTGATTCCCTTTCAACTGACCGACGATGCTATCGAACGTCGGCTTGTTGGAAATCTTGCCGATGAGCGCCATGTACGGGACTGCCACTAACAGCACGCCGACGCCCAAACTGGCGAGGCGACCGACCGCTTGATCGCGCGGCCAACGGCGCAAGAAGCCCATGATGGTAATCGCGGCGGCGGCGGCGAGAACGACCATCAGCCCTTCCGGGCGAACGAGGTACGCGACGCTGCTCATCATGCCGCAAGCGAGAAACCCTCCGACGGAACAGGTACGGGCGGCACGCACACCGAACGCGAGTGCCGACGACACGAACAGCAGGTACAGCGATTCCGAGAGGCCATCGCTGGTGATGTGCGCGATGACGGGTGCCACTTGGAAAAGGATTGCGCCACCGAAGCCGACGAACGGCTTGCCGAACAACATTCGGCCGAGCCAGTACGTCGGGAAGACGAGCAAGACCGCCGCGATCGCACTGACGATTTGCGCACTCGTCAGCACGGTTTGCGGAAGGCTCTCGGCACTCGCCGGGCCGCTGGCGAGCGAGACGAGGTAGATCATCACGGGGTACGCGGGCGGGTGATGGCTTTCGCCTTTCCGCAGCACGTCGAGGAACGTCGGCGGACGCGGCGTTTCCGAAGTCGGATCGATCGTCGGCGCGGTCGTCTGCTCGGGATGGCCCAAATTCAGCGCCATCCGCGCGAACGTCAGGCTGTCGCGCGCTGTCACCATCGTGTGGGAAATCAGCCAGCCGTGGATGGCAATCGAGACGGCGATCAGAATCGCGAGGTAGCCCCAGTCGGCCGCCGCAAGCAGACTCTGACGCGGAACGACTTCCAGTTTGGCACCGACATGCGCATCCATACGACGAGTCCCCTAGTTTCCGGAACGCGATCCGGTTGGCGAAAGGCGGATGGTAAGGTAGAAGTAAACGCAACGTCAAGCCGGGTCGTACGGTAGAAGTTTCGGAGCGGACCGTGATTGAAGTGACACCGACAATGCGAATCCCCCTCGAAGAGATCGAGTGGAGCTACGCGCGCTCCGGCGGACCCGGTGGGCAGAACGTGAATAAAGTCGCATCGAAAGCGATGTTGCGTTGGGCGATGCTCGCCAGCCCGAGCGTGCCCGATTTCGTGAAAGCCCGCGTTCGCGAACTCTACCCGAGCCGCGTGACGGTCGACGGCGATTTGATCATCGCATCGCAAGAGTACCGCGATCAGGAACGCAACCGCGATGCGTGCGTGGAGAAATTGATCGACTTGTTACGCCGCGGTGCCACGCGACCGAAAGCACGGCGCGCAACCAAGCCATCGAAGGGATCGAAGGAACGTCGGCTGACCGAAAAGAAAAAGCAATCGACGCGAAAAGCCGACCGCAAACCGGGCGACGGCGAGTAAGGATTCCAATGCCGCTCGCCGGGTTTTCGAGAATGAACATTGTCAAAGCGAGACTTACCGAGCCGATTCCCCGCAAGGGGTCGGGTCAAGCGCAAATACCGACGAGTCCGTTCGTAAGGGTCGCAGGATCGTGAAAAGGGGCGGATGTCTCGCACCCGACCCCTTGCGGGGAATCGGCTCAGAAGCGGTCGGAAAACTGGCATTTCGCAGCCAAAACTCGATGACCCAAAAACACCGTCAACAGTGCGATGCCAAAAAAAACCAAATGGGGAAGTTAATAAATCTCACTTCCTAAACGAAAATCGCCGAGACACAGTCTCGGCGATTTCGTTTAAACGTCCACTCTCGATCAATCTTTCGGGTCCATGTCGAGGGCTTTGGCGATCTCGCGGACGAGGCCGCCGGTTGGCTTCGAGCCTTGGTGGTAACCCCACATTCCCTTCAACAAATCGAACGACATGATCCCGCCGAGGAACGTGAGCAGCAAGCACGGCAGCAACACGATCGCTGGCAATGGACCCCATTTCGCGGGTGGGGTGTAACCGCGGGTGGGCGTGGCGTCTTCGTCGTCATCTTGCGTCCGACGGCTGACGCCGCGGAGCGCCCCGCTGGCCGAATCGCCGGTTTCGAGTTCGTCGCTACCGAGTTCGACGTCGTCCTCGTCGCTCGATTTCTTCTTCTTTTTGCGTGCGGCGGCAGCCGCAGCTGCGGCACCGACTGCGGCGGCTCCTACGGCGGCACCGGCTAGGCCACGTCCGCGGCCCTTCTTGGGAGCTTCGAGTTCGGGTTCGTCGTCGAGTAACACGACTTGGCTCGCGCTGTCGTCGTCGCCTTCAATGTCGGATTCATCGAGCGCCAAATCGAAGTCCGAGTTTTCCAGATCGGTATCCGACGACTCGACCGCAACGACTTCGGAGCCGGAATCGGCATCGTCGGCTACCACCGGCAGCTCGAAGTCCGTCTCGAAAATGTCGCCTTTATCGTGTTCGTCCGAAGGATCTTGCAGTGAGTGAACGAGGCTATCGGTGATGCCCGAATTGTCGTCGAGCGTCAGTTCGAATTCGCTATCCGAATCGGACGATTGCTGCTGCGGAACCTTCACGCTCTTCGGGCCGGCCAACTTTCGCGACGATGGCGTCTCGGGTTCGGGATCGAGCGACAACTCGAAATCGTCCGAATCTTCGTCGTCGGTTTTTTCCAGCGACACGCCGCTGTCGGCGGGCTTGCCGAGGTTGATTCCGCTCTGTCCTTTTCGACCCGGCACGGCACGCTCGACCGAGCCACCCAGGTCGATTTCCTCGCTGGCATCGTCGTTGAGTTGCAACTCGAACGAATCGCTGTCGGCATCGAGGCTCAGTTCGAATTCGCTACTGCTATCGCCGCCCATGAGATCGTTGGAAGCGGGCGGACCGGGAATTTTGGTCGATGAAGCCGGCCCCGAAAGATTCGGCCCGGACTTCGGAACGCCGAGTCTCGCTCCACTGCCACCCGAACGCAAGATCGCGCTACTGCCCGGCCCGCTCAGATCGAGCGAAATTTCCTCGGTCAACAAGTTCAGTTCGGAACTGTCGTCGTTATCGACCGCACCGGTTTTTTCGAGGCGAACATCGCTGTCCGAACCGGATTTCGGCTTCTTCGACTTACCGGAGTCACCGGCCGCGACGGAGAAAATGTCTTCGCTGGAGCCATCGAGTGGCGAAAGATCGTCGGGCAACAGAAATTCGTTCGACGACGTGGGAGCGGACCCCGGCTTGCCGAGTTGCAAACCCGGATCGCTCGCTTCGCCGAGGGATCGCGCGAGTTCGTCGATGTCGGCGGCCCGGAACCGGAGCGTGGGGCCATCGCGGAACGACCGGATCGTTTTCCAGTCGGTTTTCAAACGTCGTTTGAATTCCTCGACCGGCACGCTCAGTCGTTGGGCAGCTTCTTCGAGCGTATACGTCTGCGCCATGTTAGCCTCACATGCCGAGCATGGATCGATTCGAGGAGTCGGGTATTTGTGGCATCTACAGAAGGATTGTAAATGCTCGTGCGCCGAACGCAAGTCAAGAACGGCGGATGGGGAGAGTTGCGGAACGTAGGAAAGTGATGCAGGCAAGGGTCGTGCCGATTAGGGCGCGACCCCTATCGCGAATTACCTGGCCCCGTCGAACATCTTCAGCAGTTCCGTCGCGCCGGTGAGGTTCTCGAAATCCCAACATCTTGCGAGAATATCGCTCGCTCGTTTCGCGCCGTACTTCGGTTCGACCGTGCTGCGAAATTTCGCTTCGACCTCGGCATCGGTCATCGGGTTGCCGGCGTGGCCGCGCGGGAACTCGACTTCCTTTTGCAACGTGCGACCGTCGCTCAACGTCAGTGTGATTCGGTTCGGGATGCCGTGCGGGTAACGGGAATCGAGCGCGGTATCGTGGTGGATCTGGACCTTACTCGTAAACGCCACGAGTGCGGGATCGGTGAACCGCGATTCGTCGAAGGTACTCAGCGCGACATCGCCATCGTAGAGCGCCGCCGCCGTGCAATACGGCAAGCTGTGGTCGGCCGTCTCGCGGGTCTTCGGTGCCCACGCTTCCTTGTACTTCCCGATGATGTTGTAGCTCGCCTCGAAGGTGTGAATGTCGATCTTCGCCACTCGGGAAATATCGCCGCCGAGTTGCGCGCGTAGCTGAATCGCCGCGTCGATCGCGCTCTGCGAGTGATACTCCGCCGGCCAATATTTGATGTAAGTTTTGTTAATCATGAAGCCATCGGTGTTGCCCGCTTCGGCACCGAACGGCGCGGGGTCGAATGTCTCGCGGGTGACGAGCGGGAAGAACCCGAGGTCGCCCTCGAACAGCGGGGCGGGGCCGGTCATGCCTTCGGCGGCCAGCATCGCGGCGAAGGTACCGTTGCGGGCGGCATTCGCAAACGCGCAGCCCTTCCACATGCTCAGTTCGCCCGACCGCGTTTGCCGAAGCGCGACGTTGCACACTCCCGCCAAGCCGATGGTGTGAACGATGGCACTCGTCGAGAGTTGCATCAGTTTCGCGGCGGCGACGGCGGAGGAAATCGCTCCGTACGTGACGTGGTCGATGCCGTGTTTGCGAAGGCTGGCCGCATCGCAGAACCGGCACTGGATTTCGTATGCGAGAACCGCCGCGACGATCATCGCTTTGCCGTCGGCACCCGCCGATTCGCCGACGCCGAACACGGCTGCCAGGTTATCGCTCGGGTGCGCCGGTTCTTTGGACAAATACGTGTCGTTGAAGTCGAGGTACCGAATCAGCAACCCATTGACGAACGTGGCCCACTCGGGGCTGGATCGCCCACCACCGAGGAGCGTGGCCCCCGGCTCCGCCGACACGCGCAATGCGCACTTGCGGGCAATCGCGTACACTTCGCTCGGCATCGCCCCGACGGCAGTCGCGAACGAGTCGATGATGCGGCGTTTCGTTTCGTGAATGGCCGTCGTCGTGAGGCGATCGTAGGAAAGCGCGGTGGCGTATTGTGCCAACCGCTCGGCCAGTGTGAGAGGCATATCCGTTCCCACCGTGTCAATCGAGTGTGTGGGAGACGTTATATCAAGCGGCCCGAAGCTGACGGGCGGCGGGGATCATTTCCGCATCGCGGAGATGCCGAAGCCCCTCGCCGACACTGCGGAACGCCTTCGCACCCAGTTCGGAACGCATCTTCGCGCGATCGAGCCACAACGTACGGGATCGCGTCGCTTCTTCGCCGAGTTCGACGGCGCTCACGGCTTCGACGTCATCCGAATCGTAGCCGTTGAGGAACGCTACCATCGACGCGAACGCATACTCGGTCATCTTGTCCGGGCCGACCGCGTGATAGGTGCCGACGCAATCGTGCTTGACGAGATCGAAGATCGCGGCAGCGAGGTCTGGCCCGTACGTCGGCTGGCAATGGCGATCCATCGCCGCACGGATTTTGCGGCGATCCGACAGTCGGCGAACCGCGTGCAAAGCGGGGTTCTTCGCTCGCTCTTCCGGCCCGTAGACATGACTCGTGCGAACGATCAGATGCTGTTCCGGTAGCGCCGCACGGATCGCATTTTCTGCATAAACGACGGACTTCCCGTAGACGTTCAGCGCGGCAGTCGGGCTGTCTTCCTTGCGGGACGTCGGGCATTCGCCGAAGACGTGCGACGAGGAAACGTACACCAGTTTCGCGCGGTGTTGGACGCACGCCATCGCCACGTTTTCGGCACCGGTGCCGTTGATGGCATGGCACTCATCGCGGTCGGTTTCGGCGTAATCGATCTGCGTCATCCCGGCCACGAGGTAGACCACTTCGGGCTGACACTCGGCGATCAACCCCGCCACCGCTTCCGCATCGCGGACGTCCAACGGCGTCGCATCGTTCTGCGGCCAGCGATACCACGTTCCCTGGAACGGCTGCTGCCGCAGTTCGCACTCGGAAGCTAAGTTTCCGCCAATCTGACCCGTAACGCCCAAAATCAAGTGGCTCATCGTGTCGTCCTCCCTGACGTCGAATTGCAGCGATTTTCTTCTACTTCGATTCACTACCAACAATCATGCCGAACCGCGTTTCTTTCGCCATGCTGCGAACCGCTTGTCGATCTGCGATTTGAGCAGGTCGTAGTTCTCCCACGTGTCCTGTACGTGATACATTGTCGGCAATTCGCCTAAGAACAGCTTTTCGTAGTCGGGGATGTACTTGCCTTTCTCGAAGTCGAAGTAGGCTTCCGTGAACTCGATCCCTTCTGGGCTGAGCATCTCGTCCATGAACACACCGTCGACAGACTGATAAACGCCTGGGCCGGTCATTTTGCGAGCCTTGAATTCGCCGATTTCATCTACTGAATCGTCGAGGAATTCCTCGCTGCATAGTCCCGTGTCGATTATCCAACCGAGGTATAAGCCGGTGTGTACGAACGCCTGATATGCGTCGAGGTCGTCTGGGAACTCACCATCGGAATGCCAGTCCGCTTTGTCGAAAACAATCGGATCGCTCATATATATCTCCGGTTGATGTGGAGCACGTTTTTAACGTGCTTTTGTAGGTAGAGAATGGCACGTTAAAAACGTGTCCCACATTTACGCGACTTTCCGCACGGCTTCGTTCCCCATCCTGGGGATTGCGGACCATAACCCGTTGACGGGTATCGCGTCGATTCGCGCGATCGCCTCGGTGGCGTCGAGTAATGCGGTCACGGCCATTTCGACGGTTGCGGCTTCGTAGGCATCGCCCCAGTTCGGCCAGCGAACGAACGCGACGCGCAGGCCGTTCGTGGCCGAGGTGCGAAAATTCGGCAACGTCCCGCTACGACCGTCGCACGCCACCGTGACCGTGGCATTTGGCCGCGCGGTGGCAACCGTTCGCAGCAGTCGGTGCGTCGTAATATGCTGCGGATCGCAGGTGAGAATCGCATCGATTTCGTGAACGGCGAGCAATCGTTGAAGGGGGCCGAGATCGTCCCACGAGCCGCGCACCACGCACGACGATTCGTAGAGCCGACGCTGAATAAAGTGGGAATCCGCAGGCAGTTCGGTCGCAAACACCGAAACCGCACCGCCATTGGCAACAACCGCCTGCACGACGCCGCAACCGAGATTGGTTTCGCACCCGAGAACGAGCGCACGACGGCCAGGCCAGAACAGCGATTCCGTCATTCGTACCCCTTCCGTGGGTGCGGCAGAACTTCCCACTCCCATCCATGAGAGCAAGACATTTGGCAGGGTATGCCGTTTCGTTCCGGCGTGTCAAGCGGAATTTCCGGCCGCTAACTTCCCGCCTTCGTGATTATCACCGGTTCAAAAACGATTGCGGCGGCGGCGGCGGCGGTGGCATCGTAGGCGGCCGAACCGCTGCTGGCTCGTAGCGACCGGTCGTTCTTCCATGCGGAAAGTGTGGCACGCAATACGAAGTCCGCGAACACGGCGGTCACTACCAACAGCTTGGCGAGGAAGTCGACCACGAACCGCCACGAGGAGAGGTCGAATGCGTAGACGAACGATTTCGATTCGGCGAGTGCGGTTTGCACGTCTTCCAGGCTCACTTCGTCGTCGGTGTCGCTGAGTTCGGCGATCTTCGTCGATACGGCTTTGCCCCGCTCGAACCCGACGATATTCAGCCCGACGACCTTCGATGTCAGCATAAACGCGAGCAGCAAACCGATGCCAATCAGCGTCGTTAACAGCACGAGCTTTTTGACGCGACCGATGCGTGCCGCCTCGCTCGCGCCGATCTGCGATTGCACGAACACCTTGCCCCAAAGCGAATACCAGATCGGTGCGCCGGCCCACAGCAACACGCCGAAGACGAGCAACGGGCTGCGGGCGGCATGATTCGCAAGCACGAGGATGACCATCCAGAACAGCAAGAACGCCGGTGCCGCACAGACGAGCAACCAGCCGGGCAGTTGCGCGGCAGGGACTAGCGCCTTGATCCGCAAACAGCCGTTCACCGCACCGGGAATCAGCGACATGACGGCGGGCAGCAACAGCAAATAGCCACTGCCGGAAAGCACGAACTCGACCGCGAGTTCCTCCATCGCCTGCAACTTTTCGAGCTTGACCGGATCGATGGTTACAGCCAGTTCGACTTCGTCGTCGGCCTCTTCGTCGTCATCGTCGGGCATCGCCGCTTTGGCGGGTTTGGCTTTCGCTGCGGGTATGGGCGACTTGACAACGGGCAATGTCGCGGCGATGTCCTGAACGTGATAAATCGCGTTCGCCGGCAGCAGCGCATACACGAACGGTAACAGGAACGCCATCGCCCACGCGGCCGCCAACAGGCTGGACATTCTGCCGGGCCGCTTCCAGGAAATGACACCGGCGAGGCACGCGATGGTCAAACCCGCCGCAGCCACCAGCCACGCGATCTCCAACCCGACGCCGAGTTTCGTCAATTCGCCGAACCCACTTGCGAAGGTGTCGATGCCCGCCAACGCGAACGCCAGAAACGTCGGCACGAATGCGACCAGCAACAAACTCCGTCGCCACGCCGCATACCGCTGCACCGTCGGATCGGTCACACCCGCCGCTTCGAGGGCCGTCGATTCCGTTTGCGAAGGAGCGACTTTGCCGAGGTTCCACCCGAACGCACGCAACAAGTGAACGAGCGGCGACGCCGCAACAGCAACGGACATTCAGTAGCTCGCAATCGGAAAGAATCGGGCGAAACTAACCTCTGTTTTCAGCGTAGTGCGATCTGCGGCGACGGCGATACGGAATGAAAATTGCGAGCCGGTTTCCAAGCGCGGGACTCGGCAGAATCGGCCGTCTCTGTCCCCGTTACCCCCCGTTACCCTCCGCCCCGCGCTTCGCTCCGAAAACTACACGGCGCGGCTAAACGCGGAATGGAAGAACATTCTTGACACGATGTTCGGAATGTCGGTAATATCTCATTTCAGTTCAGTGCGAGATATTTATCCTACGCAGGAATAAGGATAAACACTGTTCTGCGGCTATGAAGCCATCCACGATAAATCTCTCTATCACTCTCATGGAAGGGTCTGTCAACTATGATCGCATTCAACATCAGGAATTCGATGACGGTTCTGTTCGTCTCGTGCTGCATCGTGGGTGCTTTAACGTTCATTCCGCCAGTCGCAGGCCAACAGCCCGTTCCGGAGAAAAAGGACGCGAACGCGAAAGCCGCCGCAGGACAGCGTGGCGAATCCGACAAGGACAAGCTTCAAGGCAACTGGCAAATCCTTTCTCTCGACCTGGGGATCCTGGTCGTTAAAAGAGAGGATCAGTTGGACGAGTGGAAGAGCACGTTCGCAAAAGAGATGTTCTTCAAGGGGGATAAGCACGGTCAAGTCGGGTACAGTACCTCCCAGTTCAAACTGGACGACACCCGCGACCCGAAACAGATCACCATTACTACTGATGACGGCAAGCAAATTTACAGAGGCATCTACACCCTCGATGGAGATATCTTCAAGATGTGCATGAATGGTGACGGAACGAGCGTGTGTAGGCCGGAGGAATTTGTCACGAAGAAAGGGTCGCCAGTCATGATTACGACTCTCAAGAAACTGGCTGCAAAGAAGTAGCACGGCGTGGGCCAGTTTTCCAAGGTCATAGCTCCAACAACTCCGTTGCGGCTGAGCTGGGTCCATTCGGTAAGAGAAGCAAAAGCGTGATCTATCGCTGCCGAATCTGCAAGCATGAGGAGGCGCGGGGTTGCTTACCGACGGCGACATGCGGCATTTACCTGGCTTTCCTCCTGATTCTAAACTTCGGGTGCATCGCCGGGGCCGCCCGTGGCCTCCGCATCTGGGTCGGCGAGCGACCCGCCCCGGCCGATCCGGTCGAGGCTCCGTGGTGGGTCGGTGTCGTTGCGGTGGTTATCGGGTTGGTGCTTACAGTCGTTGGGGTGATGGTGGTCAAGTTTACTTTGGAGATGGTGGAGTATCTTGCGTTCGCGAGGAGGCGATGCCCGAGTTGTCGCGCTCGCTGTTGGTCGTGGGGGTTCACGCGGGGATTCGGGTTGTAGCGCCGCCACAGATACTTTGCGCAGCCTGTCCGGCCCGCGCTTCGCTCCGATGATTACGCGGCGCGGCTAAACGGGGATTGAACGCGCCACTTACTCGCCCGATTTCCCTGTCGCGCGTAGCTTTCCGCTCATCACCAAGACTGTTAGGCCGAACATTGCCAGGGCGATGCCGGCGGCCATTCCGAACAGCACGGTGGACACCGGCACGCTGGCGGCGAGTGCCCCGGCGGTCGGGTGGCCGGGCAGACTGCTGCCACTGAGCATCATTGCCCAGAGTGCCATCACTTTGCCGCGCGAATGGTTCGGCGCACTCGTCTGCATCGTCGATTGGGCCGTCGATAGGTAAAGCACCATTCCGAAACCCATCAGTATGCAGCAAACGACCGCCATCGGAAATGCGACTGTCATCGCAAGGCCGACTACGCCGACGAGGCTGGTTGCGGCACCGAACAGCAAGAATCGGCCACTGCGACGGTCGTTCGCAAATGTCGCCGTGGCGAGCGCGCCGACGAGTGCGCCGCCACCGAATGCGCTGAGCAATAAGCTGTAAGTCCGCTCGGCTTCGCCCAAAATTAGGCGCGTATACGGCGGCAACAGCGTCAGGATCGGCCACGCGAACACGCAGAAAAAGCCAGTCAGCCCGAGGAGCGCCGCCAACGCCGGTTCGCGTTTCAGATATTGAAACCCCGCCCAGAACGAGTCTTTCCCCTTCGTCGATTTCGGCGACACCGTGCGACCGCGTTCGATTTTACGCAGCGCCACCAACACCGCCGCAAAACTGAAAGCGTTCAACGTAAAGCACCAGATTGCACCGAGTGTCGCAACGCGCGAGCCGGGTAAATAGCCGTGCTGCAAAAGAAGCGCCGCGAGAAAGAATACGCCTCCGGCTATCGCGGGACCGATCGATCGCGCGGAGTTGAACAGTAGTGAATTCAGTCCGACCGCGTTGACGAGATCTTCTCGCGGCACCAACTCCGGTACGAACGCGAGCCGTGCGGGCAAGTCGAACGCTTGAATCACACCGCTGACCAGTTGAATGCCGAGAAACAAAAATGGCGACGTGATGTCGGTCGCAACCAGAAAGCAGAGCAACATCGCGTTCGCCAGGAAGCCGATTTGCGTGGCCACGATGATCGAGCGTTTCGGGTAACGGTCGGCAACGGCCCCGCCGAGCGTGCCGAGAAAGAGCGTCGGCCCGACTTGCGCGATGAGGATCCAGGCAGGCCAACGCGGGTCGCCGGTCGTGTCGTAGACGAGCCACATGAGTGCGGTATTTTGCACCCACGAGCCGATAAACGACACGAGCTGACCGTAGAAGTAGAGTCGATAATCGCGGTGTCGCAACGAGCGGAACGTCCGTTCGCGAAGTAGCCGGGGCAATATCATAGACAGTACCAACCCGCGCCGTTGCTCAACATAAACGAGACCTCGGTGGTAAACTCCATGCGTATTCTATTCTGAACGCTGCGACCGACAGAAGCCGTCCTCGATCGCGTCGTGAAATCCGGTTTTTCGTCGCGGCTGACGATTCCTCCGCTATTCTAAAATCATGAATACCGCTGTCCGCTGCCCGCATTGCGATGGCCTTTCCCGCGTGCCCGAAACGGCGATCGGTCGGGGCGTGGCGTGCCCGCTTTGCTCCCGTCCGTTCACCGCGAACCCAGTCGAGTTGGCACAATCGCCAGCCAGAACGATCCCCGTCGTTTACCCGATTCGCCACATCGACCCCGACGCGCCGATGCCCAATAGCGGGCCGAAGAGTATGCTCGTCGGGCTGGCATTGTTGCCGTTCGGGGTGCCGCTGTTGTGGTTGCTCGGGCCGTTGCTTTCGGGGAAAGAATCGTTCTTCACGTTCGCGTTACCCGTGGCCATCGCCGTCGGTTTTTCGGGCCTCTGCCTCGGCGTCGTGCTCTCCGCCGACTGGAAGTTTTCGACGCGGATTAAAGGCATCTTCGCACTGTTGCTCGTCGGGTACTTCCTCGCGGGCAGCTTGTACTTTTTGAAAATCGAGTGGATCGAATCGATCCGTAAAGGGTTCGGCCAAGGCAACGACAACTGGATGAAATTCAGCCCGCCGGACAAATCGTACGCTGCACAAGTGCCGGTCGAGATGAAGGCCGACGGTGCCGAGTTGATTGCCGGTTGGAAGCTGCGCACATTTCGATCTGCGGGTGCCGTCGCCAACGCGGACATCTATTTTTTGGCGGATGGGCCACCGCCAGACACGCTGAAGGGCGCGACGGACGATCGCTTTTTCGACGAAGTGAAAAAGGGCCTAACCGCCGCCACGAACGGCACGCTCGTCAGCGACAAGCCGGCCTCGCAACAGAATCACGTTTGCCGCGAGTATGTGATTAGCCTCGCGGACCGCGCGAGTACCCGCTCGGTCCGCGTGTACCGAGTTCGCGAACGCATCTTCGTTACTGCAGTCGAAGGCGCGTTCCTGCCGCCCGATTCGCGGGATGTGCAGAAATTCTTCGTGATGTTTTACATCACGCCTTCGAAGTGAGGCTCCCCCATGCCGATGCCGGTTCGTTCGTTGCCGATCGTACAAAACTGGGACTGTCACGGTTGCTCGGACTGTTGCCGCACGTATGCCGTCCACGTTTCGGATGCGGAAAAAGCGAAGATCGAAGCGCAAAACTGGCACGCCGAACCGGACCTGGCCGAGGTCGAGTTCTTCGCGTGGGACAAGTCCGAACAGCGATTTCGGTTGAACCATCGGCCCGATGGCGGTTGCGTGTTCCTCGGTGCGGATAATCGCTGCCGCATTCATGCGAAGTTCGGTTCGGCGGCCAAGCCGATGCCGTGCCGCGTCTACCCATTCGTGATGGTGCCCGCCGGAGATCATTGGCGGGTGGGCGTCCGTTTCGCGTGCCCATCGGCGTTGCAAAATCTCGGGCGACCGATGCGCGATCAGGCTGCCGAGGCACGCGAATATGCAGCACTCGTCGAGGTCGATAAGAAGACGCCCGGCGATCTTCCCGCGCCGCCACTCCAGCCGGGGCAGGCCGTTCCGTGGGCCGATCTGCTGCGAATCACGGCGGCATTAACGAACATCTTAATCGCGCCCGGAGTGCCGATCGAACGCAAGTTGCGACACGCGCTCGCGCTGATGGAGCTTTGTAAGAAGTCGAGTTTCGAGAAAATCACCGGCGCACGCTTGACCGAGTTTCTCGAACTGACGAGCGTGATCGTCGGCGAAGAGTTGCCCGCACACCCAGCGAAACCGGGTTGGGCGGGTCGCGTGTTGTTCCGGCAGATCGCGGCGGTGTACGCGCGAAAAGACGTCGGGTTGAACGCGGGGGACATGGCAAAGCGGAGCGCGTGGGGGCGTGGCATCGCGGGCTATCGCTTCGCGCTCGGAGTGGGCCGCGTGCCGAAAGTTCACGGCCACCTGAACGAAGCCGTCACGTTCGCCGACGCCGAAAAACCGCTCGGCACACTACCACCGGAAGTCGACGAGTTGTTCGCACGCTTCTATCGCGTGAAACTCGAATCGCTCCAGTTCTGCGGGCGAACGAACTTCGACCAATCGTACTGGCTCGGCTTCGAGGCGCTCATGCTGACCTACCCCGCCGCCATGTGGCTCGCCCGTCTATTCGTCGCGGGTGGCAAACCGCCACTGGAAGCGGTACAAGCCGCCGTGCGCATCGTCGACGACAACTTCGGATTCAACCCCATGCTCGGCTCCGGCAAGCAAGCCTGGGCGATGAAAGTCCTAACAGTAAAGGCCGAACTGCCGAAACTCATCGCCTGGTACGCGAAGTAACTCGTCCACAGATTGCGCTGCGATTTGGCCGTTTCGACGGGGCTACTGCCAAAGATTGTCCAAACCGCGTATGATTTCTTGGTGTTTCGCCGAACGAAGTTGTCCTCAATCCCTCGGCATCCCATGCGACGTTGGCGAACGATTTTGGTGCTGATCGTGCTTGCGTACCTGGCAACGGGTGTAGCGCAGATACGCCCCGAGGAACGTGCGGTGGTGACGCGGTTTGGCCGCGTCGTGGCGCGTCCAGGGGCGGGGTTGTGGGTGGGCTTGCCGTGGGGTTTCGACCGCGTCGACCGCATCGCGATCCGCAATATCCAACTCGATGTCGGCTACTCGCCCGATGCCCTCGACGACACTTCCGCAACGCCCGTGGGCCAACTGCTAACCGGCGATCAAAACCTCGCGAACGTGAAGCTCGTCCTCGAATATGCGATCGACGAACGCGATGGCGAACTCGAACGCTATCTGGCGGGGCGCGACCGCGTCGATGCGATTCTAGGCCGCGAAGCCGAGACCGTTGCAGGCGAATGGGTCGGTGCCCGAACCGTCGATGAAGTCCTATTAACGGGCCGCGCCGAGTTGCCTCGCTGGGCCATGGAGCGCCTGCCCGAACGGATCGTATCGCACCGTCTGGGCATCGTCTTGCAGCGGATCAGCGTCGATTTCCTCGGCGCACCTGCCGAAGTTCGCGATGCGTTTGAGGCTGTCAATCAAGCACAAACGAGCATTCGCACGAAGGAAAATCAGGCGCAGCAAGAAGCCAGTCAACGCCTCCGCGAAGTGCAGTCCTTGCAGTTTCGGCTCGAACAACAATCGTCGTCGTACAAGCTCGAACGCGAAAGTTTGGCACTCGCCGACGCCGACGCCTTTCGCAAACGCCTCGAACAGTACGAGCGATTAAAGGCGACGAACCCGGACATTCTCGCGGGCATCTGGTGGGAAGAAATGGGCCGCGTGCTACTCGGCATGAAAGGCCGGGGCCGCGTCGATATACTCGATTCATTCCTCGGGAAAGATGGCCTCGACATCACGCAGTTCGTGCCGACGAAACGCGAGAAGAAGTGAAAACGGAGTCCCATCATGCCCCGGCTCGTCGTGGTCAAAGGTGCGGATCGTGGCAAGCAGTTCGATCTGGCGGGCGCGGTCGTGGGCATCGGGCGGCACTCCACGAATGCGATCCACCTGCACGATACGCGCATCTCGCGGAAGCACCTCGAACTGCGTAAATCCGGCTCGGGTTATCGCCTCGTCGATCTCGGCAGCGGTAACGGTACGCACCTCAACGATCGCCTCGTGCAATCGGCCGACTTGCGGCCCGGCGATCGCATCGCACTCGGCGAAACCATCCTACTCTTTGCCGATTCGCACACGCCAACCGAAAACGACGATACCGCCGCGATTCGCCTGTCTTTCGAGCCAGATCGCGCATTTCAATCGAGCATTTTGCGCAGCATCCCCGCCGACGTCGGTACCGCGATCCTCAGCGATCCGACCCGCGCGAACACCGACTGGCTACGGTCGCGGTTGGCGAATCTTGCGGTGATGTATGAGGCCGCGAACGCCGTGAGTAATATCCTCGATGTCGATGAATTGCTCGAACGAATCATGAGCCTGATCTTGCACACTGCCGACGCCGATCAAGGCTGTTTCATGATCGTCGATGCCGAGACGGGCGTGGCGATGCCGAAGGCGGTGCGGGCGCGCGATGGCAGCACACCGAAAACTTTCAGCGTCAGCCGAACTGTCGTCGAATACGTCATGCGCGAGCGGAAGGGAATTCTCGTTTCTGACGCCGCAACCGACGACCGGTTCCGCGGCGGCGAGAGCATCGCGCGGCACCACATCCGCGAGGTACTTTGCGTGCCGATGTGCGGCCGTCACGAGATGGTCGGCGCGATCTTCCTCGATACGCACAGCGGCGGATCGGCCGCGCCGAAATTCACCGACGACCACCTGCAACTCGCCGTCGCCATCGCGCACCAGTCGGCACTCGCGGTCGAAGAAACGCGATACTATCAGGCACTGGTGAACGCCGAGCGACTCGCCGCCGTCGGGCAGACCATCGCGGGTATGTCGCACCATATTAAGAACATCATGCAGGGCGTCCGCTTCGGTGCGAGCATGGTGCGCATGGGCCTCGATGGGGATCGCGAGCTTCTAACGAAGGGCTGGACGCTCGTCGAGAAGAATCAGGCGCGGATCGACGAACTGATTCTCGACATGTTAAATTTCTCCAAAGAGCGCGAGCCGAGCATCCAAACGATCGATGCTGTGAAGTTGATCGAAGACGTTTTGGAGATCGTAAAAGGCCGCCTAACCGAACGCGGAATCACCCTCTCGTTCGTGCCGCCAGTGTCGTTCCCACCCGTGATGTGCGACCCCGAAGGCATCCACCGCGCGCTCCTGAACATCGTCGGTAATGCAATCGACGCCATCGAAGATCAACCGGTGGCACGGCTCGAAGTGTCGTTGCGATTAGCCGAAGATGGGCAGTGGATCGAACTCGATGTGACCGACAACGGACCGGGCATACCCGCCGACAAAGTCGAAGAGATTTTCAAACCGTTCGTGAGCACGAAGGGTAATCGCGGGACCGGCCTCGGCTTGCCCGTCAGCCGAAAAGTGTTGCGCGAACACGGCGGCGACCTGACCGCCGAAGGACTACCGGGCGGCAGCCGCTTCCGCTTACGCCTGCCGCTGCGGCGCTGAGTTATCGCACTTTCATCAGCATCGAATCGCTCTGTTGTAACAGGCTCGTGCCGTTCGTAGTACGGTGCGACTTCACGCGGTGCGGTTGCAGTTTCGGTGCGATCAAGATGGGGAGTTGGTCGTCGAACTCGACTTGCGAGATACAGGCGCGGAAGGTTTCCGTGCCAGAAATGAAGCCAATATCGACGAGATTGCGCCGCAGCACGCCTTCGATTTCGCCTCCACCACCCGATCCGACGGCGGGCAACGATAAGTAACACGGCGGTGGCAGAACCGCTTTCACGTTCCCCCCAAACATGTTCACGAGTTCGCCGAGCGCGTCCTTCACGAGGTCCGGCGTTGCTTCGCTCGGGTCGTCGAGCGCCATCATCGTTGCCGTCAATCGGCGTGCTAACGAGGTCGGCATCTCAATCGAAACTGTGCCGCGCCACGCCCCTGTGATCTGTACGCAACCGAGCAAACTCTCCGGCCACGAACCAACAGGTTCCGCCGAAGGTTCGACGTCCTGACACAAAATCAACTGCCAAATTTCTGCGATAAACAGTCGGACTTCCTGCGCACCGATAGCCATATTCAACCCCTAATACCGAACGTAGTGTGTATGAAAATTAACCGCGTGGCCTGTAACAAACCGAATCCCCGACCGTTTCCCGACTGTAACCCGCATCGATATTCAGCGTCGTCTCGGCCCCGCCGAGGAACAGATACCCATCGCTGCGCAGTACCGTTTTCGCGTGCCGCAGCACCGACTGTTTCGTCGCAAGATCAAAATAAATTAGCACGTTCCGCAACAAGATCAGATCGTACGGCAGCATCGCGGGCCACGTGCCGATTAGGTTCAGTTGGCGGAACTCAATCATCGCGCGGATGCTCTCGTGAATCTCCCACGCGGCATCGATTTGGCGGAAATACTTCGACTGATACGGCATTGTCAGTCCGCGACTCATCTCGATGGCATTGAACCGTCCACACCGGGCGACATCGAGTACCGCCGGTGAAAAATCCGTCGCGTGTATCTGCACGTTCCAACCGAGAAGCGACGCGGTAAACTGTTCCCGTAATAGCATTGCGAGGCTGTACGGCTCTTGCCCCGTCGAGGCCGCCGCACACCAGATCCGCAACCGTTTCTCCTTCGCACGAAGCCGCATTAGCTCCGGGATCACAAACCGACGCAGTGCCTCGAACGGGTGACCATCGCGGAAGAAACTCGTTTCGTTCGTCGTCATCGCTTCGACGATTTTCCCACGCAATTCGCACGAAGAGCCACCGCCACGCAGCTTGTTCAACAGTGCATCGACCGACTCGATCCCTTCCTTGCGCACCAAAATCGACAGTCGCGACTCGATTAAATATCGCTTGCTGTCTTCGAGCACGATGCCCGTTTGCTGACGGACCATCGTGCGGATGCGATCGAAATCTTCGGTGCCAATCGCGTCGAGGTTTCGCATGGTTACACCCCCACGGCAACGAGGGCGCGACGGCTGGCCCGCACGCGCAGATCGAGTTCGGTGCCGATGCGGCCGAGTGGCAGAATCGCATCGGCTAAGCCTGCCGTTGCGACCGAGCCGGGCATTCCCCAGACGACGCTCGTCGCTTCATCTTGCACGACGATGCGCCCGCCGCGTTGCCGAATCGCATCGCAGCCGCGTAGCCCATCCCGGCCCATTCCGGTAAGGACGGCCGCGATCGTGCCTGATCCGTAAGCCTCGGCGACCGATTGAAACAAGATATCGACGGCAGGGCGACACGCATTCACCGGTGGCGTGCGTTCGAGTTTCACGAACACACCCGTGGGTCGTCGAACGACTGTCATGTGGTTGTCACCCGGCGCGATGTAGATCCCGCCCGCCACGACTTTGTCGCCATCGCTTGCCTCGGTTACGTTCAAACCCGTCCAGTTCGTGAGGCTGACGGCGAGTTGTTTCGTGAACACCGGCGGCATGTGTTGCACGATCACAACGGGCACCGGCAGGTCGGCTTTCCAGTCGGATAATATCGCACGCAGCGCGTTTGGCCCGCCCGTCGAACAGCCGATAGCCAACACCGTTGCGGGGCGTTCGGTTAGCGTGCGCGGCACATTCCGGATCGGTCCCGAACCGGTAATTGTACGAACGGGCGAAGCGATCACCTTGCGGCAAAACGCTTTGATTCGTGGGATTAACTCCTCGCGAATCCGTTGCTGGGCTTCCGCGAGATTGCCGACGTTCGTCGGTTTCGTCACGTAATCCGTTGCCCCACGCGACAGAGCTTCGAGTGTCGTTTTCGCCCCGCGTTCGGTTTGCGAACTGAACATGATGATCGGCACTGCGGGGTCGATCCGCCGGATCGCGGCCAGCATTTCCAGCCCGTCCATGTCCGGCATTTCGACATCGAGCGTGACGATGTCCGGTTGCAATTGCGCGAACTTCGCGAGGCCGATCCGACCGTTCGCAGCCACGGCGGCTACTTCCAGTTCGGGGTCGGTCGACAATACGTCGGCCACAATTTTTCGCACGACGACCGAGTCATCGACGATCAAAACGCGAATTTTGCTCACGGGTTCCTCAGACGGCGGCAGTCGCAAGGAGCAGCGAAAGCTTCTCGGCGAGGACTTCCCGCGAGAACGGCTTCATCACGTATTCGTTCGCCCCAGCGGCGAGCGCGCGAGTCATTTGGTACGTCTCAGTTTCCGTCGTCACCATCACAATGCGAAGGTCCGCACGCTCCGGATCGGCCCGCACCGCGAGCAAGAATTCAAACCCGTTCATCTCAGGCATGTTCCAGTCGACCATGGCCAGATCGAACTGCCCCGGCGGCCCGAGCACATCGAGTGCGGCCTTGCCGTCCCCGGCTTCGATCGTCTCGTAGCCGAGCTTTTTGAGCATGTTGCAAAGGATGCTCCGCATCACTTTCGAGTCGTCGATTACCAACGCACGCATCGTACCAACCTCCGTTGTAGACGAGTATTAAGTCCGAACCCCATTTGCGTTCGATCGCGAGATCGCGGGCAATAAACGCTTGGTAGCAAAGGTCGAAACGGGTGGCGGCGTGGCCGAACTGACCGCCGGTGTCGCATCGCGCCCGGTGCCTAAATGCTGAAACTGCGCGACCAAATGTTGCAACTCGGCGGCCATGTCGACGAGGCGTTCGCCCGCCTTTTGCGCCCCCGTTGCCCCTTCGGACGTATCGCCCGCCGCCTGTGCGACCGATGTAATATTCTGCGCGATTTCCGCCGTGCCCTTCGCCGCTTCGGAGACGTTTCGGCTAATCTCCACCGATGTCGCGGTCTGTTCCTCGACTGCCGATGCAATCGTGTTCGAGATGTCGCTAATGCGGTAAATCGTCTCGGTGATGAGAGCAATCGCGTCGATGGCCCCACGTGTGTCGCGCTGGATCGCTTCGATCTTTTGGCTAATGTCTTCGGTCGCCTTCGCAGTTTCTTTCGCGAGTTCTTTGACTTCGGTGGCCACAACCGCGAAGCCTTTGCCGGCTTCCCCGGCGCGGGCGGCTTCGATCGTCGCGTTGAGTGCGAGCAAATTCGTTTGTTGCGCGATTGACGTAATCACCTTGATTACCTGGCCAATTTCGGCGCTGCTCGCGCCGAGTTTCGTCACGGTGGCGTTCGCTTTGCCCGCGGCCACCACCGCCGTCGACGCAATTTTCGCCGCTTCGTTCGCATTCTTGGCGATCTCGTTGATGCTCGCGTTCATTTCGTCGACGGCCGTTACGACCGTCGTGACGTTCGCACTCACTTGCTCGGCGGCTGCGGAAACGACGATCGATTGTGCGGACGTTTCTTCGGCTGCGGCACTCATCTGGTGGCTGACCACTGCGAGATCCTGCCCGGCGGACAGTAAGCCATTCGAATTCTCCGCAACCTTTCCTAGCACCGTTTTCATCTGGTCGATCATCTGTCGTTCGCGTTCTTCGGCAGCGAGTTTCTCCGTGACGATTTCCATCGAGACCATGATGCCGAGGTAAATTTTGTCTTGGCCATAGATTGCATTGACCGACGTTTCGATCACGTCCGTACCGAGTCGTAGGTTCGTTTTAATCGGCATCCCGTTCGGGTCGATCAGGCTCTGGCGCGGGTGTTCGGACAGTTTTCCAAGCGGTTCGATCGATTCGCCAATCGCTCGATTTGCCGGGAACGGCAAGTGTTTGGCCACCCGTTCAAATAAGGAGATCGCCGCCGGATTGACGAACTGAATGCGTCCCTGTGCGTCGGCGTACAGGATTGCCGTCGGGGCATTTTCCACCATCGATTGCGTTCGTGCCGCTTCGTAACGGCTGATTGTGAACGATACGAGTGTGGCGATTTTTCGCAACGTATCGAGCCGCGATTCGGTAATCGCATCACCGTTGGACATGAAGAAATCGAGAGTAGCAATCACCTTCCCACTCGCGCTGATCGGGATTGCAACACCCGATTTGATACCCAACCGCATCGCGATGGAGCGACGTGGGCAATCGGAAATCTGACCCAGATCTGGCGTGTAAAAGACATCGCGGCTGCGCCAACATCGCCCGTTCAGACCGTCGCCTTCGCGAACCACTGTCTCGCGCGTCGTCCGACGAAACTCGTCGTTCACTGTTCCGGACTCATGTACGAATCGCAGTACATTATCCTTCGGATCGATCGACCAATAGGAGCCGTAACTCCAGCGGTACGCACTCCGAATCGTTTCGAGTGTGCTGCGAATCGCTTCTTCGATTGTCCTGGCCCGCGAGACGGCTTCGAGCAAGAGGCCGAGTACGACGATGTCTTCGCTCGCTTCAATTGCGATTTTCTGTGCGGCCGCAACGTCCTTCCAGTCGACGTGATCCGTGCCGATCACGTGGCGAATGCTACTAATCGCACTGTTTGCTGCGATGGCCATGCGGCCGATTTCGTCCTTGGTTTCAACGGGTGCGTGTGCGGTGAGGTCGCCGTCGGCGAACTGTTGGAGCACGTCCGCCGTCTGCACCATCGGTTTTGCAATTAACGATGCTTGCCAGAACGAAATGACGGCAACGATGAAAATCGCGATACCGCACATGCCCAGCATGTTCATTCGCACGGCATCGATCGTGGCGAATGCTTCTCGCGTGTCTTGGCGTACGAGTACCGTCCAACCGAAGCCTTTGTAATCCGAAAATCCTCGCGTCGTGGCGTAACCGTTAATCGTGTCGATCGGTTTGCGATTGTGCCGTTCGATCGTGTAACCTTTACCACCCGCAGTTCCGAGCTTGGCGGCTTCGAGTCCCGCTCCTGCAATGTTGTAGCTGAGAATCGCCTTCGGATCGTAGTCGTCGAGGACGATTCCGGACTTTGAAACGAGCTGCGTTTCGGATGTCTGTTTCGAGAGTTCAAATTCGTCGCGTAGGTTTTTTAGCGTAGAAGTGACTGCCCGTTCCCACGAAACGCGCGACGACCAGACGCGAACGACTTTTCCGGTTTCGTCGTAAATCGGTGCGGCAAACGTGAGCGATAAGCCCCGCGTGCGATACACCTCCGCAACCAATTTATCTTCGGTTAGATCTTGCTCGAACGAATCGCCTCGCTTGACTTGTCCGTTGATACAATCGCGGAACCAAGTTTCATCGGACACGCTCTGGCCGACGAGATTCTTCGTGGAAATCGGCTTGCCCAGATGGTCGACGGTGTTCGTTGCCAGGATGCGACCGTTGGCATCGGCGACGACGAGGAGATCGTAAAATCCGTATGCCGTCATGTAATAATCGGCAGCCTTCGACACGTCTTCCGGTTTGCCGCGCGCCATCGGGTTGAACGCGAATGCCTGAGCATCGCCGTAGCGTTCGAATAGCAATCGGTCGAGTTGCATCGCGGCCGCTTCGGCGCGATTCTGAAGATTCACGCCAGATCGCTCGCGCGTATCGGACCGGTTTCGCAGGTCGGCCACGTAGCCGCTCGCCAGTAGCGGAACGACTGCTAGCGCGACGAACAGCAGCGTTAATTTCGTGCGGAGGCGTCGAAACGGTAGTCGAGGCAACGATAACATTTTCAGAAACTCCAGGGGCGAATACTAATTTGTGTGCGTGCCACACGTTACGGTTTTGGACACGTCTAACACGTGAATGAGTGCGTCCGTTCGTTTGTAAGTCCCGCGAATGAGGTCGCGTGCGGGACCGCGAACGGTGTGCGGTGGCGGCTCGAATGCATCGTTCGCTAGTTCGAGTACATCGCCGATTTCATCGACGAGTAACGCCTTCGGGCCGTCGATTGTTCGCACGACGACGTTCATCGGTCGGCAACCTTCCGCACGTGGGGGAAGTTCGAGCCGCGTGCGCAAATCGATGGCTGGGACAATTCGCCCGCGCAGATTGATGAGGCCGAAAATCGCCTTTGGGGCAAGCGGAACTCGCGTCATTTCTTGAAAGCGAAGCACCTCTTGAACGTCGTCGACGGGGACCGCGAACCAGCGTCGGTCGAGCACGAACGTACAGAGCTGACAGGTGGTTGACATCAGGCGTAACTCCCGCACTCGAGCAAAGCCGGTACGTCGATGATTTCAGTAACGCGCTGCTGAATGACCGCCGTGCCGAGGACGCCGGGCCGCACGGCAGTGGGTCGAAGTTCTACCGTCGTTTCGACGATGTCGATGATGCGATCCGCCACGAGGCCGATGAGCCTACCTGCGACCGAGTACACCGCCACCGCCAAATCCGCATCGGGTGTCGCCGTTGACACTCCATTCAAAAGTTGCGCGAACCGGACGAGTGGCAGGATCTCGCCGCGATACTGTACGACTTCCCAATCACCGGCTCGCTCGATCGCACGAACGGCGATTTTCTCGAGCCGAGCGATGTGCCGCATCGGTATCGCGAGGCGACGTTCGCCCATGCCGAGGACGAGTAACGTTTGCACACCGGTCGATGTCGATACGGATGGATTCGATGTCTCTTCGATCTCGTGGAGACCGGCCCGCGTCGCGAGTCCGAGTACGTCGAGGATGAGTGACACCCGGCCGTCACCGAGGATCGTGGCTCCTGCGTAAATGCCGAGCGTTTTCAAATCGGGGCCGAGCGGTTTTACGACGATCTCTTGCGAATCGGAGACGGCATCGACGACCAACCCGAACTGGCGACCATCGGTTTGCAGCACCGCGATATACGCCGTTTCCGCTTCGCAATCGGGCAATTCGAGTTGTTCGCGTAAGAACGCGAGCGGCAATAATCGACCGCGTAGGCGATACACCGGTGCGTTGTGAACGTACTCGATTTGCGCTGTTCGGTAGTCGATTTTCAGCCGTACGACTTCGCGTAAATGGATCTGCGGGATCGCGTACCGGTCGTCACCACTTTCGACGATGAGTGCGGGTATGATCGCCAGCGTGAGTGGAATTTTCACGCGAATCGTGGTACCGCATTCGGCGATGCTATCGATGTCGAGCGTACCACCGATCGCTTCGATGTTCGTTTTGACGACATCCATCCCGACGCCGCGCCCAGACAAATTCGTGACGGCATCGACCGTCGAAAAACCGGGGGTACAGACGAGCAAAATCGCCTCGGCGTCGGACATCTTCGCGGCCTGTTCGAGCGTGATGAGGCCCTTCTCGATCGCTTTTGCTTTCACTTTCGCCGGGGGAATCCCGCCACCATCGTCGCGGATTTCGATGATGACGTGGCCGCCTTCGTGGAACGCCCGCATTCGCAAACAGCCTTCGGCGGGTTTACCGCGCGCAACACGAACGGCGGGTAGTTCGATGCCGTGATCGATCGCGTTTCGCACGATGTGCGCGAGTGGATCTTTGATCGCTTCGACGATGCTGCGGTCGAGTTCGGTGTCCTTGCCTTCGAGTTCCAATCGAACCTGTTTGCCGCACTGCGCCGCCAGATCGCGGACGATGCGTGGGAAGCGATCCCAGATGTGGCCGACGGGCTGCATCCGCGTTTTCATGACGCCTTCTTGCAGTTCGCCGGTGATCGCGTTCAGCCGTTGCACGCTGCGCGCGAACGGTGCATCGCCCAGTTTCAGAGCGAATTGTTGGATCTGATTGCGGGCGAGAACGAGTTCGCCGACGAGTGTCATGAGCTTGTCGATGAGCGCGACATCGACGCGGATGGTCGTATCGGCGAGGCCGCCCGTCGGTGCCACTGCGTAGACGGGTTCGGATTCCACAACTGTCGGCGGGCTGTCCGTCGTGCCATTCATCAACCGCGTGAGCGTATCGACGAGTGGCGTGTAATCTCCATCGCCTTCGATGCCCGTCGTTTCGATTTGCTGAAGGATCGTGCGGATCGCGTCGACGAGTTTTAGCAGTGCGGTGGCGATGGTTGGACTCAGACGAATTGCGCCATCGCGCAGTTGGCTGAGTAGATTCTCGCCGACGTGGCTGACGGTTTCCAACTTGTGAAATCCGAAGAAACCGCAGGTGCCTTTGATCGTGTGAATGGTGCGGAACACGCGCGCCAATGTCGGCTCGTCGGTCGGATGTTTTTCGAGCGTGAGGAAGTCCGCATCGAGGCGCACGAGGTTCTCGTAGCTTTCCACGAGAAAGTCTTTGACGATTTCATCGAGTTCGTGATCGGTGGCAATCATGGGCGGCGACACCGCTCGCAAATAGGAATTCACAACGCCGGGATAAAGAGCAGATCGAAGACTCGCCGCGATTTTTGCGGGTAAGTATCGAAAACGGTATTTGTTGCGAGCGTGCCATTAATCGTCGTGCGACAGTGGAATGACAGGCGACTTCAACGACTGCCGCGCGGCACGAAAGTAACTGGGAATGATTGCCCGCGTCTGAAAATGCAAACACTTCCTAAGAGTGACGGGCGAAAATCGCGAGACCCGCACGAATCTTAAACTTCTTGCGTACGGTTGTATCGATTCGGCTGACACATATTCCCATTCCGCGTTCTACCTTACATTCGCCGGTTCGACCGGTCCTGCCCAAACGTAACCCACGCTGTTCGCAAATGGGTTTTGGCTCGCCTCATTCAAGGATCGCCCCCGTGAATAGTGACGCCCCGCACGTGTGCCCACACGTCGCCGACTTGTCGATTCGCAACGAGCGAATTTTGTCGCACATGTCGATTGTGAAACAGGTCGTCGGCCGGTTGGCCGCGATGTTGCCACCGGAAGTCGATGTGGACAATTTGGAGTCGGCGGGCGTGCTCGGTCTGGTCGAAGCGGCAGGAAAATTCGACCCGTCGCGGAATGCGCAGTTTAAGACCTTCGCCTATCTCCGCATACGCGGTTCGATCCTCGACGAACTCCGCCGCAACAGCCCGCTCCCCCAGCACATGCTCGAGCGAGTGACCCTCATTCGCAAAGCGCACCGGACATTAGCCGCCCCCACGACGGTCGAAGATTTGGCTACTGCCACCGGGCTGACACTCGATGAAGTCTCCGAGACTTTGGCAGCAGAGCGGTTCAACAAGATGATCTCTTGGGAGCAAACCGCACAGCCCGGCGGCCTCGCTCCGGCAGGGAATGTGGCCCCACCCGATGCGAATATGGAACGCGAGGAAGCGATCGCGCAGTTAGCGGAATCGCTCGAGCAACTGCCGCCGCGCGAGCGATTAGCCGTGTCGTTGTACTATCGCGAAGAGCTACGTTTGAAGGAAATGAGCATCGTGATGAAGCTGTCGCCCTCGCGAATTTCCCGATTGCTCAGCCACGCGATGTTCACGTTGGGCGAGCTTCTCCGCGCGAAAGGATTAACGACGTGCGAAGCGTTCGCCACCAGTTAAAATCGCCCGTGCCGTTTCGACGGCGGCTTTCTTGCTCAGTATTTCGCCGCTCGCGATTCGGGCGATGACATCGCTAACGACATCGGCACGGACATCGGGCATCGTTGCGGCCAGCTTCTTCGCTGCCGAGAGATTTGCGGTGTTGCGAAAACTACCGGATGAGTTCCCCTGCATGACGTACCCTCGGTTTTTTGACTTAGAACGGAACTTCATCCTTCGCCTGAGTCGTTATCGAATATGCGAGTAAAACTTTTGCGTTACTCGGGTATCGAAGGCAACTTTCAGCGGTTTTGCTTCGATTCATGATAGGCAGGAACTCGCGTTTCGTGCCCCACTACGATGCTTTCTCCATTGGTAATGCAATGACACTCACGCCGATTTCCGAAGCACAGCAACTCACCGGGGAGGTCGATCTCCTCGCGGCGATCGACGTCAATACCCCGATGATGTTGATGCTGAATTGGCTACTCGACAATTCGCTCGTCATGCCGGAAGAATGGGATGAATTGGCACCGCTGTCGAAATCGCTCGTCTGCGATAGCCCGACGATCGAATCGATGATCGACCGGCTCGTCGACTTTCATTTGCTGACCGAATATCAGGCGGAACTGACGAAAGTCGGCCGTGGCGATCAAGCGCGGCTCGGCTCGTACCGGATTCTCGATGAGATCGGTCGCGGCGGGATGGGCATCGTGTACCTGGCGGAACATACGCTGTTACGCCGACAGGTTGCGATTAAAACGACGACGCAGATGCTCGAAAAAAGCCCACGACTGTTGCACCGCTTCTATGCCGAATCGCGTTCCGTAGCACGGCTGCGCCACCCGAATATCGTTGCCTGCCTCGATGCGGGTCGGCATATCAGCGGCGATGCGAACCATCCGCGAACGATCGATTACTTCGTGATGGAGTACGTTCCGGGGCAAGACCTCGATGCGTACGTTCGCAATCACGGCCCACTTTCGGTGCCAAAAGCGGCGGATGTGTTTCGACAGATTGCGGAGGCGTTGTCCGAGGCGCACAAGCACGGCCTCGTTCACCGCGACTTGAAACCGAGCAATATCATCGTCACGACCGACTGGCGTGCGAAGCTTCTCGACTTCGGGTTGGCACTCCACCCGACGCACCAAATGACCGAACCGGGGACGTTACTCGGCACCGTGGGCTATATGGCACCGGAGCAGGCGCGCGACCCGCACGCGGTCGATGGCCGTGCGGATTTGTTCGCGCTCGGTGCGTCGATGTTCTGGGCGCTGACCGGTCGCGAGCCGTATCCGGAAACGGGAAATCCCGTCAGCGACCTCAGCCGCCGTCTGACCGCGGCACCGCCAGATATTCGCCAAACGCGGGCCGAACTGCCTTCGGATCTCGCGGAAATGATCCTGCAATTGTTGCAAGTCGACCCCGATCGGCGCTACCAAACGGCGGCGGATGTCGCGACGGCACTCGAGCCATTCACGCGCTGGACGCCGAAATCGCAAGCGACCACGAACGGCCTGTCCGACCGCACGCGCGTACTGATCGTCGACCCCGATGCGATGTCGCGAACGCTCGTCAACAGCTTGCTGGCAGGCGAATTTGAAATCGTCGAAGCGAAAACCGGTATTGAAGCGCGTGCGGCACTGGAGAAATATCCGTTCGATTTATTGGTGCTCGAAGCGAACCCCGAAGGTTGCTCGGCGGCCGAACTCATCTCCGGCGTGCGCCGCATGAACGTCGATCAACCGGTGATGATTCTCGTCATTTCGGGCACGGTCCCGGTGGCGGTACTCAGCGGGTTGGTGTCGGTCGGCGCGGACGATTTTCTGACGAAGCCGTTCACGCCGATCGAACTGCGTTCGCGGATTCGCGCGCTACTCGGACGACGCGACACGGTGCATGGCCGCCGCGTGTTGACGATGGAAACGATGCGGCTCGGCATGAACGAACTCACGCGCACACCCGCACCGGCGATTCGCCCCGCACCGACGACGAACTCGTGGGATCTCATGACGGTCACGCTTTCGCGGTTGATCGTCGAAGCGGGATTCCTCGCACCGGGGTTCCGTTCCCGCATCGCGCGGTACGTTCGGGCAATGTCGCAAAAAGTAGCGGGTACCGGCGAGTATGCTCGCCTCAAAGACAGCAGCTACCTAACGATGCTCGCGGCGTCGGCATCGCTGTTCGACATCGGATTACTGGTGATTCCCGGCGGATTGACGCTGAAACCGGGCAAGCTCGACGAAGACGAACGCCAGATAATGGAGACGCATCCCGTAATCGGAGCGGAGATTATCGCCGGGTTGGCGGACAAATTCCCGAGCGAAACGGGTTGCGTATCGCTGGCTTCGGAACTCATCCTCGGGCACCACGAACGCTGGGACGGCTTAGGTTATCCCGAGCGGATCGCGGGCACGGAAATTCCGCTTTCCGCGCGAGTGGTGGCGATCGCATCGGTCTACGACAGCCTACGTTCGCGCCGCCCGTACCGCCCCGCACTCACGCACTCCCGCGCCATGCGAACGATCGTCACCGAGTGCGCCGGACGCTACGATCCGGTCCTGATCGAAGCCTTTGAAGGCTCCGCCGCCCGCATCGAAACCGTCTACAACGAGTACCCCGTCTGATAGGAACGCAGGAATTTTCTTCCTACTTGGCCTTCAACAACTCGCGGTGCGTCAACCATTCGCTGAGGCGGTCGGGCCAGGTGGCTACGGAGGTTTCGCCGCCGGTCCATTTGGGGTCGCGGCCCAACCCGACGCCGTGCCGGCCTTTTTCGTACATGTGCAGTTCCACCGGCACTTTTGCCTTCTTCAGTGCCAAATAAAACCGTATCGCGTTCTCTGGTAGCACCGCCGTGTCGGCGCTCGTGTGGAAGAGGAACGTCGGCGGTGTCTTCGCTGTCACCTGCTTGTCACTCGAATAATATTCGATCAGTTTCGCATCGGGTTCGGCACCGATCAGATTCGTTCGCGAACCTTTGTGCGTGGCGTCGTCCTCGAAGGAAATCACCGGGTAGCCGAGTACGAGAAAATCGGGCCGACAGCTTTGTTTGTCGATCGCGTCCTCCGCATCTTTGTTGCCTTCGTCGAAGTGCGTACCGGCGGAACTCGCGAGGTGGCCGCCCGCCGAGAAGCCGATGATGCCGACGCGATGAACGTCGATTCCGAGGTCTTTCGCCTTGGCCCGCACGGTGCGAATCGCGCGTTGGGCATCTTCGAGCGGTGCGGGGTGCAACGGGCCGGGACGATCCTTCTGCACGATGCGGTACTTCAACACGAAGGCATGCACGCCGAGCGCGTTGAAGTATTCGGCCACTTGTTTGCCTTCGTGATCGTCCGCGAGAAAGCCATACCCGCCACCGGGACAAACGACGATTGCCGCACCGTTCGGCTTCGTAGCGGGATACACCATGATGCTCGGTATGTCCGACGCACTATCGACGACTGCGTGCGGTACTTTCCCGCTCCATAGCGGAATGAGTTCGCGCGACGGCACGGCGGCAGGTTGCGCGAGCAGCAGGAACGAACAGAGCAGAGGTAGCGGCGTCATGGAGAATCCTCGGTAATGGATCGCTATGCACTTACCCCAACGGGGTTTCATCGTACAGCCCAGGGTTAGACGTTTCGTCGTACCCCTGGGCATTCTTCACTTCCGGATCGCGTTGAGCGTGTAGTACGCCTCGGTGTGCAGTAAATCGTCGCCGTCGGCGGAGCGTACGTCGTTCAGTTTGAGATCGTAGACGCGGCCGATTCGGCGGCCCGGCACCGCGAGCGATACCGTTTTACCGTCCGTCGATACGCTGGTCACTTCGAGTTTCTCGCCCTGGGTATCCGTCTCCGGATAGCCGTACTGACTCGTGTAGACATACGTGAACGATTTCATGGAGTACGCGGTCGCGTTTCGTACAGTCTTCAAGTCGACCGGTTTCGTAAAGTTCAAGTCGAAGCCATCCTTGGTGACGGTCATGGTGTGGATCTCGAACGGCAGATTATTTGTGAAGTTGATGCGCTGCAATCCGTACGGTTTACCGCCGACCGAACCCCAGCCGCGGCTCGTCTGGCCGACGTACATACTGCCATCGGGCGCGAAGGCGATGCGGTTCGCGCCGCACTGCAACCCCGCGCGAAACGGGAAGCACGCCCCTTGGTGAATATCGCCGACTTTCTCCAATGCGACGCGCATCACCATCGAGCGGGTTTGGTCGCCGACGAAGCACTGCCCCGCGAATGGCCCGAACTGGCCTTTCGTGGTGTCCCAGACTGGTTCGGTTACCGATTGTCCCATGCGACCGTACGGAAACCAGATGCACGGCGGATCGACTTCGGGCATTCCCTTCGGCACTTTTTTGCCTGGTGCGGGCTGGCCGTCGTACATCATGCCGAACGGAACTTTGTCGTTGACTTTGCCCGCGAACGGCGAGTCCTTGACCCACTTCAGCCCGGCTTGATGGCCGTAGAACTTGCCCTTTTTCAGATGGTGCATCTTGTTCGTGGCGACCCACTCGCCTTGGTTGTCGCAATAGAATAATTCGCCTTCCGGGCTGAAATTGATGCCGTTCGGCGAGCGCAACCCGTACGCCCACGGTTCGAGTTCGCCCGTCTTCGGGTCGATTTTGACGCACCAGCCGCGCCACGGCGATTTCGATTGATGCCCGCCACCGAAGCCGACGTTGAGCGTGATGAAGAAGTCGCCGTTCTTGTGCCGCGCCGGTCCGAATGCGAATTCGTGGTAGTCGCCCGATACACCCCATTTATCGGAAACGGTGACGTACTCATCGGCCACGCCATCGCCATTGCGGTCGATGAGCTTCGAGAGTTCGGGGCGCTGCACCACATACACGTTGTTGTCGTTCTCGACATACATACCGAGTGCCTCGTGCAGGCCCGTCGCGAAGCGGGTGAAGCGGATTTGGCTCGGGTCGTCCGATGCGGGATTATGCACGAGCCAGACTTCGCCGCGCCGCGTACACGCGAGGAGTTTGCCATCCGGACGCAGCGCGAGGCCACCGACTTCGAGTACGCAATCGGGTGGCGTATTGAGCGTCGTGACCTTGTAAAATTTCGCCTCGTTCGATCCACCCGACGCCGGTGAATTCGTAGAACTTCGCGCAAAATCCTTGTCGAGTTGTTTGAGGATTTTCTCGGGCATATACTCGGGTAGTTCGGGATTCACATAGACTTCCCACCCGCCAGTCGATTGACAGACTTTAATGAGGAGTTGGTTCTTTCCTTCGAATACTTTTATTAAGGTCGAATCTTGATCGGGTGCCGCCGGGCGTGTGTAGTTTTCGTGCAAAATTCGCTGGCCCTGCGAGAACACGCTGAGCGTGTCGTCGCTGCCGAGCGAGATCGGCAGGCGTGCGTTCACTTTCGATTGAAATTCGAGGAACAGGTACACGCAGGCATCGTTTTTGTCCTTCGGGAATAGCTTCGCGAGGTCGTAGACCTTCCCGAGTGTGAAGTTCGGCAGCGGCTTCCAACCGAACGTCTGCCCGTTCTTACCGACGTACATCGCTTTCGGGTCGACCGTTTTGTCCTTCTCCGGCGCGTAGACCGCATCGAAACCCGCACCGCTAGTGTTGTCGAACGGCCCTGCAAACTGCCAGTCGCCTTCGAGGTTCGGCACGCCGAACGACGCCAACGTCGCGCGGACCGCATCGGCCCGCGTCGCCTTCTTCACGTATTCGCCCGTCGTCAGCGGCGTCGGCGATTGCGCCAGCAACGGCATGGTGAAAGCGAAGGTGAGTAACAGAGCGGTCAGTCGCATGTTTTGCCCAATAGGATTCCGCTACCCGTTCAGAAATCTTTGGCCCGAAGTCGGTTCTGTTAGCGTTATATCTATTGTGCGTGGAATGGTCAGCGACGCGGTCTTCGGTAACGTCACATCTCGATTACGGGGGTCTTACATGAAGCGTTTACCTCTCTTGTTAGCGATGCTGTTGCCGTGTCTGGCGACGGCTGACATTTCGGCGCAGAACCCACGAAACATCATTCCGCCGCCCGGCGCGGTCTCGGTGAAAACGCTCCTCCAAAACTGGACCGATGCCGAATCCGAGACGTTTTACAACGCCCCGCAAGGCTCGAAACTGTTGCCGTATCGCTGGTTTCTCGCACTCGAGCAAGCGGGCAGCAACGTGCGATTTCTCGATGTCGCGAACATCCAGAAGCTCGGCTACATCGCCCGTACCCCCGGCCCAGGAAATACCGATGGCCTGCCGGTCGGTTTCACGAAAGACGATAGACACGTCGGCCTCACGTGTGCGGCCTGCCACACGCAACTGATCGTCGTAGGCGACAAATCGTTGCTCGTCGACGGCGCGCCGACGCTCGCCGATTACGAGACGTTCCAGACGACGCTCGCCGCCTCACTCAAGGACACCGTCGAAGTCGCGGATAAATTCAAACGCTTCGGCGATAGCGTCCTCGGGGCAGCGGCAACGGATGCGCAACGCGACGAGTTGATGACGGAATTGAAAGCATCGCTCGCCGTACGCGAATCGTACAACTTGCGAAACCTCTCGCGGAACTCTGCGCTAAAGTATGGCCCCGGTCGCGTCGATGCCTTCGGCGCGATCCTGAATCAGGTTTCCAGCGTGGCCGCGAAGCTGCCGGAAAATCACTTCGTCGCCGACGCCCCCGTGAGTTATCCGTTTCTGTGGGACACGCCCCAACACGACTTCGTCCAGTGGAACGGTGCCGCGCCGAACAACGACAACGAACTCGGCGAACTGATTTTCGGTACGAAGCACATCGGCGCACTCGGACGGAATGCCGGCGAGGTTCTCGGCGTGTTCGGCACGTTCGATGTCAAAAAAGACATCATCTTGCCGAAGGGGTATCCGTCGTCGGTCAACTTGCCGAACCTGATCAAGATCGAGGATTCGATACGAACGCTGTGGTCGCCGCAGTGGCCGGTAGCGGAGTTGGGGCCGATAAACGACGCACTTCGGGCGAGCGGAGAAACGCTGTTCAACCAGCACTGCGCCACGTGTCACAAGTCGATCGAACGCACGAATCCCAACCGCGAAGTGAAAGCGTGGCTGGAAAGTTCGGTCGGCACCGACCCGACGATGGCAAGCAACTTCCTGACGCGGGTCGCCAAGACGGGCGATTTCGAGGGACAGTACATCAACGTCCCAGGGATCCGGAAGTTCAAGGAAACCGCCAACCAGAGCCAACTGCTCGTTCACTCGGTTCAGCGCGTACTCATCGGCGGCGGAGCCGGTGCCACGTTCGCGGTTCCCTTCCAGTTGGCAGGTAGCGCGGAAGTCACGATCGGCGATCAAAAACTGACGGGCCGCTTTCAATCGCTCGAACTGCAAAACGAGAAATTTCTCGAAGGGATCCTCGACAGGAAAAGCGACTTGAAGAACCTCAAGGTGACCATCGGCAAGAAGACGTTCACCTTCGCCAATAGCGTCGAAGCGTTCAACCGCTTCAAGTCGCTCGATGGCGAATCGGTCCACGTCGAATCGATTTCCAACGAGTCGGTCCTCGGCGAAGCGGGCAGTCGGCTGAAGTTGAAGGAGGCTGCGCCCGTCGGGTACATCTACAAAGGCCGCCCACTCAACGGCATCTGGGCGACGGCACCTTACCTGCACAACGGTTCGGTGCCGAACATCGACGAACTGCTGAAAAAACCGGCGTCGCGCACGAAGACGTTCCAGGTCGGCAGCCGCGTCTACGACAAGGAAAACATGGGTTTGGTCAGCACGGCGGGTACCTTTCTCTACGACACGAACCAACCCGGCAACAGCAACGCGGGTCACGACTACGGCGACACCGAGTTCTCCGCAGACCAGCGTAAGGCGCTGATCGAGTATTTGAAGTCTTTGTAATTCGCAACAACAGTGGCTTACCCGCAACAATAGGCGATGACGCAATTCAATCTCGGCCTGTTACATGAAGACGTTCTACCTACGAACCGTACATGATGCGTTGGCCCAAGTGCGGGTAAAGTTGGCGCAACTGGAAACGGAGGGTGGTTCGGAATCGTGACAGCACCATCGGTCGTTGAAATTTCGCGCCACTTTGCCCCGCACTCCTGCTATCCTTGTGCGAACCTCTCGGTGTTTCGCGCTCGTTTAACGGACGTCTTTCATGACTTCAAAATTGCCTCGCGTTCTCGGGCCGTGGATGGCGGCGGCGGTGGTGGTTGGCACTGTGATTGGCTCGGGGGTATTCAAGAAGGCGAGGAACGTGGCGATCGAATGCCCAGAGTTTGGCCTCGCACTGTCGGTCTGGGTGCTCGGTGGTTTGCTCGCGTTGTTCGGCGCGCTGACGATTGCCGAGGTCGCGGTTCGCATCCCGAAAGCGGGCGGGAACTATGCGTTTCTGCGCGATAGTTACGGGCGCTGGGCGGGGTTCTTGTGGGGCTGGGTCGATTTCGGAATCATTCGCACCTCGAGTATTGGCGTGCTCGCGGTCATGTTCGTCGATTCGCTCAACGACTTGCTGATGCAAACGGTCGATGTCTCGTTCGATCGTTGGCCGCGGGTGGTCGCGACACTCTTCACGATCGCCACGCTGACGGCAGTGAATATTCGCGGAACGCGAATCGGGGGCAGGCTGCAACTGGTACTGACGTTGCTCAAGGTCGGGTCGCTGCTGGCGATCATCGCGCTGCCGATTGCGATTCTCGTTTTTGTGTCGCAGCCCGTGCATCCTCCAACGACGGCGAACATGACGCCGTTCTGGCCGAGCGACTGGAGCCAAATCGACTGGGTGAAGTATGGGTCCGCCGCCGTTGCGGTGCAATGGGCGTATCACGGCTGGTTGAATATCACGCCGGTGGCTGAGGAAGTGACCGACCCGCAACGCAACATTCCGCGAGCGCTGATCGGTGGCGTACTGTTGCTCATCGCGCTGTATGTCGGCGCGAATGTGGCGTATTACACGGTCATTTCGCGAACCGAAATGATGGCACTCGGAGACACGCCCGCCTCGACCGCGTTCTGCGTTCGGCTACTCGGGAACGTCGGCGGCGCGATCGCGTCGCTGATCCTCATGACCTCGGTTTTCGGTTCGCTCAACGGGAACATTCTCGTCGCGCCGCGGTTGCTTTACGCGATGAGCGACGACGGGCTGGCACCGAAACGCCTTCGCGAATTGCACCCGAAATTCCGCACGCCCGCTGCCGCGATGGTCGTCTTCTCCGGGTGGGCGATGATACTTGTCGTGTCCGCAGAAATTGCGAAAGAATCGGGCCTGATTATTGCGAAGAAGTCCGTGTTCGACATCCTCAGCGATTACTGCGTCGTCGGCGCGACCGCGTTCGAGACGATGGGCGTGGCGGCAATCTTCATCCTGCGTCGCACGCAGCGCGAACTGACGCCGACACTGCCGTACCGCTGCCCCGGTTACCCCGTGGTGCCGATCGTGTACGTGCTGATTCTGTTCGCAATTTTAATGAACATGTTCATCGGCGAAACGCAGCGGACCGAAGCGATCGTCGGCGTCGGCTTCGTCGCCATCGGTGCCATGGTGTACGCGACGTTTTTACGCGGTAACCGCGGCTAATTCCTCGCCACTCGCCACTCGCTCTGGTAAACTGTTGATTCTGCCTTCCCCGATTCGTTTTGCGACGATCTGCCTATGCCTTCCATCGTTGAAGTTGCGGACTTGTACAAGGACTATTTCCTCGAAGGGCACGTGCCGGTGCATGTGCTGAAGGGGTTGAACTTGTCGTTCGACGAAGGCGACTTCGTCGCGCTGATGGGGCCGTCGGGTTCTGGCAAATCGACTTTGATGAACATCCTCGGTTGCCTCGACCGGCCGACGAGCGGCAATTATTACCTCAACAACGAGGACGTCGCACGGCTATCGGACGACGATCTCTCGGAGATTCGCAGCACCTATCTCGGCTTCATCTTCCAAGCGTATAATTTGTTACCGCAATATACCGTCGTCGAAAATATCGAACTGCCGTTGGTGTATCAGGGCGTGCGGCTCGACGAACGAACGAAGGCGCGCTGCGTGGCGCTCGCCGAGATGGTCGGCCTCGGGGATCGCCTCGATCACCGCCCGCTGCAACTCTCCGGCGGCCAGCAACAGCGCGTCGCGATCGCACGGAGTTTGGTCAACGATCCGCACGTGATCCTCGCCGACGAACCGACGGGGAACCTCGACAGCAAGACGAGTATCGAGATCATGCAGATGCTGACGATGCTGAACAAAGCGGGTAAGACGATCCTCATGGTCACGCACGAAAACGACATTGCGGCATGGGCACGGCGCGTGGTCCGGTTACGCGATGGCCGCGTCGAAACCGACGTCCGAAACGATTCGCTGGTGGAGATGACCGCATGAACATTTTCGACGTGCCCCCGGCCCCAATTCCCATTCGCGGTGGTGGCGGCTTCTCGGTTACCAAACTCGTTCGCGCTGCGGTCCTCGCCGTTCGCAGCCTATGGTTGCACAAACTTCGTGCGCTCCTGTCCGTGCTCGGCATCGTCATCGGCACGGCGTCGGTGATCGCGCTCATGGCATTCGGCAAAGGCTCGATGCAAGATGCACTCGACGACATCAAACGCCAAGGTGCGACGAATATCATCGTGCGTAGCGTCAAACCGCCCGACGATTCAGCGACGAGTTCGCGTTCGTTCGTGGCCAACTACGGGTTGAAATTCCGCGATTACGACCGCTTCACGACTTTCGGCAACATCATCGTGCGAATGGTACCGATGCGGGTGTTCCCGTCCGAGTTGCGTTACCTGGAACGGAACCACAACAGCCGCCTGGTTGCCACGACGCCGGAGTACGCCGACGTGAACAAGATCGCGATTGCGCGGGGGCGATTCCTCACCGATGAAGACGAAGCGAAGACGATGAACGTCTGCGTGCTCGGCTCCGGCACCGCCGACAAACTGTTCCCATTTGAAGACCCGATGGGCCACACGATCCAGTGCCGGGGCCACCGCTTCCTGATCGTCGGCGTCGCCGCCGACCGGATGCCCACGGGCGGCAGCGGTGGTAGCCAGGCCGCCGAGGATTACAACAACGACATTTACATCCCCTTCAGCACCTGTCGCGGTCGCATTGGCAGTACGGTGTTCGTGCGTACCTCCGGTTCGCGGAGCGGCGAGTCGGTCGAAGTGAATCAGATCACGCTCGTCGTCGATGCGGACATCGACACCGATGACGGACGGAAAAAGGTCGAGGCGTTCGGGAATGAAATTCAGCGGATGCTCGAAGGCGATCACCCGAAGAAAGACTTCGCGATCACGGTGCCGCTCGATCGCTTGAAGGAAGCCGAGCGTTCGCAGGAACGCTTCACGTCGCTGCTCGTGCTGATCGCGTCGATTTCGCTATTGGTCGGCGGCATCGGCATCATGAACATCATGTTGGCGACTGTTACCGAACGCACCCGCGAGATCGGCATTCGGCGCGCTCTCGGTGGCAAACAGCGCGACATCACGATGCAGTTTCTCGTCGAAGCCACGGTGCAAACCGCCGTCGGTGGAATGCTCGGCGTCATCTTCGGACTGGCGTTCGTGTTCATCGTCCCCGCCGCGCCGCGGTTGCTCGGCAGCATCGCCGAACGACTCTCCGCCCCCGAAACCGCCACCTGGATTCGCACGCTGTACATCCCCGCGATCATCCACGTGAAATCGATCTTCCTCGCGCTCGGCGTCTCTGTCGGAGTCGGCATCCTCTTCGGCTGGTACCCCGCACGCCGTGCCGCAAAGCTCGACCCGATCGACGCGCTCCGCCACGATTAGACAACGTGAAATTCATACGATAACTCCGGCACGATACGCCGGAGATTGGACATGACGATTCGCGCGGTTCTCTTCGATTTCGACGGCACGCTCGCGGACAGTTTCGCTGCCATCACGGCCAGTACGAATCACGTTCGCGGCATCTACGGCTTGCCCGCAATCCCCGAAAGCACCGTTCGCGAACACGTCGGCCTCGGCTTGGCGAACCTCATGCAAACGCTGGCACCGCAGGCAGAAACCGCCGATGCCGTCGCCGCGTATCACGCGCACCATCCCTCGGTGATGGCCGCCGGCACGAAGCTGTTTCCGGGCGTTCGCGAGACGGTGATCGAACTTCACCGGCGCGGGTACTTGCTCGCGGTGTGCAGCAATAAGGCCGTCTGTTTCACGAAACAATTGGTGAAGGATCTCGGGCTAAACGAGTATTTCCCGGTCGTGCTCGGTCCGGAAGATGTCGGCAAGCCGAAGCCCGATCCGGCGATGTTATTTGAAGGCGTGAAGTGGCTCGGCACGACCGTGGCGGAGTCGGTTTACATCGGCGACATGGCGGTCGATGTCCACACGGCCAAGGCCGCCGGAATGCGCGTCTGGCTCGTACCCGGAGGCGCAACCGGCCAAGAATCGCCAACCGCCGCAGGGCCAGATCGCACGTTGAATGCGTTCGCCGATATTCTGGAATTGGTATCCAACAAGGAGAAATCATGAAGCGCGAGAACATCAGCACCGGCGGCAAGTGGGAGCCGATCCTCGGCTATTCGCGGGCCGTGCGCGTCGGGCCGTTCGTTCACGTATCGGGCAGTACCGCATCGACGCCGGAAGGCCTCGTCGGCAAAGGCGACCCGTACGCACAGGCCGTGCAGGCGTTGAAAACGATCGTTTCCGCACTGGAAAAAGCCGGCGCGAAACCCGAACACGTCGTCCGCACCCGCATCTACCTGACGAACATCGCCGACTGGGAAAAGGTCGGCAAAGCCCACGGCGAAGTCTTCGGCACCACACGCCCCGCCACAACGATGGTCGAAGTCAGCAAGCTCATCGACCCCGATATGCTCGTCGAAATCGAAGCCGAAGCCATCGTCCCCGAGTGATCATTCTTTACCGCAACAAGGTTAGATTCAATCCCGTTAGCCCGACGCGCTAGCGAGGGATGTTCTCGTTTCTGACATCGCGTGCATTTTTGTGGGTTCCCCTCGCTGGCGCGCGCTAGCGATGGAAACTCACAAAACGCAACACGTCACCGCTTGAAGGGGCCATTCGGGGTCGGTTGCAATTCGCTGTTTACCCCAGGTGCGCGGACGCGACCTGGGGCTACAATCCCTTCGGTGATAATATATGTTTGCGATTCGACTGCTCTCGACTCAGGTTGGCTCCTACGGTGAACGGCTTGGCGAGATCGTGGTTGGCGACTTCCGCGAGGTTTTTGCGTGTCATTCGGACGATTTCGTAGGACTAGAGAACCTCTGGCGGGAACGACTCCAGGCATTGATTGAAGGTGAGCGCACTGTCATCCTCCGTCACGACCCGCGCTTCGCTTGGATCGCCTATCGTGAAGGAACCGATTGCTACATACAGCAGTGGTTGTCGATCGATGGCAGTTTTGCGAACCGACAACTCAGGGAAACGACAACCGAGGACGGAGACCAGGTCAGCGAGTGGACCACGAGCATGGCCTCCATCCAGCAGTTCCTGACTTCATCGGTTGGTGAGCACTAACTCTGTCGTTTTCGGTGCTCAATAACCACGTAATCTATTCCTCGCTAGCGCGTCGGGCTAACAAAACTTTGCGTCTTACCGCTCCACGACCCAGTGCCCGATGAGTGCGTGGCGTTCGTACGACAGCATGTAGATGTGAATGCGGCGCGGGTTCTTTTCGTCGCGGTGCATGACGGGGCCATCGATGCCGAACGTGTGGTGGTCGATCCAGCGATCGTTTTCGTCGAGTAAATTGCAATAGAACGGGTCGAGGTGCGGCGGGTTCGCTTGCGTTTCGCGGTAAGTTTGGAAGAACGGCGGCACGCCGATACCCATCGGGCGGTAGAGTCCTTTGGAGTAATCGCTTGTCGCCAAGATCGGTAGCGCATCGGCATCGAACCCGCCGACGATGAACCGGCACACACCGGGTCGCACCGACGAATCGAAGCGCAGTTCGAGTTCGTGCAACGGCTTGGTGGAACCGGGGCACGTCACATCGCGCAGCACGGCATCGCGGAACGTGTCGAGGCGGCGAAACTCGTTTTTCCACGGGTTCGCGACACTGTAGCGGCCCGGCGGAATGAACGCGGCGAAGCGGATCTTTTTCGGGCCGGTGAAGTCCCCCCAATCGACGACGTTCTCTGCCATCGTCGTTCGCCGTTTGCGGTTCTGTTCGCCACCGGAAATGATGCGTTCGTGCGGATCGTACGCGGTCGGCACCGTGCGTTCATTCACAACCGTGCGAAGCGCCTCGGCAGGAATAGGCGTGCCCGCCGGGTCGAACCAGTGCTCGAGGTAGTAGGCGTGTTGCCAGTACGGCAGGCCAGTGTTTTGCTCGAAGAGTTTGCGATACTGTCCGAGCTGGAACGTGAACCAGCCTTGGTAATACAGCGTTTTTTCGCCACCTTCCTTCGTGAACAACAGCAGTTCCCACAGCCCCGCGTTCAGGCAGTTCTTCGCCAGTTCGGCGGAAACCAGCACGGTTTTCTCGAAGCCGTCGCCGCCGTCGATCTCGATTTCCGCTGGCTCGAACCGCACTTGCTGGCGGTTCCATTGGCGGTCCGTCAGCGCGATCCGGCGAATCCCCGCATCCGCTTTCGCCCACTCCGGCAGGCTCGGCGTCATCAAGCTCACGTCGATGTTGCGGAAGGCGATCCGCGCGATGTGTGCGTCTTTCCCCGTGAACACAAAATCGAAATGCGTCGCATCGCGCTGCACGAGATTCAACGAACGTCCGTTATAACGGCCATGATGGACCGACCGCAACGCGGGATCTTCGGGGTACTCCGCATTCGAGAATTCGCGGATCGGAACGAGCATCTCCGGCGCGGTCGAGTACCGCAACGCGATGCGAATCCCCATCGCGACCGCAACGACAATGACTGCAATGCCGACGGATTTCAGGACTTCGCGCCGCGTGGTTCCCCGCCCCAGCAACCAACGCAAAAGTAACGGCACCAACCCGAACGCAGCGAGTGCGATGATCGTCGACGGCGCGAGCAGATCTTTCGGTTCGTCGATGGCACCGAGTGCCGTCCCCGCATTCACATAAAGGAACGTGCCCGGCAACATGCCGACCCAGCTAATGGCGGCAAACGCGAACAGCGAGATCCGCGTCAGGCCCATGCCGATGTTGACGAGGAAGAACGGAAACACAGGAACCAACCGCAACGCGAACAAGTAATATCGCCCTTTTGTCTCGATGCCGTCGAGCATCGCGAGGCCGCGATCCCCGAGCCGCGAGGTGAGCGCATTCCGGAAGAAATAGCGCGACAACAGGAACGCCACACACGCGCCCGTCGTGGAACCGAGGCTGACGACCGCCGTGCCGAGCCAACGGCCAAACAGCGCCCCCGCGAGCAGCGATAGCGGACTCGCAATCGGAATCGAAAGCGACGTGATGAGAATGTAGATGGCAAGGAATACACCAATCGCGAGCGGCAAATTCGCACGGGTCGTCGCCTGCCAGCTTTGCAAGTTGTCGCGAATCGACTCCCACGACAGGAACGAAAACGCCCCCGTGAAGAACAGCATCGCGAGGAGTGCGATCATCGCCAACGCGAAGTAAATGCGCGTGTTACCCGCGCGGCGTGGAATATCAATGTAGTTGGACATCTTGCCCCATGTCGTCAATTCGGATGTTGCCAGCCAGCAAGGCCACTCCGGAAGTAGTCTGCGCGTTGCGGCTAATTGAGATCTGGCATTCGGCCTTCGTTGATCGCTTTTTCCCACTCTTCTTGCAGCGGCCAACTGACGGCGCAGGTGCCGAAGTCCGCGAGGAATTGATACTGCGTGAGGCGGTCGATTGCCTTCTGAATGATCGCGGGATCGCGGCGGAACATCGGCCCGTGGCTCGGGAGCAAAAACTCCGAATCGTCGTGGAGTATCCGCTTGAGTGACGTAATGTAGTCGGTCAAGTTGGAGCCGTGGTGGGCGTCGATCACGCCGACGCACGAGTCTTGGTAGATGTTGTCGCCGCTGAACAGCAGGTTGCCCATCTTGAAGCTCAGTTGGCCCTGCGTGTGGCCCGGCGTGTGCCAGACTTGCAGCTTCTGGTTGCCGACTTTGATCGTGTCGCCGTCCTTCAGTTTCAGGTCGATTTTGCACGGCGGCATCGGGATGCTGAAGTTCTGCGCCGAAATGCAGGCGTACGTTTCGATGACGTCGCCCGATTCGAGCAGCGTGGCGGCGCGAGCGTGTGCGGCCGACTTCGTCTTCAATCGTTCGCGCGCCGCCGCCAACGCCTGCACGTGATCCGCATCGGCGTGCGACGCGATGATCATCTTGCACTTCGAGAGCGGAAAATCCATCTCGCGAATCAGGTCGACCAACTCGCCGAGCGTGTCGTTCAACCCGACGTCGATGAGTAGGTATTCGGTCCCGCCATCGATGAGATAGATATTGACGCCGAACGATCGACTGGCCGCAAGGTTCAGTTCGATGACGTTCGGGAAGATGTACTTCCGCCTGTTCATACCGCGCAGTCCCGAATCTGGTGAGCGCTGTTGTTACTGAAATTTATCTTACGATCGCCGACGCCGATGTGCGAGGATACCTTTGCGACGAAGTTCTCGGCCCGATGCTTCGCGTGTCGTGTCAGTGCGCGAATCATTCAGACCTTCGTAGATTCTGCGTTTGAATTGTACGCACCGTTGCTTTGTGGCAACGTTATCGGGCGTCGAGGCTCACCTCGCACAATTCGTTCATTGGATGCAGCGTCCAACTCTCTCAGCGCTTTCGCTATCGATGCGAGATCGTATGCGTGAGACCGTGCGAACTCATCGCGCCACGCCCTCAATTCCACTAAGACATCCAAATTGTTCACTTTTTTCACCCTCCCTAGCTAGTTAGCTTGGTACGGTGGTTTCAATATAAACAGACGGTTTCATTAAATTGAATTCTACCGCAATCCAACGCAAGCGACAACCGAATGATCCCTGTTCGTTAGCTGGGCAAATCGGACAATAATCTAAACGATCTCATTCCCAAGGGGTTACCCATGCCAACGCTCGCGGAACTGGCCAAGATGTTCGATCATTCCCTGTTGCAACCGCAACTGACCGATGCGGACCTGGAGGCGGGTTGCTTGTTGGCTCGCGAACTCGACGTCGGCTCGGTGTGTATTAAGCCGTATGCCGTGAAGTTGGCCGCGAAGCTCCTCGCGGGTTCCACGGTCCAAGCGAGCACGACGATCGGCTTCCCGCACGGTGGCCACCTGACCGGCGTGAAAGTGTACGAAGCCGAGCGCGCGATGGACGACGGCGCAACCGAACTCGACATGGTCGCGAACATCGGCAAAGTCCTGTCGGGCGAGTGGAACTACGTGGCGCACGACATCGCCGCCGTGGTGATGGCCGCACACGCTCGGGGTGCCAAGGTGAAGGTAATTTTCGAGAACGCGCTGATCTCGGACGAGCACAAAATCGCACTCTGCAAAATCTGCGGCGACGTGCGAGCGGACTGGGTGAAGACTTCAACGGGTTACGCCGAGAGCGGCGCGACGATTGCCGATTTGAAGTTGATGCGGCAACACAGCCCCGCCTGGGTACAAGTCAAAGCCGCCGGCGGCGTGCGAACCTACGATACACTGATGGCCGTCCGCGAAGTCGGCGTCACGCGGGTCGGCGCGACCGCGACGAAAGCGATTCTGGAAGACGCGAGAGCAAAGCGGGCGGGCGGGTGAGGCTCTCTGTCGAATACGTGAATGTTCACCACTTGTACATTTTTAAGCAACCGATTTCACAACAGAAATTCCGTTGCCTTTACCGTTGTTGCCGATTAGTCTGATAAACACAATCGCGTGGGGTTGCCCGATCCGCGCGATTGTTTCTGTCGAACAGTTTCCCTTTTTCGAGGCAACGATGCGCAATTCTCTCTCACAGACGCGGCAATCGAAACGCAAACCGTTTCTCGGCGTCGAACTCCTCGAAGGCCGCGACGTGCCTGCGACGTTCACCGTCACCACCCTCGGCGATGGCAACGCCGGCAGTTTGCGGGACGCGATCGACCTGGCGAACGCCGCCCCAGACGCGGATACCATCGTGTTCGCCCCGTCCGTCCGCGGCGGGACGGTCGGCCTCTCGATCTTGCAAAACTTCTCAATCAGCGTCCCGAAGGTGCCCCAACCCGCCGGGCCGAGCGCCCTGATCGTCACCAGTCCCGTCACGATCCAGGGGACCGGGGAGACGATCACGCGGCTCGGGAGTCGGGACTTGCGGCTGTTCCAGGTGACGGCGGCCGGCAACCTGACGCTCCAGAACCTGACGCTCCGCGACGGGCGGGCCGTGGGCGGGGCGGGCGGGGGCGGCGGGGGCGGGGCGGCGGGGCTGGGCGGCGCGATCTATAACCAGGGCGCGCTGACGATCCTCGGCTGCACCCTGCTCAGCAACCAGGCGATCGGCGGGACGAGCGTGGGCGGCATCGGCGGCGGCGGCGGCGGCCTGGGCGGGCCGAACAATAATAACCAGGGCGGGCCGCCCAACGGCGCCGGGATCGCCTTGTTCGGCGGATTCGGCGGCGGCGGCGGGGCGGGGGGCGGGGGC